>WGAR01000068.1 GCA_015494725.1 Thermodesulfobacteriaceae bacterium | reverse complement strand
CGGCCCCTAAGGCCCGGAGGGCGTTTATCACGCTTCGCACATTCCCCGCCCCGTAGTCAAGCAGTGCGACTTTCATCTCCCCTCCCGATTTCTCCGTTTAAAAGAGAATCCTAACCGCTTCAATTTACCGGGCAAGTCTGCTTCCATAAAGGTTCAACTTGTTTATAAATGTGGCCTGGTACAGGAAAAAACGACTCCAGGGACACTTATTGGCTCGGAATCCTTGTGTTAAGATCTAACCCAGAGAAAGAGGTGCCCAAGTTTAAGGCGGCCAAGACCTATGATATTTAGATTTGAACCGGGGCAGAATTGGTTGATAAACTTCCTCCTGTGATGGCCATCCTGGAAAATTACCCGCAGGAGGACGGCTCGGTGGTCATCCCCGGGGTCCTAAGACCCTACATGGGAGGCCTGGAACGGATAAAAAAGGCGAGAGCATGAGCCCGGAAAAGGCGGAGGCCTGGCTTGAGGAATTTGAGAAGCTTCAGAAAGAACATCTCGCGTTTTTTAAAAGGTGCGCCGAAACCCCGCCTGAAAAAATCCCTTTAGAAGAGCTTTACGCCCGGCTTTATGAGCGACGAAAACTTCAGGCCCGGTTCAAGGAAGCCCTGAAAATCCTTTCCCCGGAAAAAATTTCCCCTCTCCTTCCCCGCCTCGAGAAACTGAGAGAGCGGGAGAGGCAGATAAAGGATCTCGTTGAGAAGATCAGGTCTGGGTTTCTCCCCCGCATGCGTAAAGATCCTGCAAGCGAGCTCAAAAGAAAGGCCTTAAGAGACTATCTCCGGTATGCGTGAGATCTCGGCATATTTTTTGCTTTTATGAAAAACAAAATCGCTCGGGAGAGGGGTGATGCTTGACGGAAAGGTCGTGCTTGTTACCGGGGGGACGGGTTCTTTCGGGCAGAAGTTCGTGGAGATAGTCCTTAAAAGGTTCCGGCCCCGGAAGATCATCATCTATTCCCGGGACGAATTCAAGCAACTGGAAATGCAGAAGAGGTTTGCGGAACATCTTGAGGTACTGCGTTTTTTTATCGGGGACATAAGGGACAAATCTCGCCTCTGCCGGGCGCTTGAGGGGGTGGATTTTGTGATCCACACCGCGGCCCTGAAGCAGGTCCCGGCCGCGGAGTACAATCCCTTTGAGGCCGTGCGCACCAACATTATCGGCACCCAGAACCTGATTGACGCCGCCATTGACAAGGGTGTCAAAAAAGTGGTGGCCCTTTCCACGGACAAGGCCGTAAACCCCATAAACCTTTACGGAGCCACGAAGCTGGCCATGGAAAAGATCGTCATCGCTGCGGAAAACTATTCCGGGGGGCGGGAGATCACTTTCTCGGTGGTGCGTTACGGGAACGTGCTCGGCTCGCGGGGAAGTGTGGTACCCTACTTTCTGGAGCTTAAGGCCCGGGGGGAGAAGGAGTTTCCCATCACCGACGAACGCATGACCCGTTTCTGGATCACCCTGGATGAAGCCGTGGATCTGGTGCTTTTCGCCCTGGAAAACGCCGTAGGAGGAGAGGTCTTCGTGCCCAAGCTTCCCAGCATGCGGATCACGGATCTCGCCCGGGCCATAGAGCCGGAGTGTCGTTTCCGGATCATCGGCATCCGCCCCGGGGAGAAACTTCACGAGACCCTGATTTCCGAGGACGAGGCCCGCACCGTGCGCGATCTCGGCCGCTACTACGTCATCCTCCCCCAGTTTGTCTTTCGCAAGAAGGACCTGGAGAAACACTATGCCGGGTATCCGGCGGTGTCCGAGGGGTTCAGCTACCGGAGCGATCGCAACTCCTGGTGGCTTACGGTGGAGGACCTGCGGCAGATCCTTAAGGAAAAACTGGGGGCCAGGCTATGATCTCTTACAGCCGCCAGCTTATCACCGAGGAAGACATAGAGGCCGTAGCGGAAGTCCTGCGTTCGGATTTTATCACTCAGGGTCCGAAGATCCGGGAATTTGAGGAGGCCCTGGCCTCCTTCTGCGGGGCCCGCTTTGCGGTGGTCTTCAGCTCCGGGACCGCGGCCCTTCATGCGGCCTATTTTGCGGCCGGCCTTTCGGCCGGCGACGAGTTTATCGTTCCGGCCGTAACCTTCTGCGCCACGGCCAACGCCGGGGTCTTCCTCGGAGCAAGGCCCGTCTTCTGCGATGTGGAACCGGATACCGGGAACCTGGATCCGGGAGAGCTTGAAAGGGTCGCCTCTTCCCGCACGAAACTCATCGTCCCGGTGCACTATGCCGGCCATCCCGTGGACCTTGAGGCCGTGGCCGAAATAGCCAAAAGAAAAGGCGCCGTCGTGATAGAAGACGCCTGCCACGCCCTGGGGGGGGAGTACCGGGGGGAGAGGATCGGATCGTGTCGCTACTCCCTCATGACGGTCTTTAGCTTCCATCCGGTAAAACCCATCACCACCGGTGAGGGCGGCGCGGTGCTCACCAATTCCGAGGAATGCTACCGGAAACTCCGCCTGTTCCGGGAGCACGGGATAACCCGGGAGTCCACGGAATTTGAACACCCCTCCCCCGGCCCCTGGTATTACGAGATGCAACTTCTGGGCTGGAACTATCGGATGACCGACTTTCAAGCCGCCCTCGGAATCTCTCAGCTGCGCAAACTTCCGGAATTCATCCGCCGAAGAAGAATGCTCGCCGAGCTTTACCGGGAGCTCCTTTCCGAAAATCCTCATCTTGAGCTTCCCCCGGAAAGACCTTACGCCCGCTCGGGCTACCACCTCTTTGCGGTGCGGCTTAAGGGGGAGGCCGCATCCCGCAAGGGGGAGCTTTTCCGGAGGCTGAGGGAGAGGGGCGTGGGGGTGCAGGTGCATTATCTTCCGGTATATCTACACCCCTTCTATCGCCGGCTGGGTTATGCCCCGGGACTCTGTCCGCAGGCCGAGGAGTTCTATCGTCGGGAGCTTTCCCTGCCCCTTCATCCGGGGCTTAAAGAGGAGGATCTCCGGCAGGTGGTGGAGATACTCAATCAAACCCTTTTAGAGGTGACCGGGGAATGAGGGTCCTTACCGTGGCCGCCCATCCCGACGACGAGGTCCTGGGCTGCGGGGGAACGCTCGCCCTCCTTTCCGAAAAGGGAGCCGAGGTCCATATCCTGATCCTGGGAGAGGGAGTGACCTCCCGCGATAGAAAGCGCGACCCCGAAGCCCGCCGTAAAGAGATTGAGACCCTGCGTAAGGCCGCCGAAAGAGCGGCGGAAATCCTTAAGGCCGGGGCCATCTATTTTGAGAGTCTTCCGGACAACCGTTTTGACGCCCTCAATTTCCTGGATCTGGTGAAACTGGTGGAGGAATATCTCGGAAGGATCCTTCCGCAGACGATCTTTACCCACTTTCCCGGGGACTTGAACCTGGATCATGTCCTCACCGCCCGGGCCGTGCTTACCGCGGCCCGCCCCTTACCAGGGAGCCCTGTGCGCCGCATCTACGCCTTCGAGGTCCCCTCCTCCACAGAGTGGAACTTCACCGAGTCCTTTCGCCCCAACGCCTATTTTGACATCTCGGACACCCTTTCCCGGAAACTTGAGGCCCTTAAGTGCTACCGGCAGGAATTGCGGGATTTCCCCCATCCCCGCTCCCCTGAGGGGGTAAAGATCCTTGCCCGGCGCCGGGGCATGGAGACCGGGGTTTCCGCCGCCGAGGCCTTTGTCCTTCTGCGGGCCCTTGAACGCCCGGCTTCTATCCTTTTTGCCTCTCAACTCCCGGAAAAGAAAGGGGAACACCTTGAGCTTGCCCTTTCCTGGATCAAGGAACATGAGGGCCTAAGGCTCAAGCCCTATCGGGACACGGTGGGAAAACTCACCATCGGCTACGGCCGAAACCTTGAGGATGTAGGATTGAGCCCGGAGGAGGCGGAAGTGCTTCTGCGAAACGATCTTTTGCGCTGCGAGGCCGAACTTCGGGAGGCCCTGGGCGGGACTTACGAAGCGCTTTCCCCGGTGCGAAAGGCCGTGCTTCTTGATATGATATATAATCTGGGAAAACCGAGGTTTCTGGGGTTTAAAAGGATGATCGCGGCCCTTAAGGCCGGGGATTTCTCTCGGGCCGCGGGGGAGATGCTCGATTCCCGCTGGGCCGCCCAGGTCGGCCGGCGGGCCCAATTCCTGGCTGAAAAGATGAGGGAGGGATGAGGGAAGAGCTAGAGCTTAAAAGATTGGCGGTTTTAACCTCTTCCTCCAGCTGGTTTTTGTCTTATGCCAAACAACTTGTTAATATTCTCAAATGGTTAGACTTTGAGGCTTATCTGTTTACACATCATACTCAAATAAGTTCTCCGTTTGATGTTTTATTTATTCTTAGCTACTTTAATCGAGTCCCCAGAGAAGTGCTGAATTTGAATAAATTTAATCTGGTAGTCCATGAAAGTGATTTACCAAAAGGTAAGGGATGGGCTCCACTTTTCTGGCAGATTCTAGAAGGGAAAAACAGGATTCCCGTTGTACTTTTTGAGGCCACAGAAGAAATAGATGCCGGGAGGATATATCTTAAGGATTTCATTGAGCTTGAGGGTCATGAATTGCATGACGAGATAAGAGAAAAACAGGCTCATAAGACCATAGAATTGTGTCTTAAATTTTTAAGAAAATATCCTGACCTTATTCCTGAGGAACAGAAAGGTGAAGAGAGTTTTTATCCTCGCAGGACCCCCGCGGATAGTGAACTGGATGTGGATAAGACTATTAGAGAACAGTTTAACCTTCTGCGCATAGTGGACAATGAAAATTATCCGGCATTTTTTGTTTTGAATGGTCACAGATATATCTTGAAGATTTACAAGGCGGACAATTATAAGTCATGAAAGTGGCTTTTTTCACCGAAGGGGGGCGGGAGATCGGGCTCGGGCATGTGAGCCGGTGTGCGGCCCTGGCCGAGGGTTTGCGGCGGAAATTTTGCGAGGTGGAGATCCGCTTCGCCTTAAGGGGTGACGAAACGGCCCTTGAATTTCTCAAAATGCACGGTTTTTCCGGGGAGTTTTTCGACTGGGAAAGGGATCTTTCCCGGTCCGGGGCTTTACTTTCCGGGGCGGAGGGGGCGGTGGTGGATTCCTATCTTGCGGGGGAAGATTTCTATCATTTCGCCGCAAGCCGGGCGGAAAGGCTTCTCGTGTTCGACGAGTCTTTCCGTCTTCCTTATCCTGATAAGGCCTTTATCCTCAACCCTACCGCCGAGCCCGACGGCCATCCCCGCCATCTTTTCGGCCTTGAGTATATTGTCCTGCGCCCTCCTTTCTGGGAATCTTCTAAAAAGGAGCCTCAAGAAAAAGTTAAAAAATTACTTATAAGCTTGGGAAACAACAAAATTTCTGATTTTAGTTTCAAAATTGCCCAATTTCTTTACGCCAAATACGATTTTGAAATAGAAATAATAAACTATCAGTTCAAAAAATTAACCGCTGCACAAATAAAACATTATATCGAGAATGCCGATTTAGCTATTTCTGCAGGAGGTCAAACTATTTTCGAGTTGCTGAGTGTTGGGTTACCGGTTATTTCATTAATAATTGCTGAAAATCAAGTCCCGAATGTTGAAATATTAAGTCGATTTAATTTGATATGGAATGCAGGTTGGTATAATGATGACATGTTTTGGAATAATTTGAAAAAAGGCATTGATTATTTTATGGATTTCTCTAAAAGAAAAAAGGTATTCGAAATCGCTTCCAATTTAATAGATGGGAAAGGAATAAATAGAATTTTAGAAAGAATGTTTGCATGATGAATAGGGCAACTGATACTAAGGCTTTAAAAAGCAGAATCAAGGCCAATCAATCTAGTTTGAGAAATTTCGATGAGTGGCTTGTAAATAATTTGCCTATTTTGCCTATAAATGCTAAAATTCTAGATTTAGGATGCGGAACCGGCAAACAACTTTTTCTGTTCTATGATTTATGTCCTAAAGATATAGAATGGTATGCTTTAGATGTTTCAAGAGAAAGCATAGAACTAATCAAAAAAGAAAATAAAAACATAAAGTTGGTTTTTCTTGCCTTTGAAAAAAGCGAAGATTTTTTTCAAAAAAGAGAAAAATTTTTTGATTTGATCTATTCATGTTATGCATTGTATTATTGTCAAAGATCCTATTTGAAAAAATTTGTTTCTTTGATATATAATTCTTTAAAAGACGGCGGCATCTTTTGGGTGATTGGACCTTATAAAGGCACCAATAAAGAGCTCTTTGAGATCATAAAAGAATATTATGATATCCCTAAAGAAGTTTTTTACTCTTTAAGTGATTTTTATTCAGAATTATTGCAACATGTTAAAAGCGCCGGTTTTTCTCGATTTGAATGTTCTTTTTTTGAAAATAAGATTTTATTTTCTTCTGCAAGTCAGTTATTTAATTACTGGAAAAATACTACCTTCTATAATGAAGATTTTGAAAAAGAAATAAAAAGAGAGATAAATAATTTATTTAACAAAAATAAAATATTTGAATTGACTAAAATGGTAATTAGCTATAAGTTTTACAAGCAATCATGATTAGTAAAATATTGAAAGAAAAAGTTTTTATTGTGGCCGAGCTTTCGGCCAATCATCTCCAGGATCTGGATCTGGCCCGAAGGACCATTGAGGCCATGGCCAGGGCCGGGGCCGATGCGGTAAAGCTCCAGACCTACACCCCGGACACCATAACCATTGACTGCCGGCGAGAGGATTTCCTCATCCGGCAGGGAACCCTCTGGGACGGTAAAACCTTCTACGAACTTTACCAGAAGGCCTACACCCCCTGGGAATGGCATAAGGAACTCAAGGAGCTTGCCGAAAGCCTGGGGCTCATCTTCTTCTCCACCCCTTTTGATCCCACGGCCGTGGACTTTCTGGAAGATCTCGGCGTGCCCTGTTACAAAATAGCCTCCTTTGAAATCACGGACCTTCCCCTCATTGAGTACGCCGCGGCCAAGGGCAAACCCATGCTCATCTCCACCGGCATCGCCACCCTTTCGGATATAGAAGAAGCGGTGGAGGCCTGCCGGCGGGTGGGAAACGACCAAATCGTGCTTCTCAAGTGTGTCTCCGCCTATCCTACCCCCCTTGAGGAGGTAAACCTCCGCACCATTCCCCATCTGGCCGAGACCTTCGGGGTGCCGGTGGGGCTTTCGGATCATACCCTGAGTCCTTCTGTGGCCGTGGCTGCGGTGGCCCTGGGGGCGCGGGTGGTGGAGAAACACTTCATTCTGGACCGTTCCCTAGGAGGACCGGATGCGGCCTTCTCCCTTGAACCCGAAGAGTTTTCCTTTATGGTGCGGGCCATAAGGGAAACCGAGAAAGCCCTGGGCAAGATTTCCTACCGCTTAAGCGCAAAACAAAAGAAGGCCCGGGAGTTTTCGCGTTCCCTCTATGTGGTTCGGGATGTGCGCGCCGGAGAAGAGATAACCACCGAGAATGTGCGCTCCATACGTCCGGGATACGGACTCCATCCCCGGCATCTTCCGGAAGTCCTCGGCCGGCGCTTCCGCCGGGATCTTAAGAAGGGCACACCTCTTAGGTGGGAATATATAGAATGAAAACCTTAAAGAGAAAGAAAGGGGTCATCATCGTCTTTGAGGCCGGGGCCACCCATACCGGGCTGGATTCCGCCAAGGCCCTGGCGCGGGCGGCCAAAGAGGCCGGGGCGGATGCCGTGAAGTTCCAGATGCTTAGTGCAGACCGGCTTATGGCCGACCGGAAGGTGGAATTTGAGTACGGCTATCTCTGCCGCACCGAAACGGGGAAGGAGGAGATCCGAACCTGTCGGGAGCCGCTCTATTGGATCCTGAAACGCCGGGAGCTTTCCCGGGAGGAATGGCGGGAGCTTAAGCGTTACTGCGACGAGCTGGGAATATCCATGTTCTGCACCGCAACCTTTAAAGACGAGGTGGATTTCCTGGTGGATGAACTGGGGGTTCCTTCCATAAAGATATGTTCCGGGGATATAGATTATCTGGATCTCATAGCCTACGCCGCCCGGAAGGGGGTGAACCTTCAGTTAGATACCGGAGGGGCCGAATTGTGGGAGGTAGAAAGGGCGGTGCGGGTGGCGGAAAGGGCCGGCTGCCGGGATATAGTGATCCACCATTGTCCTACCGGATATCCGGCTTATCTGGAAAGCATTAACCTGCGGGTAATAAGCACTCTAAAACGAATGTTTCCGGATTACCTGATCGGGTTTTCGGATCACTCCCCGGGGTGGAACATGGATATTGCGGCCGTGGCCCTGGGGGTGGATCTTCTGGAAAAGAATATTACCCTGGATAGGACTACCAGGAGCTGTGAACACGCCCTCTCCCTTGAGCCGGAAGAGGCCAAGGAATTCGTAAAAGTAATAAGGGAGGTGGAGGTGGCTCTCGGATCCTCCCGTCCTACCGGAATAGATGCCCAAAGGGTCAGAATAGCAAGGAGATCTCCTTATGCGGTAAGAGATCTTCCGGCCGGCACCCCTATAAAAAGGGAAGATTTTGAATTCCGCAGGCCGCAGGTCGGTCTTACCGACTACGAGTTTTCCCTTTTTCTGGGAAAACCCCTGCGTAAAAGTATATTTCAAGGAGAACCTCTAACCCGTGAGCATCTCTAAATTTTGCCTCATCCCGGCCAAGGCCGCCTCTAAAAGACTCCCCCGGAAGAATATCCTTCCCCTCCGGGGGCGCCCCATGATCCAATATGTCATAGAAACCGCCTTGCGCTCCGGACTTTTTAGAAAAGAAGACATCTGGGTCTCCACCGAGTCCCAAGAAGTGGCCTCCGCAGCCGCAAGCGCCGGGGCCCGGGTCCACATGCGCCCCGAGTATCTGGCCCACGATCCCTATAAGATTTCAGATGTAGTCATGGAATTCCTAAATTCTCACCCTGAATATCAGAAATCCGAAGTTATCTTTATCCTTCAGGCCAATTCTCCTCTGACCCGGCCGGAAGACCTGCGGGAGGCCTACGCCCTTTTTCAGGACCGGAATCCGAATGCCCTTTTTTCGGTGACCGAATTTGAACATCCGGCCTTCAGAGCCGTGCTGGTTGAAGAAGGATTCCTCCAGCCCCTCATGCCGGAGAAGATAAAATACAGGACCCAGGAATTACCCCCCACCTATTACATCAACGGGGCTGTAACCATCGTAAAGACCGAAAGATTCCTTGAAGCCGGAACCTATTTTATTTCCCCCATCGCGGCCTATATTATGCCCCGGGAACGGGGCCTGGACATAGACACCCCCTTTGATTACCGTCTGGCCAGACTCCTCATGGAAGGCGAGGATCCCCAAAATGAGTAAACTTCTTGAAAAACTTCGCCACCGATACGAAAAAAATCTCCGGTTTTTTAAGAAAAGGGCCCCTCAACTCTATGATCTGGCTCACCTTCAGGGGAAAAAGACCGTGGAGATCCTGATTACTTCCTCCGGCCCGAACCTGAGGATTGGACGGGATCTGGCCTATCCTCCGGGGGAGGATCCGGAAAGGATCGGCCATCTTCAGGCCGCGGACTTCCTCTCCCATCCCCGAAGGCTTATGGTGCCTCCCCGAGTCCTGGCTCAGAAGACGGACCGCCTGTCCCTGAATCACGAAGCCCTTAATCGGATCTGGGACCTTTCGGCTCCGGCCCTAAGCGAGGAGTTTCTTCACGATCCCGGGTTTATTCCCCTGCTCATAACCTTCGGGCTGGGGCTGGGCTATCACCTGGAGCATCTTCTCCGGCTAACGGAGGTCAAGTATCTCATCGTGGTGGAGGAGGACATAGAACTCCTCAAGGCCACCTTCTACACCTTGGACTGGAAAAAGCTGGTGGAATACTTTTCCCGCCCGGGAAGAGACATATTTGTTTTCATCAACGATTCTCCCGAGGCCCTCTATCAGGATATTTACAGAGCCTTTGAGCAAAGTCATCCCATGTTCGGGTGTCTCTCCTACGTATGGAATGCCTTTGAAAACCCTCTTTTTGAAAAGGTAATGGATCTTATCCGGCAGAAGCTCTTCCTGGTCCTCCGCGGGTGGGGATTTTTTGACGACGAATTCCGTTCCCTGGTCCAAACCACCATGAACCTGGTGAAAGAAGTGCCGATATTTCGTCCTCAAAAACCGGTTTCTCCGAGGACCATGGCCATCGTGGTCGGTGCCGGGCCTTCGCTGGACCAAAATCTGGAATTTATCCACCGGGAAAAGGATACCTCGGTGATCATCTCCTGCGGGACGGCCATAAGGACGCTGGAAAAAGAAGGGATTGAGCCGGATTTTCACGTGAACATAGAGCGACCGAAGTTCGTGTACCAGGTCCTGAGGGACACCGTCTCTTCGGACTTCCTGAAAAAGACGGTCATGGTAGCCGGGAATCCGAACTGGCACGAATTCTTTGACCTGGGGCGGGAGAGCTTTATGTTTCTTAAGGCCAACGATGCCGGGGCGGCCCTCTTTCCCCGGAAATATCCCTGGCTTTACTATTGTAATCCCTCGGTAGCCAATGCGGGGCTCGCCTTCGCCGTCTATGCCGGCTTCAAACACATAGCCCTGGTAGGGGTAGATCTGGGGACCCCGGACCCCGCCTATCACCACTCCAGACACACCGCCTATTATGACCCAAAAGGCCCCCTCTCACGCTTTCAGGCCCAATTTGAACAGGTGGTAACCCTGCCCGATGGCCGCAGGGTGTTTACCAATTCCACCTATCTCTGGGGAAAGGCCGCTATTGAGGATCTCCTCCGCCTTCATCCAGGGGTCCGGGTCTATAATCTGGGGGTGGGGCTTCACTTTGAAGGGACTCTGCGCGCGGCCCCCAAAGAGATCTCCGACATCTCCCGGGACAAAGAAGAGAGCGTGAAAACCGTCCTCGGGTCTCAGATAGAAAGGAACTATTCGAGAGAAGAAATCTTGCGGGCCTTAAAGGGGCTTCCCGTACGGGCCCAGGCCATGGTGGAGACCATAAAGAAGTCTTTAAAGGAGGAGGGGATCCTTTCCCGCAGGAAAAATCTGGTCCAGGCCATCTGCGGGGTCCATCGGTTCCTTATAGAAAAGGTGGAGAAGGAGAACCAGGCCCTTTTCCTGCTCTACAAGGGATCTATCCTTCATTTTTCCAACCAACTTTTCTGTCTGGCTTACCTTGTTCCGGAACCGGACGAGAGAGCTCACATTCTCCGGGAGGCAAGGGAAATATTCTTTGAATTCTTGGATCGGACGGTTGAACACCTGCGTATTCTGGCCGAGATTTCCGGAGATCCGGAAACCCTTCTCTCTCTTGAGCCCAATGAGTCGTCGTTTTATATCCTGGCTTAAAGAGGCAGGTACCTATTAACGAGGAAAAATAGATGGAATTTTACTTTGTGGAAAGGGATTATACCGTAAGTCTCAGGATTGATGGAGAGGAGGTTACCTATCTCTTCCTCAAAGCCGATCCCCGGCATCTCACCGCGGATCGTCTCTATTTTGCCCCTTCGGATGAGATGCAGAGGGTAGTAACCCGGTTTAGAAAGGCCGGATACCAGGATTTTGACCTCAAGGTCCTGCTTGATAAGCGACCGGTACTGGAACACCCCCAATTTCCGCTGGATCTGACCTATAGCGGCGGCTATTTTCGGGAGGGCGAAAGGTTCGTTCCCCTGGAGGAGAGAATTAGACCCCTTTACGGAAGGGAACGCCTGCGGGTAGCCATCGTAAACGGCATGGGCGGAGGTCTGGGGGACAACATCGTGGGCCTGACGGCCTTAAACATCTTTTACGATCGGCTGATGCGCCACTTTCGGGAGGTAAGCATAGGAGTTTTCACTCTTCGCCCCCGGGCCATACCCATCCTCAGGCAGGAGACCATCGTGGACGAGATCTATCTTATGCCGGCTCCGGCGGAGCTTCTCTTCCGGTACGATGCCGTGGTGGATCTTTCAAATATGACCGGCTGGCCCATCTTTCGCCAGGAAATGGTGGATTTTTACCTTCAGGCTCTGGGAATAGATCCGCAAAGTGTCCCTCCGGAGGAAAAGCGGTGTTTCGTAAAGATTAACGAGCGGGTGGCCCGGGAACTTGAGCCGGTGGTAAAGGCTCTTAAGTGTTCCGGAAGGCCTCTTCTTCTCTTTCATCCCTCAAGTTCCTCCCCCATACGTTCCATCCCGGAAGAGATCCTCCCTCACCTCCTTGAAAGGCTTTTTGAAGAGACCGAGTATCTGGTGGTTTCTCTTTTGCCCTTAAGGTACGAGCATCCCCGCCTGGTAAAGCTTGACTGCTACTCGCAAAAGGGCTTTGACTATTTCGCCTATCTTGTCTCCCGGATGGACGCCATAATCACCGTGGATACCGCGGTCTATCATATAGCCGATGCCTTCTCCATCCCCACGGTGGTGCTCTTTACCTCCATTCCTCCGGAACACCGTATAAGTTACTATCTCTATCAAAAAGGGATTCTTATAGGGGGGGAAGACGGCGAACCGCTTTTTTACCGGCACTTTTCGGAAAAAGAGGAGGAGGTGAAGGTCCTGGCCGAGGCCTGGAGGGAGTTCCAGATGGAGGAGGCCCTTAAAGCCCTTGAGGAACTAAGGGAAAAGCGACGGCGCATAGAGACGAAGCCCTGTCCGGTGTGTGAGAACCAGGTGCCCTTTATTCCCACGGATCGCTACCGGAGTTACAGACACCTTAAGTGCGAGCGATGCGAGACCGAGTTTGCCTGGCCTAGAAAGGCCTACGATTACGATGAGGCTTACGCCCGGGGAAAATGCGATGTAGCGCAATACGATCATTATGTTTCGGCCCCTGATCCAGAAAGGGCCTATCAGGGACTCATTTCCAATCCGCGGTTCTTAAAGGTAAGGGAATTCCTGGAGGCCCTTCCGGCAAAGAGGACGCTCCTTGATGTGGGGTGTGCCAACGGGTTTTTCGTGCGTTACGCCCTTAAGATTGGCTTTGAGGCTTACGGGATGGACGCCAGCCGGGCCGCGGTGGAATGGGGGGAGAAGAATTTCGGCTTAAAAGGCCGTCTCGTGCGGGCCCTGGACCTAGACGAGCTTCCTCCCTCCTTTCCTTCGCAATTTCAGGTGATCACGGCCTTTGAGCTGGTGGAACACCTGGAGGATCCTCTTTCCTTTGTGCGCAAGGTTTTTGCGAGGCTTGAGCCGGGCGGCATCTTCATCTTTTCCACTCCGAATCTTAAGACCCTGGGAAGAAGGATGGGGCACAAGGACGAAAGGGTTTATTTCCTGGGAGGGGAAAGGGACCGCCCGCCGGATCACCTTTCCCGTTTGAGCGCCCTTTCCCACCGGATGCTGGTTAAAAGGGCGGGGCTTGAGGTCCTCTGGCAGTGGACGGCTCCGCCTCTTCCGGGAGACATCTTCCGGGCCCTTGCGGAGAATCTAAAGATTCCGGACCTTACCCTCAAGCTTGAGAATAACCGGACGGTTAACATCAAGGGTGAACGCCTGAGCCCCCTTATTCTGAAGGCCTTTGAGGCCCTGAAACCGGCCCTTGCGGACCAGGGGCTCTTCCTCGTAACCGCGGCTATGAAACCGGGTTCATCCTAGAAACCAGTGGAGGACACTTATCAGGAGGCCGCCTATAGCGGCAATCTGTCCGGCCCAGAGGGCCTCCATTTTAGAAGGCTGCTTTTCGTTCTTTCGATCTGCAGCCGCACATTTTCGATTTCTTTCTGCAATCTCAACTCGGTGTTCCTGAGTTCCTCGGAGGTGGCTGCCTTTCGGGATTCGATATATTCCACGAATTCAGCCAGAATGGCGGCCTTCTCCTTGCCCAAATCCTCAAAGGCCTCATCAATCTTTAAGGCGTAACCCT
>WGAR01000067.1 GCA_015494725.1 Thermodesulfobacteriaceae bacterium | reverse complement strand
GGGGTGCGCGGGGCGGTCTTGCGATCCTGACGGGCATAGCCGTAGTAAGGGATCACCGCGGTGATGCGCCGGGCCGAGGCCCGCCGCAGGGCGTCAACCATAATGAGAAGCTCCATAAGGTGTTCGTTCACCGGGGTGCAGGTGGGCTGCACCACGAAGACATCCGCCCCCCGGACATTTTCCTTGATCTCCACGAAGATCTCCCCGTCGCTGAAACGCTTGATCTCCATGTGTCCCATGGGGACGGCCAGATACTCGCAGATCTTACGGGCCAGTTCCGGGTTGGCCGTGCCGCTGAAGATCTTCAGGTGATTGATGAACATGGGGTTCCCTCCTTGTAATTGGTCACCACATAAAAAGCATAAGCCGGAAACCGGGTAACCAGCCCGGCCTCCGCCCGGCGGGCGGCTTCCTCCTCGGCGAAGACCCCGAAAAGCGCCGAGCCGCTTCCGGAAAGGCCGCAGGCCTTAGCCCCGGCGGAAAGAAGCGCCCTCTCCAGCTCGTAAAGTTCCGGATACCGCTCAAACACCACGGCCCGAAAGTCGTTCTCAAGCACCCCTTCAAAATTTAAAGCCCCTTCCGGGGCTTTCGGCCCATAATTAAGCGGGGTTTTCTCTTTTGTCAATCTCAGATTTTGATAGGCCCAGCGCGTGGAGACCCGAAAAGGGGGAACCACCACCAGATACCAGGCCGGGGTCTCAGGGAAGGGAGAAAGTTCGTCCCCTATCCCCCGGGCGAAAGCCGTGGCATAGGGGGAGAGAAAAAAGGGCACGTCCGCCCCGAGGGTGCGGGCCAGCGAAAAAAGTCCCGCCTGGGAAAGATGCCCGGGGTAGAGGGCGGAAAGCCCCCGGAGCACCGCCGCGGCATCGCTTGAGGCCCCACCGAGCCCCGTTCCGGCGGGAATACGTTTCCTGAGCCGGATAAAGACCCCGGCCCGAATTGCGGCCCGCGAAAGGAAGGCCTCCGCGGCCCGGAAACACAGGTTTTCCCTTCCGGGCGGGGCCTCTCCCTTAACCTCCAGGGCGATATCCGTGGCCTTCCTGAGTTCCACCTCGTCACAGAGGGTGATCTTCTGAAAGAGGGTCTCCAGTTCGTGGTAGCCGTCCGGGCGTTTGCGCAGGACCCGCAGGAAGAGGTTGAGCTTGGCCGGAGCGTAAAGCCTCATGAGGTAAGCTTCACATAACGCAGACGAAGCTCGTAAAGAATGCTCTCAAGCAGCCTCTCCTCGTCCGGGGTGAGGTTCCCCCGGGTCTTTTCCCGCAGCATATCCAGGGTGTCGATGGTGTGCCGGGCCAGGGTGAGGTTTACGGTCTTTTCGTTGGTGTCCGGGTTGGGAAGCTCCCCCAGATGGATGAGAGCCGCGGTGTTAAGCGAGAGGATGAAGGTGCTGAAGGTCACCGGAGGCAGGGGTATCGCCTGCTTTTCCCTTTTTTCTCCGTCGCCCATGTCCGCGCCTCCTACTTTTTCTTCTTGATGATCACTTCCGTACGACTGACGTACCCTCCGCTTACCGGCTTCCGCTGACTCAGCTGGTCGTGGAGTTTTCGGATGCGGTCGGTACGCACATACTCCTGCGCCCGGGAGAGGAATCTCCGGGCCTCCCCTACCTTTCCGTCTATAAGATAATCCCGGGCCCGCTTGAGGATAGCCCTTTCCCGCTCGGCCCGAAAATCAGCCGCATCCTGAAACCCGAAGAGGGAGGGCAACTTCAACACCCGCGACTCCCCGCACCGGGGACAGGGAGGAAACTCTTCCCCCATCTTCATGAGGCGCTCAAAGATCTCCCCGCAAACCTCACACCGAAACTCGTAGATGGGCATTCTGGAAATTCTTCCGGGTGAAACTATTTTTTGTTAGGATAGGGCAAGATCGGCAAGAACACAAGAGGGGAAGTGCATGGCGCTCATCGCTCTCGATTGCGAAGGACCCATAACCTTAAACGACAATGCCTATGAATTTGCCGCGGCCATCATTCCCAAGGGGGGAGAATTCTTCGCCCGCATCTCCCGTTACGACGATTATCTGGCCGATGTGGAGAGGCGTCCGGGCTACAAGGCCGGGGATACCTTAAAGCTCATCCTTCCCTTCCTTAAGGCCTACGGGGCCACCAATCGGGCGCTGCGGGAATTCTCGCAAAAGACCTTAAAGGTTCTCCCCAAAGCGGTGGAGACCCTTAAGGCCCTGAATCGTCTTTCCCCCACCTTCATCATCAGCACGAGCTACCGCCCCTATCTTGAGGCCCTCTGCCAGGTGGCGGATTTTCCTCTGGAGCGGGTCTTTTGCACGGAGGTGGATCTTGAGGCGGTAAAGATTCCTCCCGCCGAGGAAAGGGAGCTTCGGCGGCTCTGCGAGGAGATCTTCGCTCTTCCCCTCATCGAGATCCCCCCCGGGGCCCGGGGCCCTTCGGATCTTTCCGCCGAAAGCCGGCGGGCCCTGGAGCGACTGGAGGAGATCTTCTGGAAGATCCTTCCGGAGATGGAGGCCGGGCGATTCCTGCGCGAGGTGAATCCCGTGGGCGGGGCGGAGAAGGCCCGGGCGGTGGAAGAAGCCCTTGCGGAGACCGGCTCCTCGGCCGCCGAGGCCATCTACTTCGGCGACAGCATCACCGACACCGAGGCCTTGGGCCTGGTGCGCGAGGGCGGAGGCGGGGCCGTGGCCTTTAACGCCAATCGCTACGCCCTTAAGGCCGCGGAATTCTACGTGCTCTCCGAGACCGCGGAACCCCAACGAATCCTTTCCGAGGCCTTCGTCTCCGGGGGGCGCGAGGGACTCATCGGGCTTTCGCCGGGCCCGAACTTTGAGTTCGGTCGCATCCAGCATCCCTCCGAGGAACTCATCCGCCGCAGCGAGGCCTTTCGCAAAGGGGTCCGCGGCGAAGAGATAGGAGCCCTGGGATGATCCCCTTACAGGACAGCCTTCCCCGACGCACGGTTCCGGTGGTCACCTGGGGGCTTATCGCGGTAAACACCCTGGTGTTCCTCCTGGAGACCGCTCTTCCGGAACCCACCCGGGAGCTGGTCATCCAGTATCTGGGCCTGGTTCCGGCCAGACTCACCGATCCGGTCTGGGCCGCGGCCCACGGTTATCCCCCCGGGGCCTACCTCACCCTCTTTACCCATCTCTTCCTTCACGGGGGCTGGGTCCATATCCTGGGCAATATGTGGACCCTCTGGATCTTCGGCGACAACGTGGAAGACCGGATGGGGCACCTGCGGTTTCTGATCTTTTATTTCCTGTGCGGGTTTGTGGCCGCCCTGGTCCATGTACACATGTACCCCCATTCCACCATCCCCACCATCGGGGCCTCCGGAGCCATCTCCGGGGTGCTGGGAGCCTATCTCCTCATGTTCCCCGCCGCCCGGATCGTGGTGATGATCCCCATTTTCATCTTCCCCTTCATCTTCGAGGTGCCGGCGGTGTTCTTTCTGGTCTATTGGTATCTGCTTCAGGTCTTCTCCGGCACCCTCTCTCTGGCCCTGCCGGAGCCGGTGATCGAGGTGGCCTGGTGGGCCCATGTGGGGGGTTTTCTGGCGGGTATGTTCCTTCACCGCTTCTTCTGTCTCCGGGGTCGTTGCTATTACCGCGACGAGGAGATCCCCGGGGTGGTCTCCTATTTTGATCGTATAAACCGTTAAAGGAGGTTTTTGTATGACCGGTTTCGATCTCTTCTGGTTCTTTTTCATCCTGGCCGCCCTGCAGCCCATCCTGCGCCAGAGGTTGCTGGAGGCCGCCCGCCAGCGCATGATCGCCAAGATCGAAAAGATGCGGGGCTCACGGGTCATCCTTCTGGTGCATCGTCAGGAGACCATGAGTCTGCTCGGGTTCCCCATCATGCGTTTCATCGACATCAACGACTCCGAGCAGGTCATCCGGGCCATTCACCTTACCGATCCGGAGGTGCCCATCGACCTGATCCTCCACACCCCCGGTGGCCTGGTGCTTGCCGCCCTTCAAATCGCCCGGGCGGTAAAGAAACATCCCGGAAAGGTCACGGCCTTCATCCCCCACTACGCCATGAGCGGGGGCACGCTCATCGCCCTTGCCGCCGACGAGATCGTGATGGACGAACACGCGGTGCTCGGTCCGGTGGACCCCCAGCTGGGCCAGTTCCCCGCGGCCTCCATCGTGCGGGCCACCCGGGAAAAGCCCCTGGAACACGTGGACGATCAGACCCTGATCATGGCGGATATGGCCGAAAAGGCCCTGCGGCAGATGCGGGAAAACTTAAAGGACCTCCTTTCCGGCAAATACCCCCCGGAGAAGGTGGAGGAGCTTTCCGACCTCCTCACCCAGGGGCACTGGACCCACGACTATCCCATCACCTACGAGGAGGCCAAAAAGCTCGGGCTTCCGGTGCGCAAGGACATGCCGCACGAGATCTATCAGCTCATGAGTCTCTTCCCGCAGCCGGTGCGCCAGGTCCCCTCGGTGGAATTCACCCCCGGTCCCCGACGGGCTCCGGGCTCCCACAATCATCAGTCCATGCTCTCCCTGCTCCGCACCTGGTGGAGCTAATGACCCCTCCCCCTGCCTCCATCCCCGGGACTTGACCCCGGGGATTTTTCTGAACTAAAATTCACAACATGAACCTCCGTTCAAAAAGAAAGGTCTGGCAGGAGGAGGTCCGGCGGGAGATCCTTGAGGCTGCGCTTTCGGTCTTTTCCGAACGGGGCTACCATCGGGCCAGGATGCTCGAGATCGCCGAAAGGGCCGGGGTGGCGGTGGGGACCCTCTATCAATATTTTCCCAGCAAAAAGGCCCTTTACGAGACCCTCCTGCTGGAGACGGTCTCCAGGATCCACCGTCGGGTCATGGAGGCCCTTTCCTCTCCGGGCCCTCCGCGGGAAATCCTGCGCCGGTTTCTGGAGGCCAAGCTGGAGATCCTGCGGGAAAACGAACCCGTGCTCCGGCTCCATCTCCGGGAACTCTGGGAGGCCCGTTTCCGGGGGGTCCACACGGAGAAGATCCGCGTCCTGTTTGAGGAGTATCTGGACCGTCTGGCCGGGGTGCTGAGCCGGCTGGCCTCTCCCCTTTCCGCCCATCCCCGCTTTTACGCGGCCCTGGTGGACGGGATAATCGCCACCGCGGTGGTGGAGGCCCTGGAGGGAAGGAGGCCCTTCCCCGAACCCCGGGACCTCTGGGAAATCCTCACCCAGCCCCTTATCCCCCGGGAGAACCGCCATGCATAGCCGACATCGCCAGCTGGCCGCGGCCATCCTGCTCACCATCTTTCTGATCCTCCTGGCGCTGCTGGCCCGTTTTCTCTGGCATCGCCATTATTACGCGGTAACCAACGCCGTGTTCGTGGAAACCGATTCCCTGGTCCTGGTCTCCTTCCAGAAGGTCAACGGCCGACTGCGGCGGCTCTACGTGCCCGAGGGAGCCCGGGTGCAACAGGGGCAGCTCCTGGCCGAGCTGGACAACACCACCTATGCCCTCTCGGTCCGGAACCTGGCCGACCAACTCCGTTCCCTGCGGGAAAAGTCCCGGGCCCTGAGCATAAAGATCCAGAGATTGCGCACGGACCTCCGGCTGCGTCAGGCCCAGCTCGAGGACGAAATGGAAAGGTTACAGGCCGAAAGACGGGCCATGCAGAGCGAGGTGGCGGCCCTGGAGGCCGAGCTGGCCCAGACCGCACGCGATCTCCGCAGGTTCCGGCGCCTTCTGCGGGAGGGGCTCATCGCCAGGCACCGTTTCGAGGAGATCCAGACCCGATGGCTGAGCCTCACCCAGAAGAAAAAGGCCCTCCTGGCCCGGGTTCAGGCCCTTACCGCGGCCATCCGTTCCACAGTCAAGGAAAAAGAACGCATCCTCAACCAGCACAAACTGATCCGGGAGAATGAAAGGGAGCTTGCGGCCCTGAAGGCCCGCATTCAGGCCCAGGAAAGGGCCCTGGAGGAGGCCCGGGTCCTCCTCTCCTACTGCCGGCTCCAAAGCCCGGTAACCGGCTACATCGCCAAACGCTTCCACGCCCCGGGCGATGTGGTGGGCCCCGGGGAGCCGGTCTATGCGGTGGTGGACTTCTCCAAACTCTATGTCCTGGTGCTTCTTGAGGAAACCAAACTCCGGGGGGTCCGGCCCGGGTGCGAGGCCCGAATCCGGATAGATGCCTATCCCCACCATACTTTCTACGGGGTGGTCACCGCGGTGCTCCCGGCCACCGCGGCCAAATTCGCCCTGGTACCGCGGGACATCTCCGCCGGAGAATTCACCAAAGTGGCCCAGCGCATTCCGGTCAAGATCAAAATTACCCGGGGAGACCTCTCCCTCCTCCGGGTGGGCCTGGGGGGAGAGGTGGAGATCAAGAGGAAATTCTGATGGCCGGCGCTCCGGTTTCCCGGGATTTCTACTATCCGGTCCCTCCCCTCGATCGCGTGCTCATCACCTTTATCGTCATGACCGGTTTCTTCATGGCCATTCTGGACACCACCATCGTGGATATCGTGGTCCCCAAACTGATGGGCCCGCTTTCCACGGATCTTTACGGCATCCAGTGGGTGATCACCGCCTACATGACCGCCGCGGCCACCGGGCTCATCTTCGTGGTGTCCCTGGCTCCCAGGATCGGTTACGCCTGGACCTTCCTTTCGGGCATCTCTCTCTTTACCCTTTCCTCGGCCATGTGCGGCATGGCCGGAAGCCTTCCCTATATGATCTTCTGGCGCGTCGCTCAGGGCCTGGGCGAGGCCTTCATCGCCGCCTCGGCCCAGACCATCCTTCTGGC
>WGAR01000066.1 GCA_015494725.1 Thermodesulfobacteriaceae bacterium | reverse complement strand
CGGCGATACCGTGGTCCTGGCGGACGGAAGGCATCTGCGTTACGCGGGCATCAATGCTCCGGAACTCCATTCGCCCGAAGGGCCTCCCGAGCCTTTTGCCCGGGAGGCCTACCTGCGTAACCGTGAGCTGGTGGAGGGACGAACGCTGCGTTTCGAACCCGCTTTCCGCCGGAGGGACCGCCACGGACGGCTCCTGGGATATCTTCTTCTCCCGGATGGTCGCCTGGTTTCCGAGATCCTGGTCTCCGAGGGCCTGGCCATGGCCTGCTACTATCCCGGAGCTTTCCGTTACCGGAAAAGGCTCCTCCGGGCCCAGCTCCAGGCCCTGAGACAGGGCCGGGGAATCTTCGGTTCCCTTCGCGACACCGAACCCTACTATATCGGAAACGTTCGCTCCCGACGCTTCCATCGCCCCGGGTGTCCCCGGGCCCAAAAGATTCGAAAAAAGCGCATCTTCCCTTCCCTCCGCCAGGCCTTTGAGGCCGGATATTGTCCCGCCCGGGGTTGCCGTCCCTGGCCTCCCTGAATAAATTATGGGAACCATGGAAGAACTCCAAAGACTCCGGGCCGAGATAGACCAGATAGACGAAAATCTCCTCCTTCTCCTTCAGAAACGTTTTCGTCTGGCCAAACAGATAGGGGAGGTCAAACGCAAAGAAGGGCGGAGCAGCCTGGACCTGACCCGGGAACGGGAGGTCCTCCGGCGGCTCCTGGAGAAGAATCGGGGCCAATTTCCCGAGGACTCCCTGCGAGCCATCTTCCTGGAGATCATCAATACCTGCCGTCAGGCCCAGGAGCCCCTTCGGGTGGCTTACCTGGGCCCGGAGGCCACCTTCAGTCACATGGCGGCCATAGAATTCTTCGGGCAGAGCACCGAATTCCTGCCGGTGGAATCCGTACTGGATGTATTCGAGGAGGTGGAAAGCGATCGGGTGAGATTCGGGGTGGTACCGGTGGAGAATTCCATCGAGGGCACGGTCTCCACCACCCTGGACGCCTTCTCGCAGTACCGGGTCAAGGTCTGCGGGGAGGTGTATATCCCCATCACTCACCACCTTCTCAATCAGACCGGCCAAAAGGAAGACATCAAGAAGGTCCTCTCCCATCCCCATGCCCTGGCCCAGTGCCGGCGATGGCTACGCAAACATCTCCCCTCGGTAACCGTGGAAGAGGTAGCCTCTACGGCCCTGGCGGCCCGCTGGGCAGCGGTGGATCCCTCGGTGGCGGCGATAGCCAGTCCGCTGGCGGCCCGCACCTATCACCTTCAGGTGGTGGCCAAACATATCGAGGACTACAAGGGTAACGTAACCCGCTTCTGGATCATCGGGCGACAGCCTCCTGCCCCCACCGGTCAGGACAAAACCTCCCTATTTTTCAGTGTTTCCGACCGCCCCGGTGCTCTCTACGAGGTCCTGCGGGCCTTCGCCAAACGGGGTATCAATCTCACCAAGATCGAAAGCCGCCCGGCCAAAAGCGAACCCTGGCGTTATCTCTTCTTCCTGGACTGCGAGGGACACGTGGAAGACCCCCTGCTCAGGGAATGCCTCGACGAGGTCCGGAAACACTGTTTACATCTGGAATGGCTGGGCTCCTACCCTCGAGGCTGAGCCTCTGAACCCACCTTTCTTTCCGCAACTCTTGTTTTATATTTTTACTCGCACGCAGGCAAGTCAGAGCGGGTTACCGCACGAACCTAGAACTTCGCAGAGAGGAGGTGCCTTATGCCCATCTACGAATATGAGTGCGAGGGTTGCGGGAGGCATCTGGAGGTGTGGCAGAAAATCACCGATGAGCCCCTTACCACCTGTGAGGTATGCGGGGGAAAACTTCATAAACTCATAAGTCAAAGCTCCTTCATCCTCAAGGGCTCGGGATGGTACGTCACGGATTACGCCCGCAAGGGCCAGAATAATCAAAAGGACGGGAAAAAGGCCGAGAACCGGTCCTCCGAAAACAAGGACAAGAAATAGTGTTCTATGACGAAATCATCTATCTCTTTCTGGCCCTGATTCTATGGGAAGGATGGCCCAAAGCCCCGGTCCTTCCCCTGGGCCTCCTCGGCTTTCTTTTTCTGGCTAAGGACCTTCTATGGCTCCTTTTTCTTCATCGGTATCTCTCCGGAGCCCGCGATTCCCTAAGTTTTACCCTCCGGCAGCAGAAACTTCCGCGGCTGGCCCTGATCTTTTTTTTCCTGGATATAGCTCTCCTGGGGCTTCCGCAGAGGCTTCCCGGAGATCTCTGGGCCCTGCTCTTTTATCTACACTATCTCCTTCCGGCCTGGTATCTGGTGGGCCGATACGAAAAAAGGGCCTATCTGGAGGGGCTCCCCCCGGGGAAATATCTTCTTTCCCAGGTACGTCTTTTTCTACCGGCACTTTTGCCCTGGTTTCTGGCCTTGGCGGGTTTCGAGGTCCTGGAAGCCCTCTGGCCGGGCCTGCCGGATTATGTGCTGTGGCCGGCCATTCTCGGACTGCTGGTCCTCCTTTTCCCCTATCTGGCGGTACGCATCTGGCCCACCCGGCCCTTTCCGGCTTCCCATCTACGCCATCGCATCGAGGACTATCTTCGAACCCAGGGCATCAGGGTGGGGGAAATCTTCCTCTGGTTGCCTTTCGGAGGCCGGGTACTCACCGCCGGAATCCTGGGGGCCTTTCCCCCTTTTCGTTATCTCCTGATCTCCCCGGCCCTCCTGGCTGCCCTGGAGGAAGACGAGGTCCTTTCGGTGGTGGCCCACGAGGCCGGACACGTAAAAAGACACCACCTCCTGTGGCTATTTCTCTTTCTGGCCGTCTTCGTGGTCCTGATCTACGGAATGCTGGAGCCGTTCTGGTTCCTGTTCCTGGCCCTTTTTCCGCGTCCGGAATGGCTTCTTAACCAGGAGTTTCGTCCGCAACTATGGCCGGAGATCGTGCTGGCCCTTTCCCTGGCGGCTGCGGTCATCCTCTATTTCCGTTATTTTGTGGGATATTTCCTGCGTAATTTTGAACGCCAGGCCGATCTCTATGCCCTGGAATCCCTGGGTTCGGCCCGGGGCATAATCTCTTCCCTGGAAAAGATCGCGGCCCTTTCCGGTCTCCGTCAGGCCCCGAGCTGGCATCACTACAGTCTGGCCGAGCGTATCGCCTTCCTTTATGAGGCCTCCCGGCACCCGGAACTGATCCGCCGACATCATCAAAACCTGAGACGTCTCAAATTTCTCTTCCTGGCCACCGCTATCTTTCTCTTTTCCGGATCCGCTCTCCTGAACCGGGGGAGTCTGCAAAAGAAGGCCCTGGCCAATCTGGTGCGCGGGGTGGAGACCCGGGCCGAAAATAACCCCGCGCTCCTGAGGGCCCTGGGAGATTATCTGCTCTCCCATCATCAGGAAAAACTGGCCGTAGAGGTTTATAGCAGAGCCCTGCATAAGGCCCCTGAGGATCCCTGGCTTTTGAACAATCTGGCCTGGGTGCTGTTGACTGCCCGGGACCCGGAGGTGCGCAACCCTGGGCTGGCCCTGAAACTGGCCCGGAGAGCCGCCCGGCATCTGGGCGCTCCGGAAATTCTGGACACCCTGGCTGAAGCCTATTTCCAGAATCGAAAGCCCGAGGAAGCCTGCTTCTGGGCCTCCGAAGCCCTGGAAAGGGCCCGAAGCCGGGCCAAGAAAAACTTATCCTATTATCAAAAACGCCAGCGCAAATTCTGTAGTCATGCTTCGTCCTCCCCATAAACGTTATCATCATCTCTATCTCTACGCTTTTTCCGGGACCCATCCCGCCCTGCGGGACCTCCCGGATCCCGATTTTATCGGGTGCTGGGAGGAAGAGGACCTCACCGTGCTCTTTTTTCACCGGGAAAAGCCCCAACTCCCCTCCTGGGTGGAAAAGAACTTCGGGTTGTCCTTTGAGCTCTCGGCCCGGGTCCCTTTTGAGGAATGGGGAGAGGGGCGTCAGGACCTGAAACCCTTTCGCGTGGGCTCCCTCACCTTCACCCCGGTATGGGACCCTCAACCCGGGGCCCTTCTCTATGATCCAGGGGTGGTCTTCGGAAGCGGACGTCATCCCACCACCCGCCTGATGCTTCAGGCCTTCTGGGAACTGTGGAACAGCGAGGGTCCCTTCCAGGAGGTGTGGGATCTGGGGTGCGGAAGCGGTCTTCTCACCCTGGCTGCGGCCAAACTCGGGGCCCGGGTCCGGGCCGTGGATCGCAATCCCCTGTGCGTCCGCCTTACCCGCCACAACCTCTCCCTCAACCATCTCCATGCCGAGGTAAACGAGGGCGATATCCGGGAGTTTCTCCCCCTAGAGGCCGACCTGGTCCTGGCCAATCTTTACAAGGGGTTACTGCTGGATCTCCTGGGATTGCCCTCCTTCCAGCGGGCACGGTATTATCTCCTTTCCGGATTCAACCCAACCATGGAGAAGGAAATACGGAGGGCCCTGGAAGCCGGGCCCTTTAAGATCCTAAAACGTTACCAGAAGGAGGGCTGGGTGTGTCTGGCTATCCGGAAGACCTGATCCTTTGCGTGGATGTAGGGAATACCACCACCGCCTGCGGGCTCTTTCAGCGCGACGGTCTTCTGATCCGG
Source organism: Thermodesulfobacteriaceae bacterium (assembly GCA_015494725.1). GTDB lineage: Bacteria > Desulfobacterota > Thermodesulfobacteria > Thermodesulfobacteriales > Thermodesulfobacteriaceae > Thermosulfurimonas_A. Next base: position 7,464 of record WGAR01000066.1, on the reverse strand, counting down.
ACCTTTCGCTTTCGCACCCGTGCGGACCTCACTCCCGAGGAACTCCTCCTCCTTTTGCGGGGCTTCCTGGATCTTTTCGAGATCTCTCCCCGCAGGGTGAAAGGGGTTGCTTTTGCCTCGGTGGTGCCCCCGGTGAACAAGACCTGGGAGTGCGTGGTCAAACGCTGGCTGGTCAAGGAATGGCTGGTGGTGTCCGCGGAGACCATCCCTATCCCGGTCTGTCTCAAGTATCCCTGGGAAGCCGGGGCGGATCGGCTGGTCAATGCCTATGCCGCCTGGAATCGCTGGAAACGTTCGGCTATTGTAGTGGACTTCGGCACCGCCACCACCTTTGATTGCGTCTCCTCCCGGGGGGAATACCTGGGAGGGGCCATAGCCCCGGGGCTGGAGTGTTCCGCGGAATTACTCTTCCGGCGCACCGCCAAACTGCCGGCGGTAGAGCTTACCCCTCCTCCGGAACAGGCCCTGGGAAAGGACACCATCTCGGCCATGAAAAGCGGCCTCATTCTGGGGTTCGTAGGGCTTACCGAGTATCTGATTCAGCGCCTGCGCCAGGAAATGGAAGGGGATCCCCTGGTGGTGGCCACCGGGGGTCTGGCCCGCTGCGTGGCCCCTCTCTGTCCTTCCATCCGGGAATTGGTCCCGGATCTCACCCTGGAAGGCCTTTTCAGACTCTACCGGGAAAGGACCGGAGCATGAACCTGAGACCAGGCGCCACGGTGGCCCTCTTTGCCCCGGCAGGAGCGGTAAACCCCGAGGATCTTAAAAAAGGCCTCGAGATCCTGGAGAGCTGGGGCCTCCGGGTCTCGGTCCCGGAAAGGGTCTTTTCCCGACACCGGTACCTGGCCGGAAGGGATGAGGACCGCCTGGAGGAACTGAAATCCCTTCTGAATAAAGGCTTCGACGCCCTCTGGGCCGCCCGAGGAGGCTACGGCTGTATTCGCCTCCTTCCGGCTCTGAGTCAGCTCCCTCTTCCCCCAAACCCCCCTTTAATTCTGGGGTTTAGCGATCTCACCGCTCTCCTTAACCCCCTGGTCCTTAAGGGCCTCCCGGTCTGGCACGCCCCCACGGTAAACTTTCTTCCCCGCCTTACTCCGCAGGCCCTGGAAACCCTGAGAAGTCTTCTTTTCGGGGAAAGCCCGGTAATTCTGCGGGGGAGGACCCTTCAGCCGGGCGAGGCCTGCGGCCCGCTTCGGGGAGGGAACCTGGCCACCCTGGTCTCCCTGATGGGAACCCCCTATTTCCCGGCCCTGAAAGGCGCCCTTCTCTTCCTGGAGGAAACCGGGGAGGCCCTTTACCGGCTGGACCGTTATCTCACGCAACTGGCCCTGGCCGGGGTCTTCGAACACCTCTCCGGTCTGATCCTGGGTTATATGGGTATCCCCACCTCCGAAATACTCCCCCTCCTCGAAGAGCTCCTTCCCCCCTCCCTGCCCGTAGGGATAGACTTCCCCCTGGGGCACACCCCTTTCACCCTAGGTCTGCCCCTGGGAAAAACCTTTCGTCTTCTGGCCGCGGGGAAAGAGGCCTCTCTAACCCAGACGAACGATTAAGGGAATCACATGCAGTTCCTCGTCTATCTCCTCGGTGGTTCCCAGGGTCCAGTCCTTTACCTTCCATCCATCCGGAAGAAGGCCTTTCAGCCGGTCCACCACCCCCTGAAGATCCAGGGCCGGATGGCGCTTGAAGACCTCGGGGAGTCCCCAGGTGAGATTACAGGCCAGGCATTTCCCCGGACGGGCCTTGAGCCGCAGCTCGAGGCGCACCAGGCGTTGCTCCGGATCGAAATGCCCCAGCCCGAGCTCCAGATCATAGGCCGGCTCCTCCCCGAAGTAAAAAGCCTCGAAAAAGGCCTCTATTTTCTCCCGCGGCAGAAGCGTTCTTATCTGCTCCTCCGAGAACATACCCTCCCCGTAACCCTTTAACGTTTCTGGTTATCTTCTCCCCAGCGATAGTAATTTTCGGGTACCATTTTGGCAATGGCGTCCACCGCATTGTAAAGCATCACCCGAATGGCCTTCTCCATGGGGGTGTTTTTGTAGGCTCCAAGCGCTCCGCCCAGGGCTACGGATCCCAGAATGGTTCCCATTCCTCCTCCCACCTTCCAAGAAGAAGCTTTACCCTCCACCGTGGTGGCGTTTATGATTCGGCCGGTACGGACATCCACCAGCCGGATGTCCGCAGCAATATAGGCCTCCTTTTTAGAAAGCCGGGCCCCACCGATAAGGGGGATCTTGTAAGGAATAACGATACCTCCTCCCCCGATACCCGAGGCATTGGGTTCAAAGGCAGTGATGGCTCCGATGACCAGGATGTCTGCCCCCTCCATAAGGCCCATCTTGGGAGCAGCCCCCTTCCGGACATAACCGGACTGTCCCAGATTCAGTTCCTCCTGAATGGCCTTAAGGCCCTCCCCTCGTTCCAGGACGATGAAACGTCCGGTACGGAAAAGGGCCGTAGCCAGCATGTCCGACAATCCATCGCCGATGGCACCGCTGCACTTGGCAGCCTTGCACTTAAAACTGGCCACCGCGATCCGGGCCTTGGGACCATGGTAGGTAAGGGCCTCCTGCACCGTAGGACCGGTGGTCTCTACCGTGGTCTGAACCCCGGAGGAAACACAAGAAGCCATCCAAAACAAAAGCACTACCGCTAAAATAGGAAATCTTTTAGAAATCCTCTCCATCATCCGGCCTCCTTCTTCTGATTTCCATTAAATTTGACTTTATAACAGCCTGGGCCTCCGGGTCAAGGTCTGCTTAAAGATCTTTCTATGCTCCCCAAACTATTGACTCGAAAACACACCTAAAGTTAAAATACTTTCGTACTTTAAGGAGGAAGGTTTCCGATTTGAACGCTGAAATATTTGAAAAACTCCTCAAGCAGGAAAGACAAGCTCTTGCCACGGCCTGGGAAGCTTTTCTCTCCATTCATAAGGAAGGTAAAGTACCCTATCCATCATTATATTCCCAAGAATTTACCAGAAGACAGGGAAAAATCGGCGATAGAGAACCAGAATTAGTTCAAATCCTGGAAGAAGCCAGTCGATTCTTAAATCGCCTTTTGACCATGTCCAAAAAGGAAGCCGCGGGAACGTTTACTCTTACCCTCAAGCGAGAAGAAGTATTAACTATTTATGAACTACACAAAAAGCTTAGATCTCTGGAGCAAGAAATATCCTTTCTACGTGAAGAGTTACTAAAAGATCCATTAACCAACTTCTGGAACCTCAGAGGGTTGCAACGTATTTTCGACCACGTAATCAAAAAATATATTTACAGTGAGGACTATCTACTTTTGACCTTTTATGTCCTTCTCCCCGGAGATAAACAGTTCCAACCCTTTATCCACAGTATTCTCCGGGCCTGTGCCCATTTCCTGCGAGGGCTCTTCTCTCCCAAGGATTTCTTTACCCGTCCTCAAGAAAAGACCTTCGCCATTATCTGCGTGGGACGGGCCATTCAGGAAATCCAGGAACTAATCGAACGTCTAAAGGGAAAGAGCTTCCCCTGTCGAATAGGTCCCCATCGTCTATCCATCCGTTATCTGGTGGGAGGAACCAACATCCTGGGAGCGGACAACCTTCCCCTGGTGCTGGAGCGGGCTCTCAGTGCGGCTCAGAAGGGCACCTTCATTCGGGTCTAGTGGTCTCCCTTTCGATCCACTCCAGAAAGGGTTCATGCCCTCCGGCCACCGGAAGCTCCAGCACACAGGGACAGGAATAGGAATGTCTTTTCACGATCTCCTCCCGGGCGGCCCGGGCCTTTTCCGGGGTGGTCTTTACTATCAGAACCGCCTCCTCCGCCGCCTCTATTCGCCCCTCCCACCAGTAAAACGAACGCATCCCGGGAAAGATGTTCACACAGGCACAAAGCCTCTTTTCAAGAAGACCACGGGCCAGATCCTCGGCCTCCCGGATACTTCCGGCGGTAACGTAAAGCAATACCGCTCTGCTCATACCTCCCCCTCCAGTTCCTTTTCCAGATGTAAGGCCGGCTCCCGCAAGGGATGATCCGGAGAAAGACGGGCCAGAAAATCCCTCACCAGGCCCCTGATCTTTTCCCGATACCCGTCCGGAGACAGGGCATGTTTCTTCAAAAACTTGCACAGACGCTGCCAGTTCACCCGGGCCCGCACCGGACCCCGATAAAACGATTTTCCGATATATTCCGGGGTAAGATCCCTCTGAATGATAAGAAGATATCGCCGGATCACCGCCTGCCGCAGAAGAAGTTCCTCCTCCTTTTCCAGGACCAGGCCCAGTCCCTGCGGGGGTTTCTCCGTAAGATAGAACCAGGCGTTCCAGAAGGCCACCTCCGGAATCTCTCCCCCCTCATGAACGATAAGCTCTGCCTCTTCCTGTACCTCCTGCCGAATCATGCCTTGCCCGCCAGTTTGCGAATTTCTTCCAAGGGTGGCAAATCCTGAAGGCTCCTCAGGCCGAAAAATTCCAGAAAATATTCCGTGGTTCCGTAAAGTAGCGGACGCCCGGGAATCTGTTTGCGCCCCACCACCCGAATGAACCCGGCTTCTAAGAGAAAGCGCAACGGACCGGAGGAATCCACTCCCCGGCGAGCCTCGATCTCCGCCCGGGTAATAGGCTGGTGGTAGGCAATAATGGCCAGGGTCTCGAGAGCCGCCGCGGAGAGACGTCGCGGCCGCGGTCGCAGATACGACCGCACCTCCTCCGCTACCTCCGGGGCTGTTTCCATACGCCAGCCCCCGGCCACTTCCCTTATCCGGATCCCCCGATCCTTATACTCCTCCGCCAGTTCCTGGAACATAGCCCTCAGATCTTCTTCCTCCACCCCGGGCCAGACCTCCTTTAATTCCCCCGGTCGAACCGGGCCACCGGCAGCCAGAAGAATGGCCTCCAGGGCCTTCTTCATCCTTGCGCGGGACACCTCAGAAAAAACCCTTCTGCCGTAGAAATTCCTCGCTCAACCCCTTTTGATAGGGTTTCAGGAGCTTCTCCACGTATTTGGCCAGCAAATCCACCTCCAGGTTCACCGGATCCCCGGGTTTCCTGAAGCCCAGAGTGGTAATCTCGGCGGTGTGAGGAATCACCGCTACTTCAAAATTTAACCCCTCCACCCGGTTTACGGTCAGACTGACCCCATCCACCGCCACGGAACCCTTTTCCACCAGATAGATAGCCACGTTTTCCGGGGCCCGGATGCGAAAAAAGAAAAATTCCGTCCTTTCCGTTCGGGAAAGCACCTCTCCCACCCCATCCACATGCCCGCTCACCAGGTGTCCTCCCAGGCGATCCCCCCACCGCAGAGCCCGTTCGATGTTCACCCGATCCCCGGGTCGGAGCCTTCCCAGGGTGGTGCGTTTCAGGGTTTCCGGAGACACATCTGCCTCAAAGATCGGAGGCCTCACCTCCACCACGGTGAGACAGGCCCCGTTTACCGCCACACTCTCCCCCAAACCTAACTCCTCGGCCGGGAAGGGGGGCTCGATACCCAGACGCACCCCCCCTCCCCGGCTCCTAGACATCCGCACTGTTCCCAGACCCTCCACCAGCCCGGTAAACATCCGCTACCCCAGATCGTGCGTGCCCAGTACCACCCTGGCTCCGGTCTTTTCCTGGATCATCTTCACCAGTTCGTCCAGATCGTGATTCTTACAGGCCGGTTTGGCCTTGGCCAGGCAATTGGTAAGGTGCACCACCTCGAAACCGGTTTTCTCCTTGGCCATGGCAATGTTAGGCACCAGGGAACGCCCCGGGCATCGACAGCGCAAGAATCCCACCACCTTCACCTCGTCTTCATAGGCCGCAAAGGGGCCCTTCTTCTCCGCGGCGGAAAACAGACACTTCCAATCCGCCACGCAGGAATGAGACGTTTCGGCATAAGAGCCGCAGGCTACAATAAGTACCTTGGGCATAATCCACCTCCTGATTTTTTATTGCTTTTTCCCCAAGTTTAATACCGGACCCCCTATTTTCTGAAAGCCAAAAATCCCCATTCATCTCGCACCTGTCGGGAAATAAGGTCCAAATCCCTGTAAGCCTCCAGCATTTCCGCAATTTCTTTCGCCAGAAAACCCGAAAGAAACAGCCGGCCCCCGGGACACAGTCTTTCCTTGAGCACCGGAGCCAGGGCTCGCAATTCCCAGGCCGAAATATTGGCCAGAATCAGCTCAAAATCCGCCTGTATCTCCTCTATTCGGCCCGAAACCACTTCCACCTTTACCCCGTTACGTTGAATATTTTCCCGGGCCGCCTGGCAGGCCCGGGGGTCTATATCCAGGGCCACCACGCGTTCCGCCCCCAGTTTGGCCGCGGCTATGGCCAGAATACCCGTTCCGCAGCCCAGATCCAGAACCCTGCCCGGAGTTTCCTCCCGAAAGAGACGATCCAGGGCCTCAAGCATCAGGGCGGTGGTGGGATGATGACCGGTACCGAAGGCCTGTCCCGGATCAATGATTATCTCCACCTCCCCCGGGTCCGTCTCCACCCGCTCCCAGGGAGGACACACCCATATCCGGGAGGAAACCCTGAGGGGCTTGAAGCTCTCCCGCCAGGTGCGTGACCAGTCTTCCTCCGGTATCTCCCGGAAGGAAATCTCCTTCCAGCCATACCTGCGACAGTCCTCCCGAAACCGCTCCTGATCTCCCGGAGAAAGATAAAAGATCGCCCGTACTTCCCCGCCCTCTTCCACAAAACCGAAACCTCCCCATTCCTCCGCCAGAAGAGGCAGATCCCTCTCCAGATCTTCAGGGGATACCTTAAGGGCGGCCTCCAGTAGAACAGACTTTTTGGTTTGCTCTCCGGCTCCCTTCATGTTAGAAATAGGCTAACGGAATCCTGCGCCTTTACAAGGGAGAGAGTCTATGAAAAAAATGCTTCTTTGGGGGCTTTTCTTCGTACTGGTAGCGGCACCGGCCCGAGCGCTCCTACCCTCGGACCTCAAACAGGATCTCCGTCCCCTTACGGCCCTAGTCATCGGCCTTAACGGCAATCAGATCATCCTGGATAAGGGGCGCGCCCAGGGGGTAAGGCTGGGGGATCTCTTCACCATCTATCGCAAAGGGCAGCCCGTTATCCATCCGCAGACCAAAAAGGTCCTGGGTTATCTCAAAAAACCGGTGGCTCTGGCCGAGGTGATCCAGGTGGAGGAGAACTTCGCCACAGCCCGGCTTCTCTCACGGCAGGAAAATTTTCCTGTCCCCACTCCGGCCATCCGCTACGGAGACCTGAAGATCCTGGTCCTCTCTGCCTCCCCGAACCTGGCCGATACCTATCTTCCGGAACTGGAAAGCCTGCTCACCCGCTCCCGTCTCCTCTATGAACCCCGGAGGACCCTGGGTTCTCTCTCCCCGGCCGGGCTCCGTCAGGAAAAGATCCATCTGGTCTTCTACCTTGAACCCGGGGCCCTAAGGATCTACGACCCCAATCTTAACCTTATCCGCACCTATACCCTTCCCCGGATAGCCACTCCCCGCCCGACCCCAACT
>WGAR01000065.1 GCA_015494725.1 Thermodesulfobacteriaceae bacterium | reverse complement strand
GGGTTCCGGAATAATTCTGCATGTGAAGCACGTAACGCCCCAGGGCAGCCATGATCCGGTTGAGGGCCTGGGCCATGCGCTGTAGTTCGCAGGTCCCGGTCTCCGGTACGGAGACGTCCAGATCCCCCTGCCCCACTCTCTCCGCGGCCTTGATTACCGTACCGATGGGTTTCCCCAGGCTTATCCGGGTCACCAGCACCACCACCAGAATGATGAGCAACATCCCCCCGAGGGTAGCGGCCACCCCGGTGAAGAGATCCTGTCGCATGCGGGCCAGAAGGGAACTGATATCCACAAAACGCACATATACCCCGATGGAGCGCCCCTGAAAGTCTTTAACCGGGACCGCAGAAACGAAATAATGCCCCCTTTCCACCACCAGCGGAGAGGTAAGGGCCTTATTCAGAAGGTCCTCATCCAGAAGGGCCATCTCCTTTTCGGCGGCGGGAAGAAGGATCCAGAACCGCCCCAGTTTTCGTTCCGAGACCCGCTCCGCCGCCGTAGTGGCCACGGTCTTGATCCAGAAGATGGCGTTTTCCTCCTCGGCCACCTCCCGCAAACGTTTGGCTATGGCCGAAAGACTGGTAAAGACCTCCACGCTTCCCACCGGCTTGTCACTTCCCTCCCAGAAGATCGGGGCCACCCCCCGCACCGCTACGCCCACCCGACCCGGCTCGATGCCGTAAACCGGCTGTCCGGTGGAAAGCACCCTCACCACCGTCTTCCGGAACCCGCTGATGTCGTCTCCGTATTTGTTGGGCTTCCAGACCCGGAGAAAACTCACCCCCGGCGGAAGATGGAAATGTACCTTCAGGGGATAGGGACTGTAGCGCTGAATCCGGGCCAGAAGGGGTTTGATCACCCCCAGGAGGCGTTCCCGGTCCTCCAGGGCTATGGATTCCTGGACATCCGGAATGGCCGCGATGGTCAGAGCCAGGGTCAGGTTCTCGCGGGCCACCTTCTGGGCCAGTTTCTGAAAATTGTCCTGGTCCGCAATAATCTTTTGCTTTAACCTCTGCTTTTCCCGCCGGGTGTCCCGGTAGATCTGCCCTATCCTTATTCCGGCCAGAAGCATCAGCAGAACGATGATGGGAATAAGGACCCGTACCGAAAGGGGCAAACGACATTTACCCAGTTTTTTCACCGCCATGTTTCCCTCCTATCAGGCTCTAAGGCTGCAAACGCACCCGATCCACCACCCGCAGACACTCGGCTACGGGGGTGTAATCCAGAGGCTCCACCCAACCGGCGATTCGGGCGGCCCGGGCCGCGGGGTGATCCTTCTTGAGCCTGAGGAGGGCCTTTTTGATCCGTAGATTGATCTCCTTAGAGGTGTGCGGTAGAGCCGCAAAGGGCCATTCCGGATAGAGACGGGTGGAATGCACAAAAGGAAAACCGTCGTTTATCGGGTGCAACACCCGGAAGTCGGCTATCTTGATCTTGCCCTCGGCTTCCATTCGCTCCAGGGTGTCCGAACGCACGGTACCTGCGTCCACACGCCCCTTCAAAACCGAAAAGACCACATTATCGTGGGTATAGCCCTCCACCAGGTGCAGTTCTCGGAAGGGATTGATCCCCTGTTCCAGGAGCAGCCGAAAGGCCATATAGGCGCCGCCAAAGGAGGAGAACTTGACCACCATAAATTTCTTCCCGCGCAACTGGGAGAGATCGCGAATGGGGCTATCGGCCCGCACAAAGATCACCCCTCCGAAACGATCCAGGGCCTTACCCTGGCGGCGGTTCAGCATGGTGGCCAGGGCATAGATGCCGTATTTCTGGCGCAAACGAACATAGAAGGCGGGATTGGCCAGGAGGTAATCTATCTTCCGATTCTTTACCGCGGGTTCGATACCATCGAAAGAAAGGGGAATGAGAATCACCCGGATACCGGTCTCTTCCGAGAGATATTGAGCCAGAGGCCCCCATTTCTTCTTGGCGATGGCTGTGCCCCGTTTGGCCAGCACCCCCAGACGAACCCTGGATACCGTAGCCGCCCGGACTACCCCGACCCCCAGGAATAGAAATATCAATAACCAAATAAATCGTCTCATACCCGATCTCCTCCTTTTTTGAACTATGATATGATAATAAGCCAAATCATGTCAAGTATTTACATTTAAAAGAAAAATAGAAGGTTGGGATAGATTTTGTAAGAAATAGCAAGATCGTAAGTGCAATTATGGGCCCGATAATAAAGTAAAATGAAGTACCCTGTCCGGAGGGTATTTGGTCCCGGCGGGCTCCCTTTGACTTAAGGGAGGGAGGGTCTTATAAAAGTAAATTGGACTCAACAAAATTTGCAGGAGGAGGAAGATGGCCCTCTATCGCATCCATCCCCTGGTCCTGGGAAGCAAGATCTTCGACCAGGGTATGATGACCTATCAGCACGGTTACGGTCGCGAGATCCACGTTCCGGTGTGTGGATGGCTGATCGAGGGAGGAGATAAAGTAGTCCTGGTGGATACCGGATACCTCGGCCCGGTGATTACCGAAGCCCGGGAGAAGGCCCTGGGAGCCAAGATCTGGCGTTTCGAGGAGGCCCTGGCTCGTTACGGCCTGGCCCCCAAAGACATCGATATCGTGCTCCACACCCATCTCCATAACGACCACTGCGAAAACGACTTCAAGTGTGTCAACGCGGTCTTCTATGCCCATGAACTGGAGTTTAAAAGCCTCTATGAACCCCATCCGCTGGATTTTCGCTACGCCGCGGATTTCGTGGAGGAACTGGACCAGGCCGGACAATTCGTCAAACTCACCGAGGATAAGGAGATCCTCCCCGGGATCTGGATGATCCACACCCCCGGTCATACCTACGGAGGGATGACCGTGCTGGTGGATACGGAAAAGGGGAAAGCCGCGCTGACCGGGGTCTGTACCATCTTCACCAATTACTGGCCTCCGCGGGAGGTGCGGGCCCTGGGCTGGGAGGTCATTCCCCCGGGAATCCATACCGATGCCTATCAGGCCTACGAACAGACCCTGCGGATCAAGAAGATGGCCGATCTCATCCTGCCCCTTCACGAACCGCAGCTTGCCCGTCTGGAAACCATTCCCGACGACTGGGATAAGATAAACATCCCCGAGGAATAAACCGCCCTAGGCGGAGGGCCTTGAGCCCCGGCGGTGATACCAGAGATAAAGGCCCGTACACAGGAGGGCCAGAAGCACCGCTCCGAGCCCGGCCCGGTGCAGGGCCTGGCGTAAAAGGGCCTGGTTTTTCCCCAGAAAATAACCGCAAAGGGCCAGAACCGTGACCCAGATGCCGGCCCCGAGCAGGGTGAAAAGGCTAAAAAGGAAGGGATTCATGCGCCCCAGACCGGCGGGAAGACTTATATACTGCCGCACCCCGGGCAGAAGCCTCCCCACAAAGGTGGAAATATGGCCGTGACGGGCGAAAAATTCCTCCACCCGCACCAGAGCGGCCTCGGAAAGGAAGAGATACCCCCCGTAACGGCGCAGGAAATGCCCCAGGGCCGGACGCCCCAGCTTCAGGGCCAGGAGATAGTTGAACCAGGCCCCGGCCAGACTCCCCCCGGTGCCGGAAAAGATCACCAGAAAAAGATCCATATCCCCCCGGGCCGCCAGATAAGCCGCCGGAGGGATCACCACCTCGCTGGGAAAGGGAAAGAACGAGGACTCCAGGGCCATCAGCAGAAAGATCCCCGGATAACCCAGACGCCCGATGGTCTCAAGCAGAAAATGGACCACTTCCGTTAGCATTCACCCTCTCGAACCGGTAAAGATAAAAAAGGCGGGGAATACCCCCGCCCTTTCCGAGGGACGGACCGCCCCTCCCGGCTTCAGGCTCAACCGAAGCCGAAACCGTGCCCCCCGGTACCGCAGGACCCGAACCCGAAACCGCCTCCCAGCGAACAGGCAAAGGTGGAGAATTCGCGCCGCACCCGGGGACTTCCGCAACGCGGACACCGGGTCTCTTGCTCGTCACGGGAGCTCAGACACAATTTCTCAAAACGCTCCCCGCAATCGTCACACCGAAATTCATAAATAGGCATCTCCATCACCTCCCGTTAAACTTTCCGATCTCTAAAATTTAAAACCTTTCTCCCTCAAGTAAACCCTTCCTTCGGACAAAAACCCGGCCCCGAAAAGGCCCCGGAAACGGGATTCAGCGCGGGAGATATTCCGGACGACAGTTAAAGATGGCCCGAAACACCGACCCCCGTACCTTGGGATTGATGGTGTAAAGATGTTCCTCCAGCCATCGCTCCATGAAGACCCTGCGGGTTTCCCCGGAAAAGGGACAGGGATTCTCCAGCACCGGAAACCCTTCCCTCTGGGCAAAGGCCTTGAGGGCGGACTTTTCCACCAGAACAAGGGGACGGATAAGATAGAGGCGCCCTCCGAACATCTCCTGTACCGGGACAATGGTGGAGAGTTCCCCGTGGAAACACATATTCAGGAAAAAGGTCACCACCAGGTCATCCCGATGATGCCCGAAAGCGATCTTGTTGAAGTTTTCCTCCCCGGCCAGCCGGAAAAGATACTTTCTCCGATGCCAGGAACAAACGAAACAGGGCGAGGGTTTCCCTCGTTCCGCGGCTTTAAGGGCCTGGGAGGCGCAGTCGGTATCCAGCACCCGAAAGGGCACCCCCAGCTCTTCACAGAACCGTTCCAGGGCGGAAAGCCCCTGCCGATACCCCGGGCCCCGGTCGAAGCCCATATCCAGATGTACCGCCAGCAATTCGTAGTCGAAGGGCACCTTGCGACGCCACTCGGCCAGAAAATAGGTGAGGACCAGACTGTCCGCCCCTCCGGAAAGAGCCACCAGAACCCGATCCCCGGGGGCCAGCATCTCATACCGATGAAGGGCCCGGCCTATGAGTCGTTTCAACTTATGATAAAGCGCCATGGGCCCAAGTATATAAGGCCTATTTACGGAAACAAGGTTTAGACTATTTTTTCCAGCTTTTCAGGAAATTTTAATTGGATATTGTTCCCCTCCGGGGGCGGGATTATAAAGATTCCCATGGAGGGGTTCCCCCTGGACGAATTCCAGAAGAGGGCTGCCGAAACCCCGGGGCCGGCCATGGTCATAGCCGGTCCCGGGGCCGGAAAGACCCGTCTCCTCCTGGCCCGGGTCCTTCATCTCCTGCAGAAGGGGGTTCCTCCGGAAAGGATCTTTCTTCTTACTTTTACTGTAAAGACCTGTCGCGAGCTGCGCGAACGTCTCTCCGCCCTGGGAATCTCGGGGCCCCGGGTGGAGACCTTTCATTCCCTGGCTTACGACCTCCTCTATGAAGCCGCAGACGCCCCGCCCCGGCTTCTTTCCCAGGAAGAGGCCACGGACCTGATCCAGCGCCTGGCCCGAAAGCTCAAAATCTCGGGATCTCCGCGCAAGCTCCTTGAGGCCGTTCGTTCCGGACACCCGGCCTATTCCTCTCTCCGCAAGGCCTATCTGGATTACCTTTCCGCGAGCGATCTTTACGACTACCTGCGGCTCCTCCTCGCGGTGCCCGAAAAAAGGCCCCCTTTTCCCCCGGGCTATCAGGTCCTCATCGACGAATGTCAGGACCTCTCCCCGGAGATCTTCCGTTTCCTTTCCCTTTTCCCGGCCGAGGGGCTCTTCCTGGTAGGAGACCCTGCTCAGGCCATTTATGGTTTCCGCGGCGCCGATCCCCGGGCCCTGAAGACCTTTCTGGAGGGGTTACCCGGTCTGAGCATCCATACCCTGGCCCTCTCCTACCGGGTCCCGGAAAGGATCCTCGCTACAGCCGAATCCCTGCGGGAAGATCTCTTCTCCGGATCCACCTCCCTTAAGGCGGTCCGGGCCGGGGGAGAGATCCGGGGGTGGTTCTTTCCCTCCGAAAAGGCCGAGGCCATAGGTGTGGCCAAACTGGTGGCGGAGTTGACCGGTGGGGTCTATCTGGAGAGGGCCGGGGAGGGGCTCTCCCCGGACGAGGTCCTGGTGCTGGCAAGGCTGCGGGCGGTCCTTTCTCCGGTGAAGGAGACCCTGCTTCGGGAGGGGCTTCCGGTAGCCGAACCCGAGGTGGAGGCCGAGGAGCGGCGGCAGAAACTGCTCCAGCTCGCCGACCGTCTCGCCGCAGGAACCCTCACCCCGGAGGAGGTGCTTTCCGAAATTCGGCCTCTCGCACCCTCTCTTTCGGACCTCTTCTCCGGGGAGGAAAGGGAGAGACTGGCCGCCAGGCTGAGGTTTCTTTCCACCGCGGACCTGATCTCCGTTTCCCGGGAGGGGGTAAATCTCCTCACCATCCACGGTGCCAAGGGGCTTGAGGCCGAGGCGGTGATCCTGGTGGGAGCCGAGGAGGGGCTTCTCCCTTTGGAGCTATTTCCGGATACGGACCCGGCGGAGGAGAAACGTC
>WGAR01000064.1 GCA_015494725.1 Thermodesulfobacteriaceae bacterium | reverse complement strand
GGAGGGCTGAATTCCATCCGCGGTTATCGCTCCGGGGATGTGAGTCCCATAGATCCGGAAACCGGCGAACGCATCGGAGGCACCCGCATGGCCTTCATGCAGGCGGAAACCATCTTCACCCTGGTCAAAAGCATCAACCTGAAAGGGGTCCTCTTTTTCGATACCGGTACGGTCTGGGACAAGGAACACGGTTTTGATACCTCGGATCTGCGCAAGAGCGTGGGGTTCGGCATACGCTGGCTCTCTCCCATGGGGCCCTTGCGCGTTGAGTTCGGATGGAATATAGATAGAAAACCCGGCGAGGATAGCAGCAACTGGAACTTCCAGCTGGGAGGAAGCTTTTAAGCAGGAGGGAAGCCATGGCCAGGATCTGTCAGATTTGCGGCAAGCGTCCCCATACCGGGCATCAGATCAGCCATTCGGCCAAACGTTCCGGACGGTGGTGGTATCCCAATCTCCAGAGGGTAAGGGTGAAACTGCCCAACGGCCAGGTAAAACGCATGCGGGTCTGCACCCGGTGCATAAAGGCCGGCAAGGTGCAGAAGGCGGTACGCTAAGCCAGGCGTCTTTCCACCTTAAGCACTCCATCCACGGACCGCAGGTTGGCCATGATCTTTTCCAGGTGGCTGCGGTCCGTGACCTCCACCACGATATCGAACACAGCCCGGCGGTCGGGGGTGGTCTGCACCTCGGCTTTGAGGATATTGGCCTCAGCCGAACTGATGGCCCCGGAGACCGCGGCCAGCATACCCTTGCGGTCGTGGGTGATGACCGATAGCCGCACCGGATGAGCCCTTCCGTCGGCCTTGTCCCAGCGGATCTCCACCTTCCGGTCCTCGTCCAGGGCGGCCACATTGGGACAATTCACCCGATGGACGGAGATCCCCCTTCCCCGGGTGATATACCCCACCACCTCGTCTCCGGGCACCGGATTACAGCAGCGACTGAGCCGGAAGAGCACATCCCGGGTGCCATCCATGAGGAGCACTTCCCCGTAGGAGGGAACCTCCAGAGACTCCGGCTCCCTTTCCGGTAGATCCCGCGGAGCCGGTGGTTCCTTTTCCTCGCAGAGATACTTCTTTAACACCTGGAGGGGGGTGATCTTCCCGTATCCCACCGCCGCCAGGAGGTCCTCGACGCTGCGGAGATTGAAACGTCGGGCCACCTCCAGGGCCTCCTCGGATTCCAGAAAATCCGCCAGATTCTTCTTGCGCTTGCGGAACTCCCGGGCCAGCATCTCCCGCCCGGCGGTAATCACCCGCTCCTTTTCCTCCTGCCGCAGCCACTGTCGGATACGACTCCGGGCCCGACTGGTCTTTACAAACTTGAGCCAGTCCCGGCTGGGACGCTGCTGGGGCGAGGTATCTATCCGAACCACATCCCCGGTCTCCAGCTTATAATCCAGCGGCACCAGACGACCGTTCACCCAGGCCCGCACACAGTGGTTCCCCACCTCGGTATGGATGGCGTAGGCAAAATCCACCGGCGTGGCCCCCCGGGGCAGGACCTTGATGTCGCCGTCCGGGGTGAACACATAGACCTCCTCCGGGAAGAGATCCAGACGCAGGGATTCCAGAAACTCGCGTGGATTCTGGAGTTCCTTTTGCAGTTCCACCAGCCGCTCCAGCCATTCGAATTTCTTGACCTTTTCCGGAGAAAGAATGGCCCCTTCCTTGTAGAGCCAGTGAGCGGCGATACCCTCGTTGGCGATGCGATCCATCTCCTCGGTGCGGATCTGGATCTCGATGCGTTTTCCCTTGGGCCCCAGCACCGTGGTGTGAAGGCTCTGATAAAGATTGGGCTTGGGAAGACTGATGTAATCCTTGAAACGCCCCGGGATAGGAGGCCAGAGGGAATGGATGATCCCTAGGACCTCGTAACACTCCTTTACCGTCTTGACGATGACCCGAAAACCGATGAGATCATAGATCTGATCCAGCTGATCGATGGTGAGGCCGTAGCGTTCGAGCTTGCGATAGACACTCCAGAGGTGTTTGGTCCGTCCCAGCACCCGGGCCTGGATACCGTGTTCCTCCAGGGCCTCCCGGATCAGGTTCTTGACCTCCTCCACATAACTCTGGGCCTCCTCCACCCGTTTTTCCACCTCGGCCTTCAGGCGCTCGTAATCCTCCGGATACAGGTATTTAAAGGAAAGATCCTCCAGTTCCTGTTTCAGCCAGTCGATCCCCAGACGGCTGGCCAGGGGGGCATAAATATCCAGGGTCTCCTGGGCTATCCGACGACGCTTGTGTTCCGGCTGAAATTCCAGGGTCCGCATATTATGCAACCGATCCGCCAGCTTTACCAGGATGACCCGCAGGTCCTTGGCCATGGCCAGCAGCATCTTTCGGAAGTTCTCCGCCTGTTGATGGATCCGGCTGGTGGAGGGCAGAGAGGAGAGCTTGGTTACCCCATCCACAATCAGGGCCACCTCATCCCCGAAATGGCGCCGGATATCCTCCAGGGTGAAGGGAGAATCCTCCACCGTATCGTGGAGAAGACCGGCGGCGATGGTGGGAAGATCCAGCCTCATTCGGGCCAGAATGTAAGCCACCGCCAGGGGATGGGAGAGATAGGGCTCGCCAGATTTGCGGATCTGCCCGGCATGGGCCCGGGCGGCAAAAACATAGGCCTTCTCCACCAGATAGGTGTTGGCCCCGGGCAGATAACTCTGGATCTGATCCAGAATATCGCTTAAACGAACTATACGCGGTCGTTTCACAATCTTAGTTTAAACCCGTTTTGGGATAGGAGTAAGAAGCCTTACCGCTGACAGAAAGGGCAGAAGGTGGTGCCGCGTCCGGCGATCTTCTGGTACTGAAGCGGACGCCCGCAGGAGGGACAGGGGAGCCCCCTTCGACCATAGACACAATGTTCCTCCTGAAAACGTCCGCTTTTTCCCTGCCCATCCACATAATCGCGCACCGAGGACCCTCGCAGTTCTATCCCCCGCCGGAGCACCTCCCTTATGGCCTCGTAGAGACGTTTCCTCTCCTGCGGGGAGAGATCCGCCGCCCTCCGGGCAGGATGAATCCCGGCCCGAAAGAGGGCCTCGTCGGTATAGATGTTCCCCAGTCCGGCCAGAACGCGCTGATCGAGAAGCAGGGACTTGATCCGGCTGCGGGAAGCCGCCAGCCGGGCCTCAAACTCGGCCAGGGAGATCTCCAGGGCCTCCGGGCCCAGTTTTTGATAAAAGGGGTGCCGGGGAAGGTCCTCCCGGGGCAGGGCCTCGAGCCATCCGAACCCCCGGGGATCCGCATAATAGATACGCCCCCGGTCCAGTTCCAGGATCACCCGGGTATGCGAGGGTTCCGCGGTGTCCCCGGCCAGGATGAGGGCCCCGGTCATCCCCAGATGGACCAAAAGCAGGTTCTCTCCCCAGTCGAAAATAAGCAGCTTCCCCCGGCGGGAAATCCCCCGCAGGGTTCGCCCCCGGAGCCGGTCCCGGAAGGTAGCCGGATCCGGCCGGACCAGCCGGGGTTGCTTTATCATTACTTCCCTCAACCTGCTTCCCACCAGGGGGAGCAGGTCGCGACGGATGGTCTCCACCTCAGGCAGTTCGGGCATTTTGGACCTTGAGTCGGTAGATCTCCACCAGAGAGATGGCCAGGGAAAGGATGATCGGCCCCAGGAAGACCCCCAGAAGCCCGAAGACCTTGAGCCCACCGAGGATACTGAAGAACAGGAAAAGGGTATGAATTTCCGTCTGAGAACCCACGATAAAGGGACGCAGTAACGAATCGATCTGACTTATGACCAGGGCTCCGTAAAGCAGAAGGATCAGGGCCTTGATGACCGAGGCCTTAAGGAGCAGATAGATGGCCACCGGCCCCCACACCAGGGTGGTCCCCACCAGGGGCACGAAGGAGGAAGCCGCGGTAAGCAACCCCAACAACACCGCCGGGGACACCCCCAGCAGGAGGTAAATAATAAGGGCCGCCACCCCCTGCGCCAGACCGGTGAGCAGCCCCCCGAAGAGCACCGCCCGCAAAACCTCCTGCACCTTCCCGGTGATCCTTTCCGTCTCCTCCACGGTGGTGGGCAAAAGTTTTTTTAACTCTTCATAAAAGAGGTCCCCGTCCCGGAAGAGATAAAAAAGGGTGATGAGCATGAAGACCAGGTCCAGGAAAAGCTGGACCGTATTCCGGAAGAGGGCCTTCCCCTGGGTGAGGAGAAACTGACCGGCGCCGGAGGCCACCGCAGCAAGAAGCTGTTTGAGCTGATTTTCAAAGGGGGAAAGCTTGAGGAGGATGCTCTTGACCAGGGCATAGATCCGGGGATATTTCTGGAGGGAGAAAACAATCCCCTCCGGACCGCTCTGCAGGATCTTACGGGCCTGCCCCACGATCTCCAGGGCCTGCCGGGTAACCTCGGTAAGGACAAAGCTCAGGGGCAGGAGGACGAAAAAAACCACCAGAAAGGTGAGCAGAAGGGCCGAAAGCCCCCGTCTTCCCTTAAGGCGCCGGCGGAAAAAGCGATTGATCGGAAAGAGATAGAGCCCCAGGATGAGGGCCCAGAAGATGGGGCGAAAAAAGGGTTCCAGCAACCGCAGCAGGGCCCCGAAGACCACTATCACCAGGGCCCCGGCCAGAAAATAGGTTACCCATCTCCCATTCATGGTATTATCTTTTTACCGGATAACCCCGGAGGAGGAAAGAAGAACTTGGACCCCTGGTCAACCTGGCTCCTCATTACCCTGTTTGTTCTCCTTTCGGCCTTTTTCACCTGTTCGGAGACGGCCCTTTTTTCGTTGAGCCGTCTGGAGATCCGGAAACTGTCCCGTCACTCGCGGGCCGCCTGTCGCCTGGCGGCCCAGCTACTCCGGAGCCCTCAACGGGTTCTCACTACCGTGCTCATGGGGAACGAAATCGCGGATATCTTTTCCTCCTCCCTGGCCAGCTGGTTTTTCTTCCAGTGGCTGGGGCACGCCGGGAAATGGCTGGCCTATCCCCTGATGAGCGGGATCCTCTTTCTATGGGGGGACCTCTTTCCCAAGGTCCTGGGGGTACGCTTTCGGGAAAGGGTAGCCTGTGCGGTGGCCAGACCCCTCCGGGTGACGGAGACGCTTCTGGCCCCGCTCCGCTGGCTGTTGCTGGGGCTGGCCCAGATCTTCTTCCGGCTGGCCGGAGTGCACGGCCCCTCCCTGCGGGTGCCCCCCGAGGAGGAGATCAAGCGCCTGGTGGAGGAGGCCTATCACTCCGGAGCCCTGCGTGAGGAGGAACGCCGTTTTATCTATAGTCTCTTCGAGACCGAAGAGACCCCGGTCTCGGCCATCATGACCCCACGACAGGAAATCTGGGCCCTTCCGGACCAGGAGGTAACCCCGGAACTCCTCTCCCGGCTGCGCAAGGCCCCCTTCCGCAAGATTCCCGTATATCGCGAAAATCTGGACCACCCTCTGGGAATCCTCTATGTTCAGGATGTGCTCAAGGCCCGACTCCAGGACCAAACCGTGCGCCTGGGGGATCTGGTGCGCCCGCCTTTCTTCGTGCCCGAAAAGACCCGGGTGCGTCGTCTGCTCGAAGAATTCCAACGCCGCCGGGTCAAACTGGCACTGGTGGTAAACGAATACGGAGAAATAAGCGGCCTGGTCACCCTGGAGGACGTCCTGGAGGAGTTGTTCGGAGAAATCTATCAGGAAAAAGAGCTCAAGGAACCACCGCTTCAGGAAATCGCCCCGGGGTGTTACCGGGTCAAGGGATGGGTGCAGGTGGAAGACTTCAATCGGGAGACCGGGGCGGAACTTCCGGCCGGGGAATTCCGGACCCTGGCCAGTCTGGTGCTTCATCTCTTCGGGGAACTCCCCTCCGAAGGGGACGAGGTGGAGGGTTTCGGATTTCGTTTCCGGGTGGAGTCCCTGCGGGGCCGTCGTATTCAGACCCTATTGATTACCAGGCTCGAACATGAAACTTCTGGCTAGTCTGGTCTTTCTTTTCCTTCTGCTGGGGGAGGCCTTCTTCGCCGCCGCGGAAATCGCCATCCTTTCGGCGGAAAGGGTGTACCTGGAAAATCTCTCCCGCCGGCACCTGGGAGCCCGGCTGGCCCTGGAACTTCTGCGCCAACCGGAAAGACTCCTCACCACCACCCTGCTGGGGCTCAATCTCTGTGTTATCGCCAACGGAGTCTTCACCACCGGTTTTCTCCTGGAGATCTTTCCCCGTCACGGTCCCTGGATAGCTCTCCTGGGGCTTCCGCCGGTAATGCTCCTTTTCGGTCAGATCATCCCCAAGAATCTGGCCCGGGCCCGGGCCGCCACCCTGGCCCCGCTCCTGGCCCCTCCCCTCTATCTCCTCTCCCGCTTACTCCTGCCCCTGGTCTGGGTGGTTTCCGGACTCCTCAACCGCACCTTTCGGGCCTTCGGTCTCTCGGAAAGGCCCCTTCCCCGGATCCTGCGCGAGGAACTCAAAGGACTTATCACCTCCGAGGAACAACTCGAACCCCTGGAAAAAAAGGTCCTCTCCCGACTCTTCGAGTTCACGGAAAAGACCGTGGATCAGGTCATGGTACCCCTGGTGCGGGTCAAGATGCTCCCGGAGGAAGCCCCGGTGGAGGAGGCCCTGCGGATCCTGGCCCGTTACGGATTCTCCCGCCTGCCCGTATATCGCCATCGGGTTTATAAGGTGGTGGGCATGGTACGGGCCCAGGAACTGCTGGATGCTCCGCTGGAGGCCCCCCTCGGCTCTTACCTCCGGCCGGTGCGCTATCTGCCCGAGTTTAAACCGGCCTCCGAAGCCCTTTCCGAGATGCAACGGTCCGGTGAGGATTTTGCCGTGGTAGTGGATGAGTACGGAGCAGCCATAGGAATCCTCACTCTGGAAGACCTCATGGAGGAAGTGCTGGGAGATTTCCTGGATGAACGGGAATCGGAACCCCCGGCCTACCGGAAACTGGAGGAGGGTCGATATCTGGTCAAGGCCTTCCTGGAGGTGGAGGTCGCCCGGGATCTGGGAATAGATCTACCGGATGGGGATTACGAAACCGTGGGAGGCTTCCTCCTCAAACTGGCCGGACGTATCCCCCGCCCGGGAGAGAAATTTCGCTATCGGAACTGGGAGATCATCGTAAGGCGCACCACTCCCATGGCCATCGAAGAACTCGAATTCCGTCGTCTTTCCTAGTCCCCGCTTATCCCCAGATAGCGATTCAAATCCAGTCTGGAAACGGGAACCGGCGGGGGAGGCGGAATCTGAGAGGGCCCGGGGAGGACGCGCACCAACCTGAGCACCAGGTCGATGCGCAGGGGATGTACCTTCAACCCCACTTCTTTTCCCCCGGGACGCACCTCCAGGATCCTCCTTCCCTTCCAGGTCAGGAGATATCTCAGGGGGCCCCCCTTAAGCCTGAGGCTGTACCCGTGTCCGAGAGACACCTTCTCCTGCCGGGCAAGGTCCCGGGCCATCTCCCGGGGAACCCTTCCCAGAAGAAGGGCCGGCCAGAGTGTACCCAGACGCGGTTCCGGGGGCACCAGATCCCAGCCACCGGTCTCCCCCCGGGTATAGAAGACCCACCGGATCCGGCTACCCTCAAGCCAGAGGGAAAAAAGGGCTCCCCCGAAGGGAGAAAGCCCCTCCGCATATACCCGGTTTTTTGCGGTGAGGATCACCGCCCTCCCTCCATAGGTCCTTCCTGCCCCCCGGACCCGGTAAACCACCACCGCCTGATAGCTCCGGCCGGAAAAAAGGGCCTTTTCCGGAAGGACTACGGGGTGCCGGGCACAGGCCCCCAGGATCAGAAGGATCAGGAGGAGGGCTTTTCGGGGCACGAGGCTACCTTCTTACGGATACGCTCCCGATCACGCCGGTGTTTGCTCAAAGAGAGCGCCTTTCGATACACCTCGCAGGCCTCCTTACATCGCCCCAGGGCCTGGAGAATATCCCCCTCGTGCTCCAGGATCACCGCATCCTTGGGGGATAGTTTTACCGCGCGTTGAATCTCCCGCAGGGCCTCCTTCAGACGACCCTGCTTGTAAAGCACCCAGGCCAGACTATCCACAATGTAGCCGGCCTGGGGCTGTTTTTTCAGGGCCTTGCGAATATACCGCTCGGCCACCTCCAGATTTTCGCCCAGTTCCGCATAGGTATAACCCACAAAGTTGAGCACCAGGGGATCATCGGGGTACCGTTCGAGCAGGGGTTCCACCAGGTTCAGGGCCTCCCGCAGACGACCCAGACAGGAAAGGAGCAACCCCTGGGTAAGAATAAGACTCCGATCCCCGGGGAACCGTTTTAAACCGGCCTGCACAAATTTTAACCCCTGCGGACAATAATCCATCTGTTCGGCTGCACTGGCGGCAAAAAAGTAAACCTGAGGATCCCCGGGCTGGCTGTGGACTAACTTCTCCAGAAAGGAGAGGGCGGCCTGGTCGCCTTTAAGTTCACGGGTAAGATCATAGATCCGCTGTAGGGCGTCATGATAAAAGGAACTTCCCGGGGAGATCTCTTGATAGATCCGCAGGGCCTCCTGTTTCCGGCCCTGTTTTTCCAGGATCAATCCCAGAAAGAACCTGAACCCGGTGTTTTCCGGATATTTCTGTAAGGCCTCGCGCAGGAGCTTTTCGGCTTCCTTCCATTTTTCCTCGGTAACCAGGATCTGGATCAGGGCCTGATAGGCGTGAATATCCTGGGGGTTGCGACGGAGAAACTCCCGGTAAAGGGTCTCGGCCCGGGGAAGGTCTCCCATCCGGCGCAGGAAACTACCGGCCTCCATTACTATTTCCAGACGATAAGAGGAAAGCTCCGCCGCCCGCAGATAGGCCTCCCGGGCCTCCTGCGGCTTACCGGCCCTGGCGAGCACACGGGCCTTAAGCAACCACAGGGTATAGGAACGGGGATGGACCTTGAGCAATCTGTCCAGAGAGGAAAGGGCCCCGGAAAGATCGTGCTGGGTCAAATAGGCGCTAAGAAGCAGCCCCAGGGCCTCCTCATTGGTGGGGTCCTTCTCCAGGACCCTTTCCAGGGTTACCGCCGCCCGGGCCGGACGCTTTTCCGAAAGATAGATCCGGGCCAGAAGGAGCAGCAAATCCTTGTCGTCCGGGGCCTGCTTCAGGGCCTCGTGCGCCAGGGTCTCGGCCTTTTCGTATTGCCCCAGACGCCCGTAGATCTCGATCAGGAGTTTGCGAGGATAAAGGGCCCGGGGGTCTTCCTGCAGGACTTTATAGAGCTCCTTCCGGGCCAGGGATAGCTTTCCCGCCTGATAGGCACGCATGGCCACCAGGAAATGGTAATAGGCCTCGGCCCGGCTCCCGGCCTGAGCCGGGGCTCCCAGGACCCACCAGACCAGCAGACTAAGCAGTAGCCCCTTCCAGGGCCAGCGGATAGTTGTGCGCATCCGGCAACCTCTCCTCGAGATACTTGCGCAGTTTCCTCAACAGGCGTTCCTCTATCTGCCGCACCCTCTCCCGGGAAATCCCGAAACGTTTCCCGATTTCCTGAAGGGTGAGCGGCTCCTCGGAAAGGAGACGTTCGTAAAAGATCACCTTTTCCTTGTCCTGTAGGGTCTTACCGAATTCGTGAAGGATCTGGGAGAAACGGGCCAGAACCTCGTCGCGGGCCAGACGATCCTCCACCGAAGGGGAGGGATCCCGCAGGAAATCTCGATAGGTATCCTCGGAATCGTCCTTGAGCGGGGCCTCCAGGCTCACATCCGAGGCGGAAAGACGCTGCTCCATCTCGATGACTTCCTTCTCCTTCACCTTCAATCTCTGGGCCAGCATCTTGGGAGTGGGCTTGAAACCCAGGGCCTCAAGCCGTTCCTTCTCCTTCTTGAGATTGTAGAAGAGTTTACGCTGGGCCTGAGTGGTCCCGATCTTAACCAGCCGCCAGTTGTCCATGATGTACTTGAGAATGTAAGCCTTGATCCAGAAGGAGGCATAATAGGAAAATTTTACCCCCCGGTAAGGGTCGAACTTGCGCACCGCCTGAAGCAGCCCCAGGTTACCCTCCTGAATGAGGTCCAGAAAGTTGCGGTTCCAGAACTGCTGAAATTCCAGGGCAATCTTTACCACCAGGCGCAGATTGGAGGTCACCAGTTTGTAGGCCAGGCGCGGATCCCGCGTCTCGTAATATTCCTTGGCGATACGTTCTTCCTCCTCCCGGGAAAGAAGGGGGAACTTGCTTATCTCCGCAAGATAGCGCTGCAGGGGATCGACCCCGGAGGGAAGCCTCTTTTCCTCCTCCAGGGGGGCCGGGACCGGAAGGGTGCCTTCGCCCTCGGGCCCCCGCCCCTCGGCCTCGGGGAGCGAGGGATCCTTCGGGGAAGCCTTCTTCTTAGACGCCATGAAAGATATTATACCCTACCCCGTCCCCTTTTCTATAGCCCCCACCAACCCCTTCCCCTCGGACGGGGGAGAAAACTTTACTTGAAAATCGACAAGGATTTTGTTAATTTTCAAGCAAATTACACAGCCACCTATCTGGAAAGGGATCTCCGGGACCTCTCTCAGGTGGCTTCCCTCGGAGACTTCCGCAGACTCATGGGCCTTGCGGCTTTAGAAGGCTCCCTCCCTACTTCGCCCATCTCGGCAAACGATTGAGCAGGGCTCCGAAACTTCACTTCCGAGACACAGGACTTGCTCTGAGCCTTTCCGGGATCACGCCCCGGGCCTCAGAACTCGTGTTCCATCCCTTCTATCCTGCTCTGGTAGAAACCTTTCTGGTGGAAGAGATCATCCAGATCCTTTCCATCTCCGAACCGCAAGCCCGAGTCTATTATTTTCGAACCCACGCCGGGGCAGAGGTGGACCTGGTTATCGAACTGGGTGAAAGGCTCCTTCCTATAGAGATCAAAGCCTCTTCCTCCGTTTCGCCCCAAAAGCTCTCGGGCCTGAGGCAGTTTCTGCGGGACTTTCAGAACCGGGCCCCCTTCGGCCTGGTCATCTATCTGGGCCAGGAGATCCTGGAGATCCCTCCCAACCTCCTCCTCATACCCTGGAACTATGTAATTTGATCAGGTACTCCGGTGGCCGTGTTTGCGGAGATAGACCTGGATGGCGGCGATGGCCGCCGGGGTGACCCCGGAGATACGCAAAGCCTGCCCGAAGGACCGGGGACGGACCTGAGAGAGTTTCTCCTTCACCTCGTTGGAGAGCCCGGGGATCTTCCAGTAGTCGAGATCCTCGGGAAGGGGCATGTTCTCCCAGCGGCGAAAACGCTCCACCTCCGCCCGCTGGCGCTCGATATAGCCCGCATACTTGGTCTCGATCTCCAGTTCCTCAAGCACCTCCTCGGGAAGCTCGGAAAGCTCCGGAAAGAGGGGCCGAATCCACTCGAGCGGCACATCCGGGCGCCGCAGAAGGTCGTAAAGTTTGACCGTCTCCCGCAGGGGAGGAACTCCCCGGCTCTCAAGCACGGCGTTTACCCGTTCCGGGCGTACCCGAAGCTCCCGCAGCAGGGAAAGCCCCCGGGAAAGAAGCTCCCGCTTGCGCTCGAAACGGGCCCAGTCCTCATCGGAGATGAGCCCCAGGCGTCGGGCAAGGGGCGTAAGCCTGAGATCGGCGTTGTCTTCCCTTAAAAGCAGACGGTATTCCGCCCGGGAGGTGAACATGCGGTAGGGCTCGCGCGTGCCCTTGGTCACCAGGTCGTCGATGAGGACCCCGATATAGGCCTGGGAGCGGTCCAGGATGAAGGGTTCCTCCTCCCGGGCATAAAGGGCGGCGTTGATCCCGGCGATGATCCCCTGGGCCGCGGCTTCCTCGTAACCGGAGGTTCCGTTAATCTGCCCGGCCAGGAAAAGCCCGGAGATGAGCTTGGTCTCCAGGGTGTGTTTGAGCTGGATGGGGTTCACATAGTCGTACTCTATGGCGTAGCCCGGACGCAGGATCTCCGCCCGCTCAAGCCCCGGAATGCTTCGCACCATCCGCCACTGGACATCCACCGGAAGGCTGGTGCTGATCCCGTTGGGATAGACCTCCACGGTGTCAAGCCCTTCGGGCTCAAGGAAGATCTGGTGCCGCTCCCGATCCGGGAAGCGAAAGACCTTGTCCTCGATGGAGGGGCAGTACCGGGCCCCCACCCCCTCGATGACCCCGGTAAAGAGCGGCGAGCGGTCCACGGCCCCCCGGATGATCTCGTGGGTCTCGGGGGTGGTATAGGTAATGAAACAGGGGACCTGAGGTAGCGGAGGGCGCTTTCCTTTGTTGCGGAAGGAGAAAAGCGGCGGGGGATCGTCGCCCCACTGGACCTCGAGCCGGGAATAGTCTATGGTACGGCCGTCAAGGCGGGGGCAGGTTCCGGTCTTAAGCCGGCCCATCTCAAAGCCAAGTTCTCGCAAACATTGAGAAAGGCGGTTTGAAGGCGGATCTCCCATGCGGCCGGCGGCAAAGTGTTCGAGCCCGATGTGGATGAGCCCGCGCAGGAAGGTCCCGGTGGTCACCACCACCGCCTTTCCGTAATAGACCTCCCCCACCCGGGTCTCAACGCCATAGACCCGCCGCTCGCGCGTGAGGATGCGGGAGACCATGGCCTGTTTCACCGTGACCCGCGGGGCCCGGGTAAGCACCCGGTACATCCGGGCCTGGTAGCGCATGCGGTCGGCCTGGGCCCGGGTGGCCCGCACCGCCGGCCCCTTGCGGGTGTTGAGCCTCCGGAACTGGATCCCACACTCGTCTGCCGCCCGGGCCATCTCGCCCCCCAGGGCGTCGATCTCCTTGACCAGATGGCCCTTGGCCAGCCCCCCTATGGCCGGGTTGCAGCTCATGGCCCCGATGCGCTCGAGATTCACGGTCAAGACCAGGACACGGCAGCCCAGGCGCGAGGCGGCAAGGGCGGCCTCTATCCCGGCGTGCCCGGCCCCGATGACGATGACGTCAAACCTTTCGGGATAGGCCTCCATGGTCAGGGCTCAACCGTGAGATTGTCCACCACCCGTTTTACCCCTTTGGTGGTGCGCACGATCTCGAGCACCCGCCGGCGCTGCTCCTCGCTTTTGACCACTCCGGTTAAGGTCACCACCCCGTTTACCGTGTCCACATCGATGGAGAGGGAGCGGATCCCGGGCTCGGCGATGAGTTTGGCCTTGATCCGGGCGGTAAGGAGTTTGTCGTCCAGGCTGCGCCCGAAACTGCGGTGCCCCACCATAAGGTTGTTCCGCACCGCCCGCACCCCGGCTACCCTGCGCGCCACCTCCTCGGCCCGGCGGCGTTCCGCCTCGGTTTCCACCATCCCGGTCAAAGTCACCACCCCGTTTACCGTGTCCACATCGATCTTCCGGGCCTTGGTTACCGGGTCCTTGAGCAGCGCCAGCTTTACCTTGGCGGTAAGGGTGGCGTCGTCGGTCTGGGTGCCCACAGAGCGTGGATCGGTGGCCACCTTGTAGCCCGCGGTGGCCCCGCCGGCGACCAGGGCCGCCCCGCAGCCCGAAAGCATGAAGAGCCCCAGCAGAAGGATCAGGAGGCGTACTCTCATGTTTTCTTGTCTCCTTCCGAAAAGTTATTTAGGATAAGAAATAGGAGGTCCGGCATGAAAATCTTCTGGGACCCGCGTTTGTCTCCAGATTTTACCCCTGAGAAAAAGACCGGAAAAGTGGAGAAGGGGTTTGAGAGTTATCTACGGGAGGCCCTCTCCGCGAATAAAGGTTCCGATCCCTCCCTTAGCCAGGCCCTAGACCTGGTGGAGGAGGTCCTCCCCCTGCTGGAGAGGTTCGCGCAGGACCCTTCCTCCCGGGCCCAGGCCGAAACCCTGGCCGATATCCTTGAGGAACGGGCCCGGGTGCTAGAATCCCTGCTGCGGGAGATCCCCGAGGGCCCCCTGCGGCAGGGGCTTTCCGAGGCCGCGATCTTTTTCGGGGTGGAGGCCGAAAAGCTTCGCCGGGGCTTTTACGTCTAGG
>WGAR01000063.1 GCA_015494725.1 Thermodesulfobacteriaceae bacterium | reverse complement strand
CGGAATTCCGCGGTCTTTTCCACGAAAAACCGCCGTTCCGGGCCGAGCTGACGGGAGAGACCGTCCCTCTCGAAACGCTCCCGAAACAGGGCCAACAAACGGGAGGGATCATTATGTTCCCGGGGCAGATATTCCCTGCCCAGGTAGGGACGGAAGTAATCCTCGAGCACGGCGTGAATGAGGGTTCCCAGGGCGGTGGCGTCGTATTCGGTGAGGCGTTCCGGAGGTTTGAGTCCCAGGAGATAGCGAAAATAGAAACGGGCCGGACAATCCAGATAGGTCTCCAGCAGGGTGGCGCTTATCTCCCCGGAAAGGAGTCTTTCCACCTCCCTGCGTTCGGCCTCTCCCCGGGGGATACCCGGAAAGGGTTCCGGAGCCGTGAGGGATAACCGCAGATGCTGCACCGCCCCTTTCTCCGGGGTAAAGAGTTTACCTTTCCTTTTTTCCTCCGCCCAAAGGAGGGCCTCCACATAACGGCTCCGCACCCGGGGGGGAAGACGCGAGGAGGATTCGGTTACCGAAAGATAAAAAATCTCCACCTCTTTGGCGGAAGCTATCAACCGGTCGAAATAATACCGTTCCAGGGCCTCCTGGCGCGAACGCCGGGGAAGGGAGAGGGCCGGACGCAGCCCCTCGGGAAGGAGCGGATTGATCTCCTCTGGCGAGGGAAGGGCCCCCTCGTTGGCATCGAGCACGATCACCTTCCGGAAGGAGAGGAGCCGGGTCTCGAGCAGCCCCATGACCTGGACCCCGCATAGGGGATCCCCCTCGAAGGGGGCCGAAACGGTCTGGAGCAATTCCCGGAACATACGAAAGAGCCCCTCCAGGGGTATGGGTTCCCCGGAAAAAGATGAGCTCTCGAAGACCGGGAGGATCTCGGACTCAAAGGCGTAGAGGAAGTGTCGGGCCAGGATCTCACGGTTCTCCCGGGCTTCACGGAGTCTTTCCCGGTGGGGCTCAAGGACCCGGTGCAGGACCTCCTTGAGCACCCGAGCGAAGTCCCGGGGGGTCTTTACTCCGTAAAAGGCCGTCAGAAATTCCCGGTGAAAACGTCGCAGGGGATCCACTCCCCCGGCCAGATCCTCGATCTCGGAAAGGCTCAGGTAGGGGCTTCCGTGGGCCCGGAGTCGGGTCTCGAAGGCATGAAGTTCTGCCGCCCAGGGGCCCAGAACCCCCCGGGCATAGGGATGTTTGAGCAAAGAAAGATAGGTAAGCACCGGATAACGCTCCGCGAGACGCTTCTCGTAAAGCTCGAAGAGGAGAAGGAGGAAGGTGGCCGGAAGGGAACGTTTCACCGGGAACCCCAGGGTAATGTTCACCGGAAGGTCCTCGGGGAGGGCGTAAAGCAGGGGAAGGAGATGTCCGGCTACGGGCAAAAGGATCAGGACCTCGTCCGGGGTCTCGGGGTTGGAGGGAAGGAGCCGGGCGGCCTCCCGCACCTCCTGATGTACATCGGCAGCGGCAAAGAAGCGCAGCCGGGGTCTTCGGGAACGGGGGCGGGAGAGGATCTCCGGGGAGAGTTTCAGATCCCTCAGGACCTCGGCCAGAAAATCCGGAGCCCGGCACCCGGGATCCATCTCCAGGAAGACCTCCGCTCCCAGTTCCAGAAGTTGCCGGAAAAGGAGTCTTTCGGCCCGGGAGAGGGCGGCAAAACCGCACAGATACACCGGACCCTCCGGGGAAAAGACCTCCGGAAGCCTTTCGGAAAGGAGCCTCAGCCGGGCCGCAGGAGTGGTGACCCCTGCACCGGAAAGGATCTCCCGAAAGTCCCTTCCGATCTCCGAAAGGGCGGCAAGAAAGGCCCGGCCGTGCGGGGGGAGGTCCTCCGGGGGCTCCAGAAGATCCTTAAGGGGCACGGCCTCCCGCTCGAATTCCTCCAGAACCTCGGAAAACTTAAGCCCCCAGGGAAGAAACCGGTCGAAGCTCTCCGTGACCTGCTCGA
Source organism: Thermodesulfobacteriaceae bacterium (assembly GCA_015494725.1). GTDB lineage: Bacteria > Desulfobacterota > Thermodesulfobacteria > Thermodesulfobacteriales > Thermodesulfobacteriaceae > Thermosulfurimonas_A. The sequence continues at coordinate 3,144 of WGAR01000063.1, read as the reverse complement.
ACCCCGGTCGGCCGGAAACGATCCGGTAGAGCCACCAGGCCCTTTCCGCCGGGGGGACGATCGGTCGGGGATCCAGGCACACGGAAAGCTCGTTCACCCAGTCGGAAAAGGCGTAGATCCGGGGCAGGAAAAAGGAACCCCGCAGGTGCCGGCTCAGGTAATAGCGAAAGAAATGGGCCGCCCGGCGGGTAGGAAAGATCACCGTGACCCGGGGAAGATCCTCCCGGTGTCGGCGGAGGATTTCCCGGGTGAGGGTGGGGAGAAAACCCGCCTGGGGGGGTATGATCCAGGCCTTCCCGGACATCAGGGACGCACCTCCCTCACCTCCGGGGGCTCAAGATAGACCAGATAGCCCCGAACCGGTCGTTTGAGAATCAGGGAAAGCCCGGAGAGATACTCCCTTACCTGTCTTTCGTGTTCGTCCGGGGCCTCCGGCCGGTGAAGCTTATATTCCAGGACCAGCGGACCCTCGGGAAGGAAAAGCACCCGATCCGGACGGTGAACCTCGGGCTCCCCGCCGCACCTCTTACACCGCACGAAGGGATGCTCTCTCAGATCCGGGATTCCCGGGGTAAAAAAGCGGGCGATCTCCGGATGGGAAAGGGCCCGCGTCAGGATCTCAAGGAGTCTTCGCCGGAATTTCTCCCTTTCCGGGAGGGGTTCGGTATAAAGGGCCAGGGCCCGGGACACAGCCTCTTTGATCTTCTCCGAAGTTCCGTCGTAGTCCTCCAGGAAATAAAGGGCCAGATGGACCATCTCTCCGAGCTGTCGCTCCTCGTCCCTTTCGCCGAGAAGAGCAAGGGCCCTCTTTTGTTGATAGATCCTGATCCTCATCTTCGGGCCTATTTTACCTCCGGAACCCCGCCTCCGCCTGCCCGCTTTTTACCCTACAAAACCTATGGCGGAGCCCAGGCCCCGGGTATCCAACAGGAAGAAAGGGACCTCAAGCTAGAAGATCCTCGGCCCCGAGGTCGTGGAGGACCGAGGCCACGGTGTAGTAACGGGTCTTTTCCGGAAGCAAGATATACAGGGCCTCGCGGGGACGGGTCAGGGCCACATAAAGGAGGTTCAGGCTCTCGAAGACCTCCCGGGCCTTTTCCTCGAGCCGGGCGCGGGACACCTCCTCGGCCGAATCCTTCCGGGCCCGGATGAGCCCCCAGTCGGTAAAGACCACCTCCCCCCGCCCTTTCGGCCCCCAGGTGAGAAAAGGGATCACCACGGCGTCGAATTCAAGCCCTTTAGAGGCATGAATGGTAAACACCCTTACGGCCTGAAGCTCCCGCGGAAGGCCGATCTTTTCCTCTCCGCCGGACTCCTCCCAGCGGGCCAGGAAATCCGAAAGCCCCAGAACTTCCTCTTCATAAGAAAGGATAGAGGAAAGAAAGCGCATCAGATAAAGCTCCTCTTCGGGGAAACGTTCACGAAGACCGAATTCCCGGAGGATTTCCTGGACCAGTTCGTAGAGGGATATTCCCCTTTCCTGAAGTTCCGAAAGACGCCGAAGCCGGTTCAGGATCCCCGGGGCCCGCAGGGCCAGGAGTTCCTCCAGGCTTTTCCCCTCCCGAAAGTAATCCCTTAGGATCTCCACCCCCTGGGAGGTAAACGGACTGGCCAGAAAACCGGCCAGAGCGGTCTCGTCCGCGGGATAGTCCAGGTACTTGAGCAGGGAAAGGAGGCCCTTTATCAGGGGCGAATTCTCAAGCCGCAGGGCCCGTTCGGTGACCGCCGGAATCCCCAGCCCGAAGAGAAAGGTGGCCAGTTCCTCGGCCTCCTGGTTTTCCCGCACCAGAAGGGCCACGCTCCGCCCCTTCTCCACGTAGGTCTGATAGAGCCGGGGCATGAGCTCCGCAAGGACCCGGAAGACCTCCTGACGAAAGACCTCCCGATCCTCGTCCGGGGGAACCCGGATAAGCTCCACCTGCCCCTCCGGGGCTTCCGGGAGCACCTCCTGTTCCACGGTCTGATACACCCCGGAAAGACGCCGGGTGAGCGCCTGGGAGACCGGGCAATCCCTGGATTCCCTTCGCTCGCGTTCTCCGTAAAGGAACCTCCGGACCAGCCGGGGCAGATTTTCGCGTAGGCGCGAGAAAAGCAGGTTATTGAAAAGCACGATGCGCCTTGCGGAACGACGGTTCACCGGAAGGATCTCGGCGGAGAGTTCCGCCGGAAGACTCCGGGGCACCTCGTAGAAGAGTTCCGGATCCCCGCCGCGCCACATATAGATGGCCTGTTTGACATCCCCCACGTAAAAGAGCGACCCCCCGCTTCCCAGGATCTCCTCCACCAGGGGACGCAGGGCCTCCCATTGTTTGCGATCCGTGTCCTGGAATTCATCCAGCAGAAAATGGCGCAGACGCGAGCCCAGTTTGAGATAGATGAGGGGAAGGAGTCCCCGGGCGTGCTCGGCCAGGAGATCGGTCCAGCTTCCGGCCTGAAGCACCCCTTCCTCCTCGCGGATGTGGAGGAGTTCGCGCAGGATCTCCCGAAAGAGCCTTTCGTAAGGGGCCACCTCGGCCCGGGCCTTGGCCTTGAGATAAACCTCCAGACGGGCCCTCAGGGTCCGAAACTCCTCCTCCAGGGCTTCCAGGTCCGCCCGAATACGTCCCTTTACCAGTTGCCGGATGGAATCCTTCTTGAAAACCGCACGATCGAAATAACGGGGAGGATCCGCCAGGGCCTCGGGCCAGCTGGGGTATCGGGGCGAAAGCCCCAGCTGATCGAAAAGCCTTTCCGAGAGCCTGCGCCCCTGTTCCCGCAGATCCTCCTCCAGAGCGACCAGGTCCTCAATGGCCGGAGGGGGAGGCCAGTCCCCTCCGCCTCCCCGGCGGCGCAGAAGCCGGTGAAGCTCCTCCATTCGGCGACGAAAGTGTCTCTCGGGATTGAACCCTCCCCGTTCCTCGATCTCCAGGAAGGTCTGAAGGGCCTCCTCGAAAAGGGATCTCACCCGAGAATCCGAACGCAAGCGCAAAAGGAGACGATCGAAGGCCCGATTGAGGAAGAATTCCTCCCGGATCTCTGCGGAAAGATCGGGTCTTAAACCCAGCTCCCAGGCCAGCCCCCGGATAAGGGTAAAGATGAGGCTGTCTATGGTGCGCACCTGGAAGGCAGGATAGGAGGAAAAAATAACCCTAAGCCATTCTTCGG
>WGAR01000062.1 GCA_015494725.1 Thermodesulfobacteriaceae bacterium | reverse complement strand
TTTACGACGCCATCGTCTTCGGGGACGGGGAGGAGGCCATCTTAGAGATAGCCGAAACGGTAAGGGAATGGAAGGAGGCGCGAGGAAGCCGCGCGGAACTTCTTAAGGCGCTATCCCGCCTCCCCGGGGTCTATGTGCCCTCCTTTTTTCGCCCCCGCTATGATAGCAACGGGCGCCTCGCGGAGATTGAACCCCTTCGTCCGGGCTATGAGCGGGTTTTCCGCAGGATTGTTTCCGATCTTGACGCCGTGCCCTATCCCTTTCGGCCTCCGGTGCCCTGGTTTGCGGCCCACGATCGGCTTTCGCTTGAGATCTCCCGGGGCTGCACCCGGGGCTGCCGTTTCTGTCAGGCAAGCTCCCTTTATCGGCCCGTGCGCGAGCGATCGGTGGAAAGGGTGCTCGCCATGGCCGAGGAGGGGCTTTCGGCAACCGGCTATGAGGAGATCTCCCTCCTTTCGCTTTCCGCCGGAGACTATACCGGGCTTGAGGCCCTGGTGCGGGCCCTTTACCGGCGTTTCGGAGGCCAGCGGATCTCCCTCTCCCTTCCCTCCCTTCGGGTGGGAAGCCTCACCCCGGGGATCCTTGAGGTCCTTTCCCGGGGAAGGCGTACCGGGTTAACGCTTGCCCCGGAGGCCGGGACCGAGCGCCTGCGCCGGGTGATCAACAAGGACATCTCCGAGGAGGAGCTTTTGCGCGGGGCGGAACTGGCCCGCTCGCTCGGCTGGCGGGATGTGAAACTTTACTTCATGATCGGCCTTCCCACCGAGACCGAGGAGGACCTTCGGGCCATAGCCGAGCTTGCCCGCAGGGTGCGCCGGGCCGGAAAGGGGATCGCGGTCACGGTCTCGGTCTCTACCTTCATCCCCAAACCGCACACCCCCTTCCAGTGGGAAAGGCAGATCGACCTTTCCGAGACGAAGGAAAAGCTCACCCTCCTTAAAAAGCTCGTGCGGGGGCGGGGCTTAAGCCTTAAGTGGCACCTTCCGGAGCAGAGTTTCCTTGAGGGGGTGCTTTCCCGGGGGGATCGGAGGCTTTCGGCCTTAATCCTTAGGGCCTTTCGTGAAGGGGCCCGGCTTGACGGCTGGAGCGAGGAGTTCCGGCTCTCCCGCTGGCAAAACGCGGCCCGCGCCTTAGGCCTTGACCTTTCCGCCTACCTTAGGGAGAGACACCCGGAGGAGGTCCTTCCCTGGGAGCACCTTGACTGCGGTCTGAGTCGCGAGTTCCTCCTTGAGGAAAGGGCGCGGGCCCTCTCCCGGAAGGTCTCCCCGGACTGCCGGTTTGTAAAATGCTTAAAGTGCGGGGTCTGTAAGGGCGGAATCCGGAATGTGCTTCATGGCCCACCGGAGGACCGAAGCCCCCTTCCGGATTTTCCCTTGCCGGATGCGGTTTACTGGTACCAGGTGGTTTATGCCCGGGAGGGGCCCATGCGTTTTCTTTCGCAGCGCGAGCTTCAGCGGGTGCTGGAGCGGGCCCTGCGCCGGGCCGGCCTCCCCCTTTCCTTTACCCGGGGCTTTAGCCCCCGGCCGCGTCTTTCCTTCGGAAGGGCCCTTCCGGTGGGCGTGGCCTCCGAGGCCGAGGTCTTTTTTGTGGCTCTTTCCGAGGAATGGCCGGAGGAAAGAATCCGGATGCACCTGGAAAGAGAACTTCCCCAGGGGCTCCGGTTGAGGGAGGTCCGGAGGGTCCCCTCTCCGCGGAGGGCGGAGGATGAGGAGGCCCTTTTTGAGGTTGCGCTCAAGGAAGACGAGCGCATAGAAGAGCTACCCCCGGAACTTTCCCCCTGGGTAATAGAGATGAAAATCGAAGGGAACAGGCTTTACTTTCGTCTGCGGCTTTCTCCCGGGGCCCCCCGGCCGGAGGAGGCGGCGGCCCGTCTTCTGGGGCTTCCGGTGGAGGAAGTCCTGGCCCGGGGGATCAAAAGGATTGCCTAAGGCGGGCAAATTTTCTATAACCTAGATTAACCATGGAAGAAAGAACCTCCCGACCCATAGGACAGCTTTTAAAGGAAAAGGGCTATATCCGGGACGAACACATCCGGTTTGCCCTTCTGGAACAGAAGGCCACCGGGGAGCGGCTGGGGGAGATCCTGGTCCGTCTGGGGCTGGTCACGGAGCTGGAGGTAGCCGAGGTGCTTGCCGAACAGGCCGGGTTTCCCTTTGAAGACCTGGCGGTCACCGTACCCAATCCCCAGGCCCTGCTCAAGGTCCCTCCGGCCTTTGCCCGTCAGCACCTCCTCCTTCCGCTGAGGATAACCGAGGGGACCCTGGTGGTGGCTATTCATGATCCCTTTAATCTTCAACTCCGGGAGGCCGTGGCCCGGGTTTCCGGCATGAGGGTGGAACCGGTGGTGGCGCCGCGTTCCCGGATCTCCCGGGCGCTGGAGAGATTTTATTACTTTCTGGAAAGACCGCCGGAAAGGGAACTGGAGGAGGTCACCCAGAGATTGCGCGAGAATCCCCACGCCGAGATCTCCATGGACGATCTCATCGAAAATCTCCTGCTCCTGGCCACCTCCCGCCGGGCCACGGATCTACACCTCACCCCCTCGGAGAGGACCTCCCAGGTCTTTCTGCGCATAGACGGTATTCTGGAGCCCTTCTGGGTTTTTCCCCAGGCGGTCCATCCGCGTCTCATCGGGGCCATCAAGGTCCGGGCGGGTATGGACATAGCCGAGACCCGTCTTCCCCAGGATGGGCGCATGCGTTTTTCCTTCCTGGGGGAGGAATACGACCTGCGGGTATCCACCGTGCGTACCCCGGTGGGGGAGAACATGGTCCTGCGTATTCTCCCGGTAGGAGGCACCGTCCAGCACCTCTTGCACCTGGGGTTCAGTGAGGAAGAGGTAGCCCTTATCCGGGATCTTCTGGAAAAACCCTACGGGATGTTCCTGGTCACCGGTCCCACGGGCTCCGGAAAGACCACCACCCTCTATGCCGGCCTGAGGCTCCTGAATCTCCTGGAGAAGAACGTCCTTACCGCGGAAGATCCCATAGA
>WGAR01000061.1 GCA_015494725.1 Thermodesulfobacteriaceae bacterium | reverse complement strand
GGCGCAAAAGACCATCGGGGAGATAACCCATCGTCTGACCGAGACCTTCACCGGCTTGCGCGAGGTCAAGGTTTACGGGCGGGAGACAGAAATCCTGAGGCTCTTTCGCAAAGGCATCGACCGCTATGCGGCCTTTCTTCTCAAGATTACCAAATATCGGGAGGGTTCCAAAAGTCTGGTGGACCTGATGACCGGGGTGGGAGGGGCCTTTCTCATTGCCCTGGGGGGGTTCATGATGGCCCGGGGGCAGATCACTCCCGGGGCCTTTTTCTCGGTGCTTACCGCCATCCTCATGTTATTTACCCCTATTCGGAAGATCGCTCGGGCCTATACCGGCCTTTCCGATGCCCGGGCCGCCTGGGAACGGCTGGAAGAGATCCTGCGCCTTCCCGAGGAAAGAGGCGGGCCCCGTTCCGCCCCTCCCCCCCGCAGGGAGATCCGTTACGAAGGGGTCTTCTTCCGTTACCCCGGTTCGGAAAAATGGGCCCTCCAGGGCCTGAATCTCACCCTTCCCGTGGGGCAGGTTACCGCCCTGGTGGGCCCCAGCGGGGCCGGAAAGTCCACCCTGATCTCCCTTCTTCCCCGTTTCTACGATCCCACCGAGGGGCGCATCCTCTGGGATGGGATTGATCTGCGGGAATTCGATCTGGATTCTCTTCGCAGGCACATCGGACTGGTTTCTCAGGAGATAGTGATCTTTAACGCCACGGTGGCGGAGAATATTGCTTTCGCCCGTCCCGAGGCCAGTCGCGAAGAAATAGAGGAAGCCGCCCGCTTGGCCAATGCCCATGAATTTATTCAACAACTTCCCCAGGGTTACGATACCCTGCTCGGAGAGGGAGGAATTACCCTTTCCGGAGGACAGAAACAGCGTCTGGCCATTGCCCGGGCCATCCTGCGTAATCCGGCTCTTCTCATCCTGGATGAAGCCACCAGTCAACTGGACCCGGTTTCGGAACATCTGGTTCAGCAAGCCCTTTCGCGGCTTATGCGCGGACGTACCACGCTGGTTATCGCCCATCGTCTTTCCACCGTCACCCGGGCGGACAAGATCGTGGTCCTGGAGGAAGGGCGGATAGTAGCCGAGGGACGCCACGAGGAACTTCTGGATACCTGCGAACTTTACCGGGAGCTATACCGTCTATTCCAGCCCTGAGGGGGATGCTGCGGCATCGAGCAGGGTATGGTAGCGCCACACGCTCATCATAAAAAGACAGGCCGTTTCGGCCCGCAGGATGTAAGGCCCCAGGGTCAGAGGCCGGAAGCCTTTTTCCTTAAGGAGCTTTTCCTCTTCCGGGGCGAATCCTCCCTCCGGCCCTGCGACCAGGGCCAGATCCCGGGAGAGCCGGGTGAAGGCCCGGCTTAAGGGTTCCCCACCCCTTTCATAGGCAAAGAAGCGCTCCGGGGCCTGAACGTGTTCCAGAGCCTCGGCCAGAGGAACCGGGGGATGGACCTCCGGCAACCACAGTCTTCCGCATTGTTTCAGGGCCTGGACGGCCCGTTCGTGAAGCCTGGGGCCGAGCCTTTCCCCGGGCTTGCGCGCTCCGTAGCGTCCGTAAAAGACCCGGATGGTGGTTACCCCCAGTTCCACCGCTTTTTCCACCAGGAATTCGGTGCGTCCTCCCTTTAAAAGGGGAAGAAGCATCTCCAGACGATACGCCGGAGGGGGTTCCCTTCGCCCGGGTCCCAGGAGATGCACCCTTACCTCATCCCTTTGGATCCGGATGACCCGGGCCGGATAGGCCTCCCCCCGACCGTTCACGACTTCTATCTCCGTTCCCTCTTTGAGGCGCAACACCTCTCGCAGATGGTGGGCCTCGGAGGGGGAAAGGGCCAGTAATTTCCCCGGAGCGGCTTCGGCGGCAAAAAAACGCCGCGGCCTCATACTCGAAGATTGATCTTCTCTACGTAGGGTTTGAGCCCGGGAAAGCCCTTGGCCTCGGCTACGGCCTGCAGGACTCCCTCGGGATCCCGCACCCGGATACCGGAAAGGAGGCTTACGGGGGTGTCCTCGAACACCTCCGGAGCCATGGGGGTGCTCGGGCCCAGAAGCACCACCTCGCGGGCCCGCTGCACCTGGGCCAGGATATCCTCCAGGGTTCGATTGAGAATGGTCACCGAGGTAATTAAAATAAGCGTGGCCCGGGGCAGAAAGACCGGCATCTCGGTTTCGGGAAGAAGTCCGGGCCCCAGGTGATCTCCCCGTTCAAAGACCCAGAGATGTCCCACCCGTCCGGAAAGGCGCTTTACCAGAGGTTCGAAAAATCCTATCATGGCTACCTCATCCTCCGGCCCGGGCCGGATTAACTCCAGGGGATCACCCTTGAGGAAGGGAAGATCGCGGGAATTGAAAAGGGCATTGGCCACCGCCAGGGCTACGGAACCCTCCAAGGACTGCGGAGAGATCAATCCTTTGAGAATCAGGTCCGCGGGGCGTTGCCGGAAGGAAATCTCCGGGGGGAGATAGGCACAGCAGCCGGGTTCGAAAAGGGTATAGGCCACCCCGACCCGGCGGTCTGAGAGTTCAACCGCGGTGTAGCCCAGGCCGATGATGGCCCGCTCTACCAGTTTTCCCCGGGCCAGAGGAAGGGCCGCATGAAGCAGGCGTTCCTCGAGCTTCATTCCTTACGGGCCGAGGCCGGGCCTTTGGACCCCGGAAAGACCAGGTCTATAATTTTATCCGCCAGTTCCCGGAATTTCTGGGAGGCCTCCAGATTTTCGTGTAACACTACCGGTTCGCGTAACCTGTTTACCTCGGGTTCAAGCGGAATTCGTGCCAGAAGCGGGACCCCCAGTTCCCGGGCCAGTCCTTCACCACCGCCCTTGCCGAAGACCGGGATCTCCCCTCCCTCGGTCCGGAGATAGGACATGTTTTCCACCACCCCCAGAATGGCTACCCCCAGATCCTCGAACATCTTGGCACAGCGTCTTACATCCGCCACGGAAAGTTCCTGGGGAGTGGTAACTAGGATAACTCCCCGGGGCTGATAGGTGTGGCATACCGAAAGAGGGGCATCGCCGGTTCCGGGTGGAAGGTCCACCAGGAGAAAATCGAGCGGCCCCCATTCCACCACCTCAGCCATCTCCTGGAGGGCCTTGCCTACCAGAGGTCCCCGCCAGATAAAGGGCTGCCCCGGAGGGGCCAGAAAGGCAAAACTCATAACCTTGACCCCGTGGAGAGCCAGGGGCTGGATCTTGCCGCCGATGACCGAAGGACGATCCTCCTCGGAAAATCCCATGAGAAGGGGAATATTGGGCCCATAGAGATCCGCATCCAGGATGCCGGTCTGAAACCCCCGGAGTCGCAGGGCTACAGCCAGATTTACCGTAACCGTGCTCTTGCCCACACCTCCCTTACCGCTTCCCACCGCCAGGACAAAACGCACATCGCGGATACCGAGATGTTCCTTTTTGGGTGGTCCCCCGAAGACCCGGGCCCGCTCCTCGGGGGTCATGGTGGAAAGCTCCACCTCGACCTCCGAGACCCCGGGGACCGAAGCCACCGCCTGGCGCACGTCCTCGGCAATACGCCGTTTGAGCGGACAACCCGCGGTGGTGAGGGCCACCACCACCCGGACCTTCCCCTCCGGAGAGACCTCCACCTCCCGAATCATTCCCAGAGAGACCAGGTCCCTGTTCAGTTCCGGATCCTTGACCTTCTTCAGGACTTCTAAGATATCTTCCCGGGTGATCTCCATGGCTTAGACCTCTTTCAGCCCCAGAACATCGTGCATATCATACACTCCGGGTTCCTTCCCCACCACCCATAGAGCGGCCCGCACGGCTCCCCGGGCAAAGGTGTCCCGGCTGGCGGCCCGATGGGTAAGTTCCAGCCTTTCCCCGGGCCCGGCAAAGAGTACGGTATGCTCTCCCACGATCTCTCCGGCCCGGATGGTCTGGATCCCGATCTCCTTGCGGGGACGCTCTCCGATGATGCCCTCCCGGCAAAAGCGAAAGGACGACTCATCCCAGCCCAGGGTTCGCGCAATAACCTGGGCCAGGGCCAGGGCCGTCCCGCTGGGAGCGTCCTTTTTCATGCGATGGTGGGCCTCTACGATCTCGATATCAAAATCCTGCCCCAGGATACGGGTGGCCAGTTCCACCAGCTTATAAAGAAGATTGATCCCCAGACTCATATTGTAGGCCTGAACCAGGGGGAAGTGTTTTCGCGCCAGTTCGTGGATCTCGGTCAGTTCTTCCCGGGAAAAACCCGTGGTGCCGATGACCATGGCCTTACCGTAGCGGGCATTGATGCGGGCATGGGCGAGCGAGGCGGTATGAAAGGTAAAATCGATGATTACATCCCCTTTTTCGATAACCTTTTCCAGGGAATCCTCCACTACCACCCCGGTTTTTTCCGGTAGCCCCAGGATTTCAGCCACGTCCTTTCCCAGAACCGCGCTCTGGGGATGCTCAAAGGCCGCTACCAGTTGAATTCCCTCGGTCTTAAGGATATGGCGAATAATGGTGCTTCCCATTCTCCCTGCCGCACCGGCCACAATGGCCTTAATCATCTTTATCCCTCCTCCTTTTTCAAATTTACTCCGCGCCAGATCTCAAGATAACTTCAACCTCTTACCTTATCTTGAAACGAACTCCCCCGCTTGTATCCTGAGGAGACGTCCGGCCTCACCGGAATCTCCTAAAGGAGCTTATAGTCCGCAAGGACGTTTCTTAGTTTTTCCACGTTGGCCTCGCTCATGGGAGCCAGCGGCAACCGCACCGCAGGGCTTCCGATCTTACCCATTAGGGCCAGGGCCGTTTTGGCCGGAACCGGATTGGTCTCCAGGAACATGGCCTTAAAGAGGGGATAGAGCTTGAGGTGTTGTTTGCGGGCCTTTTCCCACTGCCCCTTAAGGCAGGCCTCCATGAAACGGGACATCTCCCGGGGCACCACGTTGGCCGCCACCGAGATGACCCCATGCCCTCCCAGGGCCATGAGGCTATAGGCGGTAAAGTCGTCCCCGGAAAGGACCCGGAACCTGTTGCTGCAAAGCCGAAAGATCTCCGTGGCCTGTTTCATGCAACCGGTGGCTTCTTTGATCCCGATAATGTTTTTGATCTTGGACAGCCGGGCTACGGTCTCCGGGGCCAGACTGACCCCGGTCCTTCCGGGTACATTGTAGAGGATGATGGGGATATCCACGCTTTTGGCCACGGCCTCATAATGTCGAAAAAGTCCCTCCTGGGTGGGCTTGTTGTAATAAGGGGTGACCATGAGCACAGCGTCTCCGCCCATTTCCTTGGCCATGCGGGTGAGTTCTATGGACGCTGCGGTGTTATTGGTGCCGGTGCCCAGGATGACCGGAACCTTACCTTTGGCTTCCTCAAGGGCGATCTCAAAGAGCCGGGCCTTTTCCTCCTTGCTCAGAGTGGCGGATTCCCCGGTGGTCCCTACCACTACCAGTCCGTGGGTCTTTTCCTTAAGATGCCAGCGTACCAATTCCCTAAAACCTTCCTCGTCCAGAGAACCCTCCTCGGTAAAGGGGGTAACGATAGCCACAATGGACCCTTTAATGTCCTCCGCGGAAAAGTTTTTGCATCTTCTTTTTCCGCACGGCATGTTTTGTCCTCCTTCCAGGTTATTTTCGTAATATGCTTCGCGGGGGAATTACCCCCGGACCAGCGGTTACGTTGGGAAGGACGAGGCTGCCCGGTCCTATCAGGGTTCCGGGGTTGGTTACGCTGTTACATCCGGTCTGCACCCCGTCTCCGAGGATGGCCCCCAGTTTGCGTAAACCGGTGTCCAGAAGTTCTCCCTGGTAACGAATACGAACCGTACCCCGGGCCAGACGAAGGTTGGCCAGTTTGGTCCCGGCTCCGAGGTTTACCTGGCGCCCCAGGATGCTATCTCCCACATAAGCGAAATGTCCGGCCTTGGCCCCGTCCAGGAACACGGCGCGTTTGACCTCGGTGGTATGCCCGATCACACAACCCTCACCGGTGAGGACCTCTCCGCGAAGGTAAGCCCCGTGACGCACCTCGGTGTTCGGGCCTATAAGGGTGGGCCCGGCGATCAGGGCCCCGGGTTCCACTATCGATCCGGGCAGGAATTCTATTTCCCGGTCCATGAGTACGGCTCCGGGAAAGAGTATCGCCCCGGGAAGGATTTCTCCCCTCCGTCGAATCCGCCATTTTCCCTTTTCGCGAATGATTTCCACTTCCGAAAAGGGAAGGGCTTCTCCCCGGCATATTATCCAGCCCTGGGGGAGAGGTTCCCCCACCGGCACCGAAGAGGGCAAGGGGGTTATATGTTCCCGTAAATACTCGGACAGGCGAGGGAGTATTTCCCAGACCCGGGTACAGCCCTCGAAAAGCACCCGATGTCGGGTTATCTCCGCCAGGCTAAAGAAATCCTCCGGAGCCAGGCTCATTTTCGCAGCACTTCCGCCAGGGGTTTTCCCACTTTTACCAGACCCAGTTCGGTAATTTCAAGCACCCGCACGGAGGTATCGTGACCGCAGAGACGGCATCCGTCTATACGGAAGAGACGCAGAATGGAACCCGGAAGCAATCCGTAGGCTGAGGCGGACCGGGCCGAGAGCAGGAGTTCCTTGGAGAGGACCATGGTGCAGTCCACGATATGTCCTACCGCGTAACCTCCGGCCGCCTCGGCGGAGAGTTCCTCGTGAGCGCTGCGTTTCTGGGAAACAAATACCGCCGTTTGATGCCATTTTTTGCAGAAGGTATAAAGGCCGCGCACAATGCTCCGGGCCATCATCTCGCGGGCTTCAAAGAGTCCGGTAACGGAATCTATTACCGTGCGGGAAACCTGATAGGTGCGATAAACATGAGCCAGGGTATCCATGAGGGTGGGAAGATCCTCCCGGAGCCGGTGATAACTGGCGGCATCAAGAAGGATAATGTTGTCCTCCAGGCGGGAGAATTCATGCCCCATGGCCCGGGCCCGTTCGCTCAACCCCTGGACCACAAAGGGCGCCGGGGTCTCCACAGTAACCAGACATACCCGTTCCCCCAGCGCGGCCTGCTCGATGGTGAATTGCTCGGCCATAAGACTCTTTCCCGTATCCGGCATGCCGGTAAGGTTGACCACCGCTCCCAGCGGAATTCCGCCCAGGGGTTTTTTTACCGGCCGCCCCTTCTCCCATTCCACCCGAAAGAAAAGCTCATCCAGCCCCGGGACCCCGGTGGGAACCCCCTTCAGGGGGGGAGCCTTGGCCGCAGCCTCGGAGGGGCGAAAAATAGCTTCCTCTAAAACTACCCTTTCTCGATTCATAGTTGACTTGATCTCCACCTTTTAGCTATGCTGAAAATGTAGCATAAAATAAATCGTATCCCAAGGAGCATTATGCGCGAAAGAAGACGTTATCCCAGAGTGGATTTTGAATGTGTAAGGGTTTATCTCCCCCAATACAAAGAACCTCTTCCGGTCAAGGATTTGTCCTTACAGGGCTGTTTTATCAAGATGAAGGATCCCCCGCCTCCCGGAACGATCCTCAATTTCGAGCTGGAGCTACCCGGCGTGGGGCGTATCCCGGTGCGGGGTATGGTCATGCATCAGGGTGGTCTGGAGCGCAGCGGAGCCGGCATCCTGTTTCTGGAAATCGAAGGGGAATTTCACCATGTATATGCCCGGTTCCTGAAGGCCCTCCAGCTCATGAAGGAGGCGCGCGAGCTCTACGATAAGATTATCCTCTCCGAGGAATGACCCCTTTCCTCCTGCTAGCCTTTCTTATCGGTCTGTGTGTAGGAAGTTTTCTTAATGTAGTGATCTATCGTCTTCCCCGGGGACTCTCTATCGTGGCTCCCCGGTCCTTCTGTCCCGGCTGCGGGCGACCTCTGCGATGGTTCGAAAATATCCCCCTCCTTTCCTTTTTCTGGCTGCGGGGGCGCTGTCGCACCTGTCGTAAGCCTATCTCCTGGCGTTATCCCCTGGTGGAGGGTTTGTGCGGGGTTCTGGCGGTATATTTTCTGAAAAGTTACGGGATAAGCATCCAGGCCGCAATTCCCTATCTTCTGGCCCTGCTCCTGATAGCGGCAAGTTTTATCGATCTTGAACACGGGATCATTCCCGATCAAATCACCCTGGGAGGGCTTCTGGCCGGGCTGGGACTATCCCCCTTTAGTCCCTTTCTCTCTCCCCGCGAGGCCCTGGTGGGGGCCTTCTGCGGGGCCGGGGCCTTCTATCTCCTGGGGGCCTATTATTTCTGGATCCGGGGGCGAGAGGGCCTGGGAGAGGGAGATTATAAACTCCTGGCCCTGATCGGGGGCTTCCTGGGGCCACTTAACCTCATCCCCATTGTGTTTCTGGCTTCCGTCTGGGGGCTCTGCATTACCCTGCTTCTGGCCCTGGTGAGGAAGGAGAGACTTTCCGGAGGGAAATCCCTGCCCTTTGGCCCTTTTTTGAGCCTGGGGGCCTTTACCCTGTTAATCTATCCCAAAATTGCGACGTTCCTCTTTCCGCCGATCTATTAAATAGGTGCTGCCCGGGATCTTTTTTACATAATGTTTGAGCTGGGCCGCCACCGCGGCCACCTCTCCGTAGTGATGGAATCTTTCCTTCCAGATGGGCACCAGGGCCACGGAGACCGAAGGCCAGGCCATCCGGCAGAGGACCCCCTGGCGATCCGTGGTGATGAGACAACCTCTTTCCCGATCCTCCGGATCCACGAAATTGAGGATGAGTTCGTCGAACTTGTGAATCAGCTCCTGGGAAATCTTTTCCGCCACCTCCAGAGGGACGATAAAGACAAAATCGTCTCCGCCGATGTGCCCCACGAAACCCTTGGGCCCGGCATAAAGGTCCACCAGATGGACCAGGATCCGGGCCAGCATACGGATGACCTCATCCCCCCGGGAAAATCCGTAGGCGTCGTTGAAGGGTTTGAAGTTGTCCAGATCCACGTACCCCACCGCCCATTCCTCGTCGCTTTTAATGATCTCCTCGATCTTGCGCAGGATGGAGGTATTGCCCGGCAGCCCGGTGAGAGGGTTATTATCCGCCAGGCGTTCCGCCCGTACAAAAGCCAGCTCCACCCGCGAGAGGACCTCCTCCCGGGAGGCCCCTTCACAGATAAAATCATCCACGAAATACTCCTTCCAGTCCATCTCCGGGAGTTTTTCCGGACGGATCACCAGCAGGATGGGCAGGGAAGCCAGACTCAGATCGTACTTGAGGGCAAAGATGAGATCCCGGGCCAGTTCGGGCTGGAGGCTCTCGCTCACCACCAGGAGATCCGGAAGATTGAAAAGGATTCTCTCCCCGGCCTCTTCAATGGTGGAGAAGATTTCCACCTGGTACGCATGGTTCTTCAGGGCCTCGGCCCAGAGGGTATAAGGCGGTTCCTCCGGACTCAGTAGGAGTACCTTACGCACTCAGGGCCTCCCGCATTTCCTGGATAAAGAAACGTAGCTCATAAAAACGGCCTTCCAGCTCTGGCCACAGTTTTTCCAGACGCGAACGATCCAGGGGCACCCTCTCGAGCACCGGATCCTCGGG
>WGAR01000060.1 GCA_015494725.1 Thermodesulfobacteriaceae bacterium | reverse complement strand
GTAAAGGCGATAGTAAGCCGTTTCATTTCCTTGGGAAACCCGGTAAATCTCTTCCTGGATCGCAAGCCCTTTTACCTTAAAGGTGCGCCTCTCCACCTTTACTCCCTCCACCGGCTCCCCGGCCAGAAAAAGCTCAAGCCTTGAGACCTCCAAAAATAGATTTTCGGAGCGGGTCAAGGTATGTATAGCCAGGATATGGAGATGGAGAAGAGCGGTATAGGCCACTACCAGAATAATCAAAGCCACGAGGACTTCGATAAGGGTAAAGCCCGATTTTTTCATCCCACTATCATCCTGATTCTAAAATTTCCTTCGCCGGATGGATCCTCAGCGTGAAAGGCCTTAATACGAAGGCCTTGTGCGTTGAGCCAGGAAAGCAGTCGCGCTAGATCCTTCCAGGAAAGCTCCATCTCCACCTCCACCCCCAAATATACTCCTCGAATGGTCTCCGGTTTAAATCCCTGCGAAACGAGTTTTTCCTTAAAAACTTCGGCAGAAAGGGGAGCCTTGCGGGAAGGGGCCTCGGTCTCAAGAAGGTAGGCCAGGTATCGGAGTCGGCTCCATTCCGTAAGGAGAAGACTTTGAGCTCTTTTAACCTCCGGTACCAGAAGCCCGAGGACCACAATCCCCAACAACATTAAAAGTCCCAAGAAAATCAGGGGATGCTGCCTCGGGTTAAGAACCTTCACCGCCGAATTCCAGGGTTACGATTTCGGTGCCTCCGGGAAGCTTCTTGACTTCGCAAAGCCTCCCGGGAAGCTCTCCGGCCTTCTCCTCCGGAATCTCTGCCTTGATGCGGAGCCTTCCCTCCTCAAAAGTGAGGGCCATAATCCTGGCTTCCTTCGGAAGACCCTCCAGGGCTTGCTTTAAAAGGCTCTGAAAGCCCGGTTCCCTGGCTTCTTCCACCAGGACCCGGAGCTGTTTGAGGGGAGCCACCACCGGGGTTCCAGGATAGTACTTGTGAAAAAGGGCTCTTTCACGGGCCTTCAACTGCCGGTGTATTACGGGGACCCAGAATTTCAGGCCTCCCCAGAGCAGAGAAGAAAGGATAAGCCCCGTGAGGAGAATTCCAGAGATCCTGCGGGCCTTCTCGGGTTCAATCTCGAGAAAATAAGAATGAAAAGTCGGAAGATTGCGGCCCAGAACCCCCCATAGAGCAGCCCCGAAGGCGCTCACCTTTTCCGGAGGCACTGCGGGGACCCTTTTTATTTCCCTCCCGGTAAAAAATTTCTCCACCTCCGGAGAAAGACTCCCCCCTCCCGAGACCACCAAAGGCCCGGAGGAATCTCCCTCTTCGAACTCCCGCTGGCCATTGAGGAAACATCGGAACCCGGCCAGCCTCCCCTCTCGAACCCTCACCAGGGTCACCTTTCGACGACCGAAATCCACTATGGTCCCGTTCCTTAACCCCGTAGTCAGAAAAGCCCTTACCAGGGCTACCGGTTCGGCATCCCAGAACACTCCTTTTTCGAGTCTTTCCTCGGGCTCGGCCACCAGAACTCTGGCCCTTCCCTCTTCCCACCACAATTTCCAGAGGATGTGTCGATCTTTTAAAAAGGACAAAATTTCTTCCTGGAGATACCTTTCGGCCTCCTCAGGACGAGTTATTTCCGGGGGAAGATTTCTTAACAAAACTCGATGAGAGGGAATAAGGTAGATCCTTCGTCCCCGCGGGGATGAAGAAAGAACACGGTAATAGGAAAGGAACGGGAAAACCAAAAGGGTAACCCTCTTGATGCCAGAGGCCCCCTGATCTATCCCCGTCTGAAAGATCAAATTTTTACTCCCCTTTGACCAGATTCCAGACCGAAAGATCGTCCTCCGTACCCTCTAGCCCGTCCGGCCCCACGGAGAATAGTTCGTAAGGGTGTCCGTCTTCACCCGGTGAAAGATAAACGAATTCGTTTCCCCAACCATCCCGGGGTAGTTCGTCGAGATACCGATGCCAGCGCTTGGGAACGGGCGGAATCTCGGGCTTTTCCACCAGGGCGCGAAGCCCCTGCTCCGTAGTGGGATAGAAACCATTGTCCATACGAAACTGTTCCAAGGCCCCTTTAAGAGCCTTGAGTTGAATCCGGGTACTTTCGCGTCGGGCCTGATCCACTCTGCCCACCACCCTGGGAATAACGATCCCGGCCAGTAACCCCAGAATAATGATCACCACCAAAAGTTCGATGAGCGTAAACCCCAATCTATTTCTCTCCCGGCTTCCCTTCATTCTCCCCCTCCTCGGGAAAAACTACTTTTATTAATAAAGGCGAGCTTTCATGCCCTGCTCCGTCCAGGGCTTTTATATTATAAAGGACCACCCCTTTTAAGCCATCTCGCTCCTGAAACATGTTTTTCTTGACCTTAAAGAGCTTACCCTCCCTTTCCACCACATAACCCACTACATCCCTTGAAGGACTGGGATCCCATACCAGGACCAGGGTATTCCCCTTCAAAAAATATCCTCCTCCCGAGGGCGGCAAAGGTGGCTCCGTGTCTTCCATTTTGACCTCAAGGGGTTGAGAAAGGGGACCATAGATATCCGGACCGAAGGTTACGGCCGCCGAAAGAAGATAGGTCTTTCCCAAGGAAAGCCCGCGCAACGAGTGGACCCCCGGAGAAATCCGACGGGGATTTTCGAAATCGGGGTCTTTCCCCTTTTCCCAGACGAAAAGAGCCAGCCTCGGAAATAGACTGAGAACCTGAAGATCCAGAGCATAAGAATCCACCCGGAGGACTTTCAGATGGGGATAAACCGGGGGGACGGACTTTAGACAGAGGCGCTTCGAACCGTCCTTTGTAAATACCCTCAGGCATTCTTTTTCGGGCTTGATCAACCACCCCCTGGATACCTTCTCCACCCTTCCTGCCCCCTCAATGCGGAGAGCCCCCTTTCGAATATCCTTTATTAAAATCCACGAACCAAACTGAATATATTGCACCCCGCTAGGACTCCGGGGAAGAGGTACCCGGGATCGTGAAGTACATCCCAAGAAAAATACTAGAATAAAAATAAAAAAATAATAAGTCTTAACTCTTAATTTCATAACTTCACAGCGGAGGAAATTTCCATGATAGGTAAGATAACCGAAATCACTATGTAAGCTACCACCAGGCCTATAATAAGGATGGTGAGGGGCTCAAGCCATTTCAAAGTTCGTTCAATAATATAGTCTGCCTCCCTTATCAGGATCTCGGAGGCATTATGCAACATTTCCGGAAGGGTTCCGGTTTCCTCCCCGATGGCTACCAGTTCGGAGAGAAATTCCGGTACGAATCCGTACCTCCGGAGATGTCCGCTAAGGGTTTGGCCTTCCTCCAGATACTTAATAACTTCCCCTAGGGATTCTCTTACATAAAAGTTCTGGCAACTGTTGCTCCCGGTAGCCACGGCCCGGGGAAGGACCACTCCGGATTCAAGAAGAAGGGCGGTGGTATAACTCCACCTGGAAAGGTCAAAGTAAAGCCAGAGAGTCCCTGCCACCGGTATTTTCAGGATGAATCGATGGAGCTCGCGCCAACCCCTTTTCTTAACCCATCCTACTCCCAAAAGCAGCCCCACCGGAAGCCCCAGCAAAAGAAACCACCACAGAAATTTAGCCCCCCAGAGAAGAACTTTGGTGAAAAAAGGCAAATCTCTTCCGAAACTAAGAAGGATCTTCCTCAGTTGGGGAACGATAAATTCCAGAATCACGATTACCGAGAGAATACTGAATCCTATGACCAAGGCAGGATAAATCAGAGACCCGGTAACCCGGGCTCCAAATTCTTCCATACGGGCCAGAAGATCCGAAGCCCTGGAGAAAATTTTCTCCAGATTTTCTCCGGTTTGGGCCGCAATCAACATTTCGCAGACAAATTCCGGGAAAAGGTTACTTCCTCGAAAGGCCTGCACCAGATCCTCGCCACTTTCTATTCTTTTTTTAACTTCCAGGATTCTCCGAGAGTCCTCTGATTTCCGGCGCGAAAGGAGTTCCAGGGCCCTGGGCAAGGGAAGACCGCTCTTAAGAAGTACAGAAAGTTCCTTCAAAAGGAGGTGAGAACCGGAGGACCTCATTCTTTCTCCGTAACTGCCAGCAATTCCGAGGAGGTAGTAAGACCGGCGAGAACCTTCTCCAGGGCATCCTGTCGCAAGGTCTTGAAGTTCCTTTTCAGGGCCTCGTTTCGGATTTCTGTGGCATTAGGGGTAGTTAAAATCAGATTCTTCAACTTTTCATCCAGTTCAAGCACTTCGAAAATACCGATTCGCCCCCTATAGCCCGTGCCCAGACACTCTTCGCACCCTCGGCCCCGGTAGAATTCAACCTCGGAATTTTCCGGAAGACCCAGGGCCTTTAATTCTTCCGGTGCTGGAGGATAGGGCTCGCGACAGTGGGGACATATCCTTCGAACCAGGCGTTGAGCAATGACTCCTTCCAGCGAAGAAGCTATGAGATAAGGCTCAATACCCATGTCCACCAGGCGGGTTATGGCGGTGGGGGCATCGTTGGTATGAAGGGTGGAGAGCACCAGATGGCCGGTAAGGGCCGCATGCACGGCAATCTCCGCGGTTTCGGTATCCCGGATCTCGCCCACCAGGATAACGTCCGGATCCTGGCGCAGGATGGAGCGCAGCCCCGTAGCAAAAGTAAGCCCCACCTTGGGGTTGACCTGCACCTGACCGATTCCGTTTATTTGGTATTCCACCGGATCCTCAATGGTGATGATATTTTTGTAAGGATAGAGTTCCCGCACCAGAAGCAACATGGCATAAAGGGTGGTGGATTTCCCCGCCCCTGTAGGACCGGTGGCCAGCACCAGCCCGTAAGGTTTCCGGGCCAGACGTTCCAGTTTGCGGTAATCTTCTTCGGATAACCCCAGTTCCCCCAGCGTAAGCAGTCGATTACTCTGTTCCAGAAGCCTGAGAACCACACGTTCTCCAAAAATGGTAGGAAGCACCGAAACCCGGATATCAAGCTCCCGCTCCCCTATCCTTATACGCATGCGCCCGTCCTGGGGAACCAGTTTTTCCGCCACGTTCAGGTTGGCCATGACTTTTATGCGGGCTACCACCTGAGGATAAAGTTGCATGGGGAAGCGGCGATATTCATGAAGCACCCCGTCCAGGCGCAAACGAATGAGTGCCTCCTTTTCCCCGGGATCAAAGTGGATATCCGAAGCTCCCGCCCGAGAGGCCCGAATGAGGGCCAGGTTTATGAGGTTAACTACCGGGGCCTCGGAGTACTGGTGAAGAAGATCAAGGGTGCGCTGTCTTTCTCCTTCCCCTCCCCCTTCCGAAAGGCTGACCTCGGATCCTTCCGAAAGCAAACGCCCGAGCCTTTCTGAAAATTCCTCCGGACTGATTTTACAAAATCGAACCGGCCTCTGAAGAAGGAACCTCACCTCCTCTAGAACTTCTTCCGGAGTATGCTCCGTAAAATAAAGGCAGGGCTCACCCCCTTCCCAATCGAGAATCACCCGGCGTTTCTGAAAATAAGCCGCACTAAAAACCGAACCCTCCGCCATGCCCTACCCTTCCGGATCTCTCCAGACAATACACCGGGCCTCGGGTCCTAGAAACACCGCCCGGTTTACTTCGCGCCCCAAGGCTTCATTTAGCAACCCTTTTTACCGGGTATTTTAGCATACCGAACGCCCCTGGTCGCTCACAAAATCGCCTTTAAGGCCCCTATGATC
>WGAR01000059.1 GCA_015494725.1 Thermodesulfobacteriaceae bacterium | reverse complement strand
GAGGAAAGCACGGTTCTGGAGGTCCGGCGCAGAAAGGCCGAAGAACTGGAACAGATGGGCTATTCCCTTTTCCCCAACGATTTCCGGCCCGCGGATCGAGCCGGGGTACTCCAGGAACTCTTCCGGGAATACGATCAACAGGCCCTGGAAAAGCTGGAACAGACCTTCCGCCTGGCCGGCCGCATGATGGCCCGACGGGACTTCGGTAAGGCCGTCTTCACCCATATCCAGGACGAGACCGGTCGCATCCAGGTCTTTGTAAAACGTGACGAAGTGGGAGAGGAAAAGTTCAAACTCTTTAAAAAGTACTTTGACATCGGGGATATCATCGGGGTGGAAGGGCCGCTCTTTCGCACCAAAACCGGAGAGCTCACCGTGCTGGCCAGGGATATACGGCTGATCACCAAGGCCTTCCGTCCCCTTCCCGAAAAATTTCACGGACTCCGGGACACCGAACTCCGCTATCGCATGCGCTACGTGGACCTGATCATGAATCCCCGGGTGCGGGAGATCTTTCGTACCCGCACCCGCATCATTCACTATCTGCGGG
Organism: Thermodesulfobacteriaceae bacterium; assembly: GCA_015494725.1. GTDB lineage: Bacteria > Desulfobacterota > Thermodesulfobacteria > Thermodesulfobacteriales > Thermodesulfobacteriaceae > Thermosulfurimonas_A. Next base: position 1,745 of record WGAR01000059.1, on the reverse strand, counting down.
ATTATTTCATCTCCAACGGTTTCCTGGAGGTGGAAACCCCCATGATGCAGCCCATCCCCGGCGGAGCCACGGCCCGGCCGTTTAAGACCTATCATCACGCCCTGGATCTCGAACTCTATCTGCGCATTGCCCCGGAGCTCTATCTCAAAAGACTCCTGGTGGGAGGCTTCGAACGGGTCTTCGAACTCAACCGCAACTTCCGTAACGAGGGCATTTCCACCCAGCACAACCCCGAATTCACCATGCTGGAATTCTACGAGGCCTATGCCACTTATGAAGACCTCATGCGCCGCACCGAGGAGATCTTTGTGGGGCTGGCCCTGGAACTTTACGGAAGCCCGAAGATTACCTACCAGGGACAGGAAATAGACTTCACCCCGCCCTGGCCCAGGATCCCCTATCGAAAGGCCCTGATAGAGATCGGAGGGGTGCCGGAAGATATACTTGAGTCCAGGGAAAAGATCCTGGAGTTTGCCGCCGAAAAGGGAATCAAGGTGGATCCACGCGAACCCGTTCTCCAGAAGCTCTGGGCCAAACTCTTTGACGCCCTGGTGGAACCCAGACTCATCCAGCCCACCTTCATTACCGAGTTCCCGGTGGAGCTTTCGCCCCTGGCCCGTCGTAACGACCGGGACCCCTCCATCACCGACCGTTTTGAGCTTATCGTAGCCGGGCGGGAAGTGGCCAATGCCTTCTCCGAACTGAACGATCCCCGCGATCAGCGGGCCCGGTTCGAGGAACAGATCCGGAAACGCCTGGAGGACGACCCGGAGATCCATCCCGAGATAGACGAGGACTTCATCCGGGCCCTGGAGTACGGTATGCCTCCGGCGGCCGGAGAGGGCATCGGCATCGACCGGGTGGTAATGCTCTTTACCGACTCTCCGTCCATCCGGGAGGTGATCCTCTTCCCGCATCTCCGACCGGAGGCCTGATGGGATTTTCCTTTGAATGGTTTGTGGCCCGGCGGTACGTTTTCTCCCGCAAGCGGGATCGCCTTACCGGAGTCATCGCCAATATTTCCGTGGCCGGTATAACCATCGGAGTGGCGGCCCTGATCGTGGTTATCGCGGTAATGAGCGGTTTCCAGGACATTCTGAAGGAAAAGATCCTCTCGGCCAATCCTCATCTGGTGGTGGAGCGGGTCTTTGGCCCCTTTACGGAATTTAAGAAAATCAGCCGGCGCCTCGAAGAGCTGGCCCGGCGTAAAGGCGTAAAACTCGAGGGTATCTATCCCTTTATCTCCGAACAGGGGTTGCTGATCTCCTCCTCCGGCGAAGCCGGGGTATTTCTCAAGGGTATCCCGCTTGAGGAGGTCCGACACCTCAAGACCCTGCACCTCCTCTCAGGAGAGCTTACGGATAAAGGATCCCCGCCTCCGGTATTCCTGGGCCGGCGTCTGGCCGAACGGCTGAGGGTTAGCGTGGGGGATCGGGTAAGATTGCTGCTGCCTCAGGGACGCATCACCCCTCTGGGCCTGATGCCCCGGTTCGTCACCCTCAGGGTGGCAGCCATCTTTGAGACCGGTCTTTATGATTACGACCTCTCCCTGGCCCTGGCCCCGCTTTCCACCGCCCGCCGGGTTACCGGGACTCCGGAAGCGGTAACCGGCCTGGAGATCAAACTGCACAACCCCTTCCAGGCCCGCAAACTGGCCCGGCTCATTCGTACCAACCTGGGTTACCCCTATTATGTGGTGGACTGGCAGACCCTGAATCGGAGCCTTTTCTCCGCCCTCAAACTGG
>WGAR01000058.1 GCA_015494725.1 Thermodesulfobacteriaceae bacterium | reverse complement strand
GAAGGGGTTCCTCCTGGCCCTGGTGGCCATCTATACCCTCATCGCCATTCCCCTGCGATCCTTCTCTCAGCCCCTCATCATCATGCTGGCCATCCCCTTCGGGGTCGTGGGGGCCTTTCTGGGGCATTTACTTCTGGGGTATCAGCTCTCCATCCTGAGTTTCTTCGGGATCGTGGGGCTCTCCGGGGTGGTGGTGAACGACGCCATCATCCTGGCGGATCTGATCAATCGCCTGCGGGCCGAGGGAATGGAGATACGGGAGGCCGTGATTCTCTCCTGTCGCAGACGTTTCCGCCCGGTTATCCTCACCACCATCACCACCTTCTTCGGCCTCCTTCCCATGATCTTTGAGCGAAGCCTTCAGGCCCGTTTCCTCATCCCCATGGCCATAAGCCTGGCCTTCGGGGTCCTTTTCGCCACCGTGATCACCCTGGTGCTCATCCCCTGTTCCTACTTGATCTGGGAGGAGATTTCTGCCATCATTAAGAGAAGGGGTCGGAGATGAATATTCTGGTTTCCATAAAACAGGTACCCGACACTACCAATATTCGGATCAATCCCGAAACCGGCACCCTCATCCGGGAGGGGGTGCCCTCCATTGTCAATCCTTACGATGTGCATGCCTTGGCCCTGGCCGGGGCGTTGAAGAGGCGTTACGGAGGGCGGATTACGGTGATCACCATGGGGCCTCCGCAGGCCGATGCAGCCCTGCGCGAGGCCGTGGAATACGGAGCGGATCGGGTCGTTCTTCTTTCCGACCGCAAGTTCGCCGGGGCAGACACCCTGGCCACCAGCTATACCCTGGCCGAAACCATAAAGTACCTGGCCCGGGAGGCCCCGTTCGATCTCTATCTTTTCGGGAAACAGGCCATCGATGGGGATACGGCTCAGGTGGGGCCGGGGGTGGCCACCCGTCTGGGGGTTCCACTCATCACCTATGCGGTGCGGGTGGAGTGTTTTCCGGAGGAGAAAAAGATCCGGGTCCACCGGAAGACCGAGCGGGGGCTGGAGGTGCTGGAGGCCTCCTTCCCGGTGCTTATTACCTGCGATCGGGAGGTCGCCGAGCCGCCCTTTGCCCCGCTCTCTGCCCTGATCCAGGCCCAGACCATCCAGCCCGAGGTCTTTACCGCCGAGGGCCCGGTCCCCTTTGAGAGGGATCGGCTCGGACTCAAGGGTTCTCCCACCCGGGTCCATCGGGTCTTTACCCCGGAGCTCAAGAGCCCGGGGGAACGCCTCCTGGTTTCCGAGGTAGGGGTGGAGGAGGCGGTGCGGCGTATCTTAGAAATTCTGCGGCGTAAAGGAGTGCTTACCGCATGAACGCTAAGCCGCGGGTATGGGTCTTTGTGGAACAGGAAGAGGGCCAGGCGCACCCGGTATCCTGGGAGCTTCTGGGCAAGGCCGGGGAGCTGGCCCGGGATCTGGAGGGGGTGCTCGAGGCGGTGGTCCTGGGTCACGGGGTGGAGGAGGTGGCCCGCGAAGCCATCGCCTACGGGGCCGAGCGGGTCTATCTTATAGACGATCCGGTGCTGGCCTATTATCGCAATCAACCCTATGCCCACGGCGTGGTGCAGCTCTGTCGTAAGTACCACCCGGAGATCCTCCTCTTGGGTGCCACCACCCTGGGGCGGGATCTGGCCGGTTCCATTGCCACCTCACTGGAGACCGGGCTTACCGCGGATGTTACCGGCCTGGAGATAGATCCGGAAAGCAAAAACCTGATCATGACCCGGCCGGCCTTCGGGGGCAACATCATGGCCAGTATTCTGTGTCCGGACCATCGCCCCCAGATGTCCACCGTGCGTCCGCGCACCTTTCCGCTTCCTCCGCGGGATCCTTCCCGCCAGGGGGAGATCGTCCGGGAGGAACTGGGGCTTTCCGAGGACGAGGTGCGGGTCAAACGGGTGGACTTTATTCCCAAGGACAAGACGGTGAACCTGGAGTATGCGGAGGTGATCGTATCCGGAGGGCGAGGGCTGGGGGGGCCGGAGGGTTTCGATCTCCTGCGTGAACTGGCCCGTTTACTGGGAGGCGAAGTGGGGGCCAGCCGGGCGGTGGTGGATGCCGGCTGGATCTCCTATGAACATCAGGTGGGGCAGACCGGAAAGACGGTCCGTCCCAAGGTCTATCTGGCCTGCGGAATCTCCGGGGCTATTCAGCACCGGGTGGGCATGCAGAACTCCGATGTCATCATTGCCATCAACACCGATCCCGAGGCCCCCATCTTCCGGATCGCCGACCTGGGTATCGTGGGGGATCTTTACCAGGTGATTCCGGCCCTGATCGAGGCCGTGAAGCGGGAAAAGGGCCATGAATAATGCCTTGCAGTATCAGGTAATTGTGGTGGGAGGTGGCCCGGCGGGACTGGCCGCGGCCATTACCTGTGCCCGGGCCGGGCTTAAGACCATCCTCCTGGAGAGGGGGCGTTTCTCCGGGGCCAAAAACCTCTTCGGAGGGGTGGTCTATACCGAGTCCATCCTCAGCCTGGTTCCGGATCTCTTTTCCGAAAAGCGTCTGCCCTTCGAGCGCCCGGTAACCGAGGAGGGATGGTGGGTGCTTTCCGAGGACGGGGTGGTGAAGATCACCCATACCGGGCCGGCCTTAAGGGAAAAACCTCCCCGTGCCTTTACGGCTTTTCGGGCCCGTTTCGATCCGTGGCTGGCGGATAAGGCTCGATCCGCCGGGGTGTTGCTGGTACCCAAGGTCCGGGTGATAGATCTCCTGCGGGAGGGAGATCGGGTGGTGGGGGTGGTTACCGATCGGCCGGCCGACTGGGATACGGATCGTCCCGCCGAGGTCCGGGCCCCGGTGGTGATCCTTTCCGAGGGGGTAAACCGGATCCTCACCCAGAAGGCCGGGCTGATCTCCGGAGATTTCACCCCCGAGGAGGTGGCCCTTTCGGTAAAGGAGGTCATCCAGCTCCCTAAAGGTGAGGTGGAAAAGCGCTTTGCCCTCTCCGAGGATACCGGACTGGCGGTGGAAGTCCTGGGAGAGGCCAGCCTGGGGCTTCCGGGAAGCGCCTTTCTCTATACCAACAGCACCTCGGTCTCGCTGGGGGTGGGGCTTTTCCTTTCCGATTTTGCGGAAAAGGGGATCAAACCCTACGAACTCCTGGAGAACCTCAAGAGGCACCCGGTGATGCAGGATCTCCTTT
>WGAR01000057.1 GCA_015494725.1 Thermodesulfobacteriaceae bacterium | reverse complement strand
TCGAGGAGACCCAGAGGAGGGTCACCGGTACGGTGCGCCTCAAGCTTTACAAGGGGAATGTAATGGTGGTGGGGCGGAAGTCGCCGGTGAGTCTCTATCGGGAAGATCTTGCCAGTTTCGACCGGGCCGGAGGCTACGACCAGAAGGACGCTGCGGGGTTCATTCGTCTGCAGGCCTTAAGGCTCAAACTTTCTGCGGGATTCCGGCATGCCGGATAGATCGCGCGATTGGTTCCGTCAGGCCGAGAAGGAGAGAATGTAAAGCAAGCCCGGGAGGCCGTGGTCTATGCCCGTAAGATCCTTGAGTTCGTCCGTGCTAAAATGGCCGAAACGGGAGGAGGAGCTTAAAAGCCCCCGGTTGCAACGCTTTCTTCAGGGGGTAATCTGGCTTTGGAAAAGGAGGTAGGGGATGAAGATCTTCATTGACACCGCAGACATAAACGAGATCCGGGAGGTGAAGGCCCTGGGAATCCTGGATGGAGTGACCACCAATCCCTCGCTGGTGAAAAAGACCGGGCGGCCCTGGAAGGAAGCGGTAAGCGAGATCCTGAGGGAATGTGCGGGGCTTCCGGTTTCCGTAGAAGTGGTGGCTACCGAGGCGCAGGGGATGATCCGCGAGGCCCGGGAGCTGGCCAAGCTGGGAGACAATGCGGTGATCAAGATCCCCTGCACCGAGGAAGGCATAAAGGCGGTAAGGGCCCTTTCGGCCGAGGGCATAAAGACCAATGTCACTCTGGTCTTCTCCCCCCTTCAGGCCCTGCTGGCCGCCAAGGTGGGGGCCACCTATGTCTCGCCCTTTATCGGGCGCATCGATGACATCGGTTACGATGGCCTTTCGGTGATAGAGGAGATAGTCCAGATCTACGAGGTCTATGGGGTGGAGACGGAGATCATTGCCGCCAGCATCCGCCACGTGGATCACGTGCGCCGCTGTGCGGAACTGGGGGTGGATATCGCCACCATTCCTTACCGGGTTATCAAGCAGATGTTCAGGCATCCCCTCACGGATACGGGGCTTAAGCGGTTCCTGCAGGACGCCCAGGAGGCGGGGATCGAGATTTGAGCCTTTTTACCCTTCTGAACACTCCCCGGGGGCCTCTCTGGGACCGGGTCATGGTTCTCTTGAGCCGGCCGGATCTTATTGTGGCCTTCTTTGTGTTTCTGGGGCTGGTCCTGGTGGTGCGTAAGGGCCGGGGGATGATCGGGGTCCCTCTGGTAGCCCTATTGATGGTGATCCTGGCCGATGCCCTGTGTGCCCGGGTGCTCAAACCCTATTTCGCCCGTCCCAGACCCTATGCTGTGCTAGCGGGGGTTCGGGTCTATAAGGGGGGCGGATTCCGGAGGATAGAACATCCCCTCCGGGCCAGGCACTACGGTTTTCCCTCCTGTCATGCCACCAACACCGCCGCGGCCACGGGAGTCTTCTGGATGGCGGATCCGATTCTGGGGATAATAGCCGCGGGATTTTCCTTTATGGTGGGTCTTTCCCGGGTGTATCTGGGGCATCATTTTCCCGAAGACGTGCTCTTCGGCTGGATCATAGGGGCAGGGATAGGGCTTACAGGAGGACTTCTCTGGCGGAAATGGAAAAAGACAAGGGAGCCCTAGAACTTCTCTTTTCCATGGAGGGAATTTTTCTTCTGGCCATTCTGGCCTTCCGGCTGGGTTTCATTCGGGAGTTACATCTACAGCTTTCCCCGGACGAGGCCTATTACTGGGACTGGTCCAGGCATCTGGCCTGGGGGTATTACAGCAAGCCTCCCATGGTGGCCTGGCTTATTGCTCTTTCCACCCGATTTCTGGGTATTTCGGAATATGCGGTGCGGGTGCCTGCGGTCTTATGCGGTCTGGCCTTTCTGGTTCTCTTTTATCTTTTTGTGTATCGACTTTTCGGAAAACTTCCGGCGCGCTGGGCCCTGTTTGCCGCGGCCCTGATCCCCATCTTTACGGTCTTCGGATTGCTCATGACCATCGATCCCCCGCTGCTGCTTTTCTGGGCCGGAGCCCTTTATGCGGGATGGAAAGCCGCCGAGGAAAATCGATGGTTTTACTGGGTCCTTTTGGGGTTTTTTTGCGGTCTGGGATTGCTTACCAAGCAGACCATGCTGGCTTTCGGCTTCTTTTACGGATTGTGGCTTCTCGGTTTTCGGAAAGAATTGCTTCGAGGCTTCGGGCCCTGGCTGGCCCTGGGACTGGCCTTTCTTATCTGGGCCCCCAACCTATACTGGATCGCCACCCATCACTGGGTGACCCTGCACCATACCGAACATCACTTTAAGGAGGAAGGGCTCTCTCTTTTCGGTCCTGTGCGCTTTCTGGGGGAACAGGCCGGGGTGCTCTCTCCCCTGCTCCTGATTCTGTTCATCTGGGTCTCCTGGCAGATCCTCCGGCGGAAAGACTGGCGCTCCGAGCCCCGGCTCACCTATCTCTGGGTCCTTTCGGCCTGGCCTTATCTGGCGGTTCTTCCCCTTTCCCTCTTCCGTAAGGTGAACGCCAACTGGCCCATGCCCTTTTTTGTGGCCGGACTGGCCCTTACCGCCGGGGTGATCTTTTCCCTGCGCGGGAGGGGGGCCAAATGGCTGCGCCTCCTTTATGTGGTCGGGGTGGGGATGGCCCTGGTGGGAACCGCTCTTCTCTATCAATTGCCGCGTTTTCCCCAGAAGTTTCCTCCCTCTCTGGCCGGTCTTCTGTTCCGTTTTTACGGGTGGAAGGAACTGGCCCGGGTGGTTGATTCGCACCGCCGTCCCGGAGAGGCTCTGGTTACGGATCATCGTTATCTGGCCTCGGAACTGGCCTTCTATCTTCCGGACCACCCGCAGGTCTATCAGATTCCGGTCTCTCCCCCCCGCACCCAGTATCATCTGTGGGGAATACCGCGGAATCTATGCGGAAAACCGGTCCTGTGGGTGATGAAGGATACCCATCGCCCGCCGGATCCCCGGGCCGTACCGGTACTTAAGGAAAGTATTCCCCTTCCCGGAAAAAGGAAGCGAGACTTTTCCCTGTGGCGGGGATTTTTTATAATGAAGTTGTGTTCTTTATCGGGTTAACGGTTTTTGTTATCCTGGGGCTGTTTCCCCCGCCGGCCTGGGCCACCCAGCCTCATATATGTCCGGAGGGGTTGTACGCTCATCTCTTGGCCCATATAGCCTTCGGAGCGGCCCTCCTTTACATGCTTTACCGTTCCCGCGGCCTTCCTGGCGGGGGAGATCGGGCCTGGCTTTATCTCCGGCTGTCCCTTGTCTTTTTTCTCCTCTGGAACTTTGATGCCTTTACCGTGCACCTTTTGGAAAGACACCTTTCCCTGAACACCTACTACTATTCTTCCGCCCTGGAGGCCGAGATCCCCGGTCCGGTGAACTGGAAGCACCTGCTTTACTATGTAACCCGGTTCGATCATCTCTTCTGTGTCCCGGCCATGTATTTTCTCTGGCAATCCCTGCGGGAATTTACCCGGGGGAAACATGTTTTCGGTTAGCTTGCCCCTTTATCCCCTTTATGCGGTGGATCTGGTGGGAGCGATACTCATGATCCTCATCTCCTTTGCCTGTCTGGAAAAGGCCTTCTATCTCCTCCGGCATCATCCCGATCACCTGCTCTTCGTCTATCTTTTCGGGCTTTCCCTTTCCTTCACCGCCTTCGCCCTCTCCCGGAGTATGGGACATGTGGTGCGATTCATCCTGGGCTGGTCCGGGCATCCTCATCTGTGGTTCGTTCTGGCCCCTTTTTCCGGGGCGCTGAACACGGTATTCATCCTCCTGGCAGCCTTCCTTACCTTTGTTTTCCCCCGGGCCCACCAGACCTTTCGGCTACTGGAGGAGGAGACCCAGCAACTCAAGGAAACCAAGGAGGCCCTGGAGAAGGCCCATGATCATCTTCAGCAACTCTACCGCACACTGGAAGAGAAGGTGGAGGAGCGCACCCGCGAACTGGCCCTTTCGGAACAAAAATTTCGCCGCCTGTTCGAGGCCGCCGGGGATGCCATATTCTTCTGCGATCAGGAGGGCCGTCTGCTGGATATCAATCCAGCCGGGGTGCAACTTCTGGGTTTCACCCGCAAGGAAGAATTACTGGGGAGATCCCTGGGGGAATTTTTTGCCTGCCGGGGAGAATGGAACCGCTACCGCGAATTCCTCTGCGCCGAGGGGCAGGTAACCAATTTTGAAACACTTCTTCTCACCTCCCACGGAGAGGAACGCTATGTGGTAATCACCGCTAATGCCATTGAATACCTGCAGGGATGTCATCTGGGGTGGCAGGGAATAATGAAGGATCTCACCCGTTTTCGGGAGATGACCGAGCGAATGATCTATTCCGAGAAGATGGCGGCGCTGGGGCAACTGGCCGCCGGGGTGGCGCATGAGATAAACACTCCGCTGGGAATCATCCTCGGTTATACCCAGCTTTTGAAGGAGAGTCAGGAGGAACGGGAGGAACTTCAGCTCATCGAGGATCAGGTGCGCGTATGTCAGCGGCTCATCTCCGATCTCCTGATCTTTTCCCGTCCCTCGCCCCAGGCCGAACAACCCGTGGACCTGAAAGAGATCGTGCGCCAGGTGCTGGAGATGGTTCAGCCCACCTACCGAAAGGAAGGGATAGAGATAAATCTGCATGTCTCGGACTCTCCGGTAATCCGGGGAGACCCGGACCGCCTGCGTCAGGTGGTGTTGAACCTTCTCGGCAACGCCCGGGATGCTTTACAGGGAGGAGGAGCCATTCACATCTGGATTTACCGTCTTCGGCGGGGTGGGGCGGTGCTGGAGGTGGGAGATACCGGGCCGGGTATCCCGGAGGAGATCCGGGAAAAGATCTTCGAGCCCTTTTTCACCACCAAACCCCCGGGGCAGGGAACCGGTCTGGGTCTCTTCGTGACCTTCGGGCTGGTAAAGGAGCACGGAGGAGAGATAGAGGTCTTTTCACCCCCTGCCGAGGAACGCTATCTCCGTCTGGGGATCCGGACCCTTTTCAGAATCATCTTTCCGGAGGGAAATCATGTCTCTGGCTAGGATTCTTCTGGTGGATGACGAACCCCAGATGGTCCGTCTTCTGGAGAGACTCCTGGGACATCTGGAGGGGGTGCGTTTCGAGAAGGCCTATAGCGGAGAGGAGGCGCTGGAGAAGGTTTATCGACTTCTTCCGGAGGTAGTGGTGGCGGACATAAAGATGCCGGGTATGGACGGCCTGGAATTGCTCGAACGTATCCGGGAACGCGACAACACCATCTCGGTCATTCTCATCACCGGCTACGGCACCATCGAGATGGCGGTGGAGGCCATCAAGAAGGGGGCCTACGATTTTCTCCCCAAACCCTTTGAGGCCAATCATCTTCGGCGTCTGGTACAGAGGGCTCTGGAACGGAGCCTCCTTCTTCGGGAGAACCTCCGTCTTAAGACCCAGCGGGAAAAGTGGTGGGAGTCCCTGGGAATGGTGGGGGATTCTCCCATCTTTCGGGAGCTCATGGGGCTGGTGGAAAGGGTGGCCCGGAGCGACGCCACGGTGCTCATCCGGGGCGAATCCGGGACCGGCAAGGAGCTCATTGCCCGGGCCATCCATCATCTCAGCGAACGATCCTCGCGGGAGATGGTTACGGTGAACTGTGCCGCCCTTCCGGAATCCATTCTGGAGAGCGAACTTTTCGGTTACGTGAAGGGAGCCTTTACCGGGGCGGAAACGGCCAAAGAAGGGCTTTTCGTGAAGGCCGATGGTTCGACCATCTTTCTGGACGAGATCGGGGATATGTCGCCGCCCCTCCAGGTGAAGATCCTCCGGGTGCTCCAGGAAAGGGAGGTGCGTCCTCTGGGAAGTACCCGCGTCTTAAAGGTGGATGTACGGGTTATTGCCTCCACCAACCAGGACCTGGAAAGCAAAATGGCCAGCGGCAAGTTCAGGGAGGATCTCTATTATCGCCTGAATGAGGTCACCCTCTGGGTACCGCCTCTCAGGGAAAGAGGCGAGGATATTTTGCTTCTGGCCCAGCACTTTTTGCAGGAATACGCCCAGAAATACGGTCGTCAGGGGCTGATCTTTTCTCCGGAGGCCCTGGAGTTCATGTTGCAGCAACCCTGGCGAGGAAATGTGCGCGAGCTCAAAAATACCATCAAACGAGCTGTACTCCTGGCCCCGGAAAACGAAATCCGTCCCGAGGATCTGCGCCTCTTAAGTGCGCAGAGCCGCAATCTTCGAGATCGTCCCTGGAAGGCCAAACCCTATCACCAGGCCAAAAGGGAGGTGCTGGATCGTTTCGCCCGTGAGTACCTGGAGAACCTCCTTCGTAGCACCGGAGGCAATATCTCCCGGGCTGCCCGCCTGGCCGGCCTGAAAAGACAGAGCCTCCAACGCATGCTCCGGCATTACGGCCTCAGGGTCCCCCTGAGCCCGGATTCCGAGGATCTGTCCTCCTGAGGTTGCACCCGCCACCTTAAAGCTGCATACTGGACTACTCTTTTTATTTTCTGAATCTCGCAATTACGGCCTAATATATAGTTTATTGCAATTTTTTTACCCCTCTTCCAATATGGTATTCGATTTGCTAATATTGGTTTCCGGAGAGTTCCTCATAAGGAGGAAGCCATGGAAACAAAGCTTTCGAGGCGTAAATTCCTGAAATTGAGCGGTATAGCGGCTTTTTCTCCCTTTGTACGCCTCGGGGATAGTGTGCGCCTTTCGGAGAAGGCCCCGGAGCCGGTGGATTACGGGGTGGAGCGGCGGGTTCCGCTCCGGTGTCGCATGTGTGCTCAGCAATGTCCGGCTATCGGGGTGGTGAAGGGAGGAAGGCTCATCAAGATGGAGGCCAATCCTCATTTGCCCTATGCGGGGATTTGCGGACGCAGCCGTTCGGCTCCGGCAGCGGTTTATAATCCGGATCGGCTCAAGTATCCCCTCCTTCGGGTGGGAAAGCGCGGGGAAGGCAAATTCAAACGTATAAGCTGGGAGGAGGCGCTGGATCGTATAGCCGCGGTCCTGAAAAAATATCGCGAGAAAGGGGAACCGGAGCGGGTGGTATATCTTCCCCGCTTCACCTCCGCGGCGGGGCTCGACAAACCCTTCTGGCATCTCTACGGCACCCCCAATGTTCTGAGTTATGCTGATACCTGTCATTCCGCCGGCCATGACTGGGGGCTGGGGGTCTATTTCGGGCATCCTACCACCCCCGGGGCTTTCTGGATGGATTATCCCCATGCCCGTTTCGGGGTCATAGCCATGCGCAATCCCGGGGGAGGGCTTTGTGTCTATCAATTCGGGACCCTCTTTGCCGAGGGCCGTCGGAACGGGGTGCGCCTGGTGGCTGTGGATGTGCGTTTCCCCAACGAGGCCGTAGAGGGGGCCGGACGTAAATGGCTTCCCATAAGGCCCGGAACCGACGCGGCCTTTCATCTGGCCCTGGCCCACGAGATCGTAAAGAAAAAGGGCTACGATGAGGAATTCCTCCGCCGGCAGACCAATGCCTGTATGCTCATCGATCCCGAAACGCTGGAACCCTACCAGCCGGAGATCACCGAGAAGGTAGATCCCAAGACCAAGAAGAAAAAGAAACATGTGCGTTATAGGGTGTGGGATGAGGCCCAGAAAAGGGCCGTTTTTAAGGATGCAGCCCAAAGACCGGCTCTGAGGGGGGAATTTCGTCTGGGAGGGCGTCGTCTTATTACCGCCTTTGAGGCCATCTGTCGGGCCCTGGAGGAGTACACCCCGGAGTGGGCGGAAAAGATAACCACTATTCCGGCCGAAGAGATTCGCCGGGTGGCGGAGGAACTCATCCGCCATAAACCCCGGACCTTTGTGGATACGGGATGGTATTCCGAACGCTACGCCAATGTCCTCCGGCAATTCCATGCCCTGGGACTGGTGAATACCCTGCTCGGGGTATGGGAGAAGAAGGGTGGAATAGGGGGAATTCCCAAGGTCAAGCTTCACGGTCCGCTCCCCAAGGTACCCAAACCCAAAGCGCTTCAGATCACCAAATACTATCAGCAGAAGTTTTATCCTTTTCTGGTGCCCAAGGCCGGACGCCGTTTTGTCTTTGAGGCCCTGCGCACCGGGAAGCCCTATGAACCCAGGGTCCTTTTTGCCATGGGGCAGAACTTCATCGGGGGTTCCGCCGGATCTCCGGAGATCATCAAGCTCCTGGATAAGGTGGAGCTCATCGTTTGTATGACCCCCTTTATGGATGAGAGTTGTCTCTATGCGGATATCATCCTTCCGGACACCCTCTTCCCCGAGCGGGATGAGGTCCTGCATTTCAAGTTCAAACAGTCCATGCCCACCGTGGCCATGCACATGAAGGCTGTGGAACCCCCGTTTGAGGCCCGGCCCGGCTCCTGGGTCATCCTGGAGCTGGCCAGGAGGGTGCTTAAACCCGAGGAGTTTGATAAGTACTTCGGGGATTTCGCCCGAGGGGGGTGGGAGTTGGCCTGGCGCAGGCAGCTTCAGGGCCTGGCAGAGAAACATCCCGGTCTCAGTCTGGAGCGGCTCAAGAAAGAGGGCGTATGGTACGGTCGCCAGAGCTACAGGATAAAGAGGAAGACCTGGACCGGGGAGATCGAGATCTTCAGCCTTATCCTGCTGGAGAAGTGGAAGAAACTCAAGGCTCAGGGTCATCCTCATGCTGATCATGCCCATCCCCTACCCCTGTGGATGCCGCCTTTCTGGTGGCAGGAGGCCAAGGGGCGTCTGCGGGAGGACGAATTTATCCTCTGTACCGGCTTCTCGCCCCTCAACTCCTTTACCGGGGGTCAGACCCGGGACAATCCCCTTCTTCTGGAAATCTGGAACCAGATCGGGGTGGATCGGGTGTGGATCCATCCGGAAAAGGCCCGGCGACTGGGTATTTCGGATGGGGATCTGGTGGAAGTCTTTCCGGCCCATAATCCCGGACTCAAGGCCAGGGCCCGGGTATGGGTCACTCCTCTGGTCCATCCCGAGGTCCTCTTTACTTACTATGGAGTGGCTCCGGGTATCTTTCCGCAGCTCAAGCGATATCTGGCCTTCCTTCCGGAACACGGGGTGAATATCAACCATTTCTCCAAGTTTCACTTTGCTCCGCTTGAAGGGGGGCATGCCACCCAGGATGTCATCATCAAGGTAAGGAGGGCTTAGCCATGAAGGTAAGCATGCTTTACGATATGCAGGCCTGCATCCGGTGTTACGCCTGTTCGGTGCAGTGTGGCATAGAGAACCGGGCTCGTTTAAGCCGGGACGGTCGGGGCACCCCGGAAAGGGTTCTGGAAAACCAGCGTCCGGAGTTGCGGTTCATCTTCCCGGTTTTTCACTATCTCGGAAATTATCCCGGGCGGGCCGTATCCTATGTACACCATTGTATGCACTGCGAAAACGCTCCCTGTGCCCGCAGGTGTCCGGCGGCAGCCATTGAGGTCAAACCGTACGGACCGGTGGTTATCCATGAGGAGCGCTGCATCGGCTGTCGGGCCTGCGTGGAGGCCTGTCCCTTCAATGTTCCCCGTTTCGCTCCCCGGATGGGTAAGACTTATAAATGCTTCATGTGTTACGACCGCCTGGAGGCCGGTCTGCCTCCGGCCTGTGTAGAGGCCTGTCCGGCCAGGGCTCTTTACTTCGGAACCCGGGAGGAGGTTCTTGAGGAGGGACGACGCCGGGTCTCCCGTTACGAGAAACGTCTCGGAGAGACCTTTACCCTGTACGGGGCCGAGAGGGTGAGCGAGGCCACGGGTTATCTTCACTGGGTCACCGTGGGCCCTGCGGCGATACTTGAGGATTATACCCTGCGTCCCGATGCGGCCCAGAAACCCATCGAGGCCCTGGATGCGGTCCGAACCATCGGATGGGTCCTTTTTGGAGCCAGTGCCGCCGGGGTTATCGGGCACTTTTTCTATAGTCTGGGCAAAAGAGTAGAAGAATAACCCAAGGAGGTTAAGGGATGAGAGAGATCCAGGCCTTTAACCGGTTTCAAAGGAGTATGCACCTTCACTATATCCATTTTATGGTGATCTTCTTCCTGACCGGCCTTCCGCAGGTGGCTCCCCATCATTTCCGCTGGTTGCTCTATTTCTTCTGGGTCCCCTTTGCCTGGTTTTCCCCTCAGACCACCTATCTTTCCGGAGGCATGAAGGTGGCCATGGTGCTCCATCGTCTGGCAGCGGTGGGATTGCTCATTTATGCCCCGCTTTTTGCCCTAAGGGAACTGAAAAACATGGGCCGATGGCAGATCTGGCCCGAGGGAGGCCCCGGGGCCGGGATCGCGGAACTGATCAAACATTATCTTTCCTTTCAGCCCGGGCGCTTCGGAAAATACAACTTCGGACAGAAGTGTCTGGCCTGGCTCACCATTGTGGCCACCGGAATCATGATCGTTTCCGGCTGCATCCTCATGTTCAAGGACGCCTTTAGCCCTTCCGCCTGGCGCTGGGCCCGCTTCTTCCACGATGTGGGGTTCTTCATCTTTCTGGTGATCCTTCCCATCCACATCTATATGGCCCTTCATCCGCTGAATCGAAAAGGATTTCGGGCCATGTTCGAGACCGGGACCCTTCCCGAGGACTATGTAAAGACCCACCACCCGCTGTGGTGGGAGAAAATAAAATCCCGGGGAGGTGGGAGTATGAGCTGAGAATTCCTAGAAGGGTTGAACCCTGAGCTACCCTCAAAAAAAAGACCAGGAGGTGAGAAAATGGTCGATCCCATTGGAAAATGGATAGCTCCTATAATTTACCTGGGTGCGGCGGTCCTCCTGGCCAATGGTCTTCTCCATCTGGATCCGGAGCGCAAGAAGTCCAGCGAGAAGGTGGTGGGGGTTATCACCTTTACCGTGGGGGTGATGTGGTGGCCCTTTCTCATCGCCATGATGATGAAACAGGGCCTGGGGGCTTTGACCAATTTCGTGACCGGGCTTGCCGGGATGTATGCCTTTGCCTTCACCGCTCTGGGGGCCTGTGAGATCTGGGACCTGAGGCCTCGCCGGCAGTTGGGAGCGGTTTTTATCCTCATCGGCTGGCTCACCCTGGCCTACGGAGTCTATTGGCTCGTTTACCCCAGCCCGCGATGGATTTACCATTTCTCCATTGCTTTCGTGTGGTTTGTGGCCATGAATATGGCGGGTTTTTTCATGAACGGAAAACTCAGCGAAAAATTGCTGGGTTATGTGGTGACTTTTGCGGCCCTTTATACCTTTGCTATCCCGGCCATCCTGTGGTCCATGCCCCCCGGACATCAGGGACCCTTTTAATTTATAAAAGGAGGTGAGGGGATGATTCCGTGGGGTTTGGTAATTTTGGTCATTATCGGCTGGGTGATAGCCCTTATGGCCTGGTCCGGAGAATAACCCGAGACGGGGGAGACCGCTTCGGTCTCCCCCAAAACAATTTTCGGGAGGAGGTGAGCAGGGATGAAAGAAATTAAGGCTTGGGTAAGGGAATTGGGGTTGGCAGTGATAATGGTCTGGGTTCTGGTTCTTCTGGGGGCAGGCTCAGCCCGGGCGCTTACGCAGGAGGAGGAGATTCGCCAGCTCAAGGCCCAGGTGCAGATGCTCCTTAAGCGGATCGAGGAGCTGGAAAAACGCCAGGCTCAGACGGAGAAGGCGGTGGAGAAAAAAGCTCCGGTGAACTGGCGGGCCTACTGGAAGAACGGATTCCGCATCGAGTACAAGAATCCGGAGAAGAACCGGGAATATCGTTTCCGCTTTCGGACCGGGATCCAGCTCCGTTACACCTATATGAGCCGCGACGAGGATTTTTCCGGGGGAAACGAGAACTATAGCTCCTTTACCATGCGGCGCTTGAGGTTTTTCGTGGACGGCACGGCGCCCAACCGCGACTGGAAGTATTATGTCCATGTCCAGCTTGAGCCCAAGAGCAAGGTCAATGTGCACGATGCCTTCGTGATCTGGCAGAAGTACGCTCCCTTCGTGAAGATCCAGTTCGGGCGGATGAAGATCCCGGCCATGAGCGTGGAGTACTGGCAGAGCGGCTTCAAACAGAACGGAACCGACCG
>WGAR01000056.1 GCA_015494725.1 Thermodesulfobacteriaceae bacterium | reverse complement strand
TCAAGCAGCGTTTTCCTCGACTCCTCATAGCCTTCGGCGGCGCCCTTTGCGCTGAGGACCTGGGGCGAAGCCTCCTGGAGGTGTTTCCCTTCATAGATGTGGTTATCAATCGGGAGGGCGAACGCCCCCTGGCCGCCCTGGTGGAGGCCCTGCGAAAGGGCCAGGCTCCGAAGGACCTACCCGGAATCTTTTATCGGAACGGGAAAAAAATCGACGGAGGAGGAGAGGAGGTCTTAAGTCCCGAGGAGATCCCCTCCCCCATCTATGAGGATTATTTTCGGGAACTCTCCACCCTCCCCCCGGAAAGACGCTTCTTTCCGGTGATTCCCCTTGAGGCCTCGCGGGGCTGCTGGTGGGGACGGTGTCATTTCTGTAACCTCAACCTTCAGTGGCACGGCTATCGCCGAAGGCCCTTAGAAAAGGTGCTTAAGGACATAAGAATCCACGCCCGGGCCGGGCTCCTTGATTTCGCCTTTATGGACAATTGCTTGGACCGGGCCGAGGCCCTTAAGCTCTTTGAGGAACTTTCCCGCGACGGACGCGACTACCGCATCTTTGCCGAATTAAGAGCCGTTTACTCCGCCGAAGAATATCGCCGGATGCGCCGGGGCGGGCTCTACTGGGTACAGATCGGGATCGAGGCCCTCTCCACCTCGCTTCTTCGGCGCCTGGGAAAGGGCACCACGGCCATGGCCAACGTGGCGGCCATGCGTCACTGCGAGGAGGCCGGGCTTGAGCTTTCCGCAAACCTCATCTGCCACTTCCCGGGAAGCACCGAGGAGGAGATAGCCGAGACCCTTTCGGCCCTGGACTATGTCTTTCCCTTCCGGCCGCTCACCACCGTCTCCTTCTGGCTGGGCTACGGAAGCCCGGTCTTCCATCGTCCGCAGGACTTCGGCCTAAAACGCCTCTATCCCCATCCTCACTACCGCTATCTCTTTCCGGAGGAAATCTTAAAGCGGCTGGTGCCGCTTTCCTGGGCCTATAGCGGCGATCGCAGGAGAAGCCAAAAACTCTGGCAGCCGGTGATAAAAAAGGTAAAAAACTGGCAGAAGGTTTGGACGCGTCTTCGCGAAAAACACGGGCCGCTTCTTACCTTTCGCGAGGGCGGGGACTTCCTTCTCATCCGCCAGGTAACCCCGGAGGGGCGCATCCTTCACCACCGTTTAAAAGGCCCCTCCCGCAGGATTTATCTCTTTCTCACCGAGCCCCGGGATCTCAGAACCCTGCGCGAGGCCTTCCCTTCGGTCTCCGAGGAGGCCCTGCGGGCCTTCCTCAAGGACCTTCATCGAAAACGCCTCATCTTCCGTGAGGGCGAGCGCTTCATTGCCCTGGCGATAAGGCCTGCGGGTTAAAGGCCCCGCGTCTTACCACCTCTCCGGTAAAAAAGGCCACCAGGGTCCCGTCCTCCTTGCGCACCGAGACCTCGTAAATTCCGGTCTTTTCCGTAAGATTCACCTCCCGGGCCTCGGCGATGAGCCGCTCCCCGGCCCGGGCCGCAGCCGGATAGTAGATCTGGGCCGAGACCGCCAGAGCCAGCCTTCCGTGGCTGTTTGAGGCCACGGCGAAGGCAAAATCCGCAAGCGAAAAGGTCACCCCGCCCTGACAGATCCCGGCGGCATTAAGCATGTCCTCCCGCACCACCATGGCCATGCGGGCATAGCCCGGACGCACCTCCAGGATCTCCACCCCCAGCCATACCGCCACCCGATCGTGCTCCTTCATGTAACGGGCGATCTCCCAGGCTTCCATTCCTTTCCCTCCTTCTAAAGGTAGTGACTCAACACGGAAAGATAGCGTTTTGCGGCCCCCCGGTGGCGCTCATAGACGGAAAAGGCAGCCTGCCCGTACCTTTCGGAGGCGGAAAGGACCCTTGCCCAGGCCGAGGCCACTTCTTCGGGGTGAGGGGGGACGCATATTCCGCCGCCGGTCTCCCGAAGCTCCCGGGCCACCGAGGCCACGCTTTCCACCTCCGGCCCGAAGGTTACCGGAACCTTAAGGGCCGCGGGTTCAAGGAGATTGTGCCCTCCCACCGGGACCAGAGTGCCCCCCACGAAGGCGAGATCCGCGAGCCCGTAAAGGGCCCGCAGTTCCCCTAAGGTATCCACCACTATTACACGGGCGGCCTCGGGCCGGGAACGTAAGGCCGCGGAAAACCCCATGGCCCTCGCCTGATCGAGGACCTCCCGGGCCCGCTCCGGGCGCCGGGGACAGAGGATGAGGGTCCCCCGCCCGAGGCGGGCAAAGGCCCGAAGCAGGATCTCCTCCTCACCGGGGTGGGTGGAACCGCACACCAGGACCGGAGGCGAAAGGAAGGGACCAAGGCTCCGGGCCAGGCATTCTATCTCCCGACGCTCCGGCGGGGGAAAATCGTATTTGAGGTTCCCGAGATAGAGCACCTGGGGGCCGGAGGCCAGGGCCGCGATTCTCCGGCGATCCTCCTCACTGGCCGCAAGGATGAGGGAGAAGGAGTCGTAGAACCAGCGGGCCAGGAACCGAAAGCGACGAAGACGCCGGAAGGACCTTTCCGAAAGGGCGGCATTGACAAAAATAAGAGGGATTCCGCGGGCCCGGAGCATTCCCAGCCAGTGCGGCCAGAGGTCGCTTTCCACCAGAAGAAAAATGCGGGGAGAGAGGGCCGAAAGGTAGCGCTCGAGAACCCACGGACAGTGAAGGGGCCCGGGATACACCGGGAACCGCTTTCCCCAGAGCTCCCGGGCCCTCTTTAGCCCGGAAACCGTGGCCACGGTGAGCACCGGCTGGTATTGCGGAAAGGCCGAGGCCAGGCCCTCAAGCAGGACGCCTGCGGCCTGAAGCTCCCCCACCGAAAGGGTGTGGATCCAGATCCTGGGACGCTCCGAAGAGAGCGCGAACCGGGGACGCCACCTTTCCCTGAGTGCTTTCCGGCGCCTTGAGCGCAGCTGGGCCAGCAGGTGAAAGGGACAGATCAATCCGCTAAGCCAGAGGTATTTTTTCATAATCGGAGTGCTTATAATAATGAACGAAGAAGCCTCTGAAAACCTCGGGGAGGTGCCTTATGGCCGAGGCCAAAAGGGAAATTCCGCCGGAAGTGATCGAACGGGTGAAAAAATTGCGCGAGGAGATCGAGTACCACAACTACCGCTATTACGTGCTGGACTCGCCGGTGATCTCCGATGCGGAATACGACGCCCTCATGCGGGAGCTGAAGGAGCTTGAGGAGAAGTACCCGGAACTGGTAACCCCGGACTCCCCCACCCAGCGGGTGGGCTACCCCCCGGCCAAGGAGTTCCGCACGGTGCCGCACGCCGTGCCCATGCTCTCCCTGGACGACGCCTTCTCCGAGGACGAGGTCCTGGAGTTTGATCGCCGGGTCAAGCGTTTTTTAAACCTTCCCGAGGACCAGGATATTGAATACACCGTAGAACCCAAGATGGACGGGCTGGCCGTGGAGCTGGTCTATGAGGAGGGACGGTTTACCGTGGGCTCCACCCGGGGCGACGGCTACACCGGAGAGGATGTGACCAACAACTTAAAAACCATAAAGAGCATCCCGCTCAGGCTCTTTTCCGGAGACGGAGTGCCCATCCCCCGGCTCCTTGAGGCCCGGGGCGAGGTCTTCATGCGCAAGGACGATTTCAAGCGCTTAAACGAGGAGCGCCTGGCTAAGGGCGAACCCCCCTTTGCCAATCCCCGAAACGCAGCTGCCGGTTCCTTAAGGCAGCTCGACCCCAACGTGACCGCCAAACGCCCGCTGGACATCTTCTTTTACGGGGTGGGCCGGGTCGAGGGCTACGAGTTCAGGACCCAGTGGGAGATCCTCACCACCCTTCCCAAATGGGGACTCAAGGTCAACCCCCTGGTGCGGAAGGTTCGAAACATCCGGGAGGCCATCGAGTATCACCACGAGATGGAACGGCGGCGCGAGGAACTTCCCTATGAGATCGACGGAATCGTGATCAAGGTGAACGATCTTTCCCTGTGGGAAAAACTCGGCACCAAAGCCCGGAGCCCCCGTTACGCCCTGGCCTATAAGTTCCCTCCCACCCAGGTCACCACCCAGGTGCTGGATATAGTGGTCCAGGTGGGCCGCACCGGAGCGGTGACCCCGGTGGCCATCCTTAAGCCCGTCCAGGTGGG
>WGAR01000055.1 GCA_015494725.1 Thermodesulfobacteriaceae bacterium | reverse complement strand
GGAGGTCTCAAGGCTTGAGCTTTTTCTGGCCGGGGAGCCGGTGGAGGGAGTAAAGGTGGAGAGGCGCACCTTTAAGGTAAAAGGGCTTGCGATCCAGGAAGAGATTTACCGGGTTTCCCAAGGAAATGAAACGGCTTACTATCGCCTTTACGAAAGGAGATAGGGGTTTTACCCTTCTCGAAATCCTGGTAGTGCTCCTCCTTCTTTCATTGATTTTCGGAACGGTGGTCGCGGTTTTCCGTAGTGCCGGCCGTGGAGCCCTTACCCTTCAGCAGGATGCCGAACACCTCTATCGAAAGATCCTCCTCTCCTACCGGTTACGGTATCAGATCGAAGGGCTCTTACGTTCTTTCCGGCTGGAGAGGAGGGAAGATGGTCTTTATATGGGATTTATTACCTCCGTGGGGGAAACTTATCCGGGAGTGGTTCAGGTAAGGTATCGCTATGAAGACAAGGAATTGTTTTACTGCGAAAAGCCCTATCCTTACGGAGAGATTTTTTCCTGCGACGAAGGTCAGGAGGTTTCTCTGGGGATCTTTGAGAACTTCAAGATCAAAGTTTTTTACAAAGGTCGTTGGTGGTCCGAAGACGAGGGTTTTTTCGGCAGTCCCGAAAAGGTTGAGGTGAATCTGGAGGGCACCAGGATGATCGTTTCCGTAAGGGTGGGCCGGGTTTGGAGATGATTATTCTGATGGTTCTTGGATTTTTTATGGTTTTATCCGGGATAATTTCCGAGGAATTTCTTGCGGTTCGCCAGACCGAGGTCCTGGTCCATAAATTCTATCTCAAACAACAGGCCTATCATGAAGCCGTTTCGGCCCTGAAGTTCTTAACTCTTTATCTTAAAGAAGATGATCCCTCTTACGACACGCTTAACGATCGGTGGGCTTATCCTCTTGAGTTGCCCATTCCCGAAGGAGAAATCAGGGTTCAGGTGGAAGACGAAGAGCGCTACCTCAATCTCAACCTGGTGCGCACCGAAGCAGGGTTTAAGGTGGTAAAGAGGCTTTTCCAGGAAATTCGGGTCACCTCTCTTTCCCCGGAACTCCTCCGGGTATGGGTTGGGGGATCCGGGTTTTGGGATCGAACGTACCCTCCCAAGAAGGCCCCGCTTGATAGTCTTGAAGAGCTCCTCTTTCTGGGGATGTCCCGGGAGGACTTTTACGGCAAAGTCGAGGGGTTTACCTTTTATCCGGGGCTTTCCACCCTTACTACGGTATGGAGTAATGGCCGGGTCAATCTCAATACCGCTCCTGCCGAAGTCATCATGGCTTTAAGCCCCCGAATTGATAGAACCTTGGCTGAAAAACTGGTAGAATACCGCCGAACCCATCCCTTTAAAAAAATTGAAGACACTATCCTGATAGAAGGTTTCAATTTTGAGATTTTACATGACCTGCGCCCCTGGGCCACGGTAAAGAGCGAGAACTTTCGGGTAACCATTGAGGTGAGGGTAGGGGAGGTGGAGGGGGAGCTTAAGGCTATTGTCCAGAGGAGGGGTTCCGGCTTTAAGGTGGTTTACTGGAGGTTTTCCTGATGTTTTTCTGGGCTCGGGCCTTATCGGTCTTACTTTTTGTCTGTTCGGCAGGCACCCTTCTTACCTTCGGATATTTTCAGCTTAGGTTAAGCGAAGTTCCCCG
This sequence comes from Thermodesulfobacteriaceae bacterium, assembly GCA_015494725.1. GTDB lineage: Bacteria > Desulfobacterota > Thermodesulfobacteria > Thermodesulfobacteriales > Thermodesulfobacteriaceae > Thermosulfurimonas_A. The sequence continues at coordinate 3,492 of WGAR01000055.1, read as the reverse complement.
GATATCTAAAAATAAGATCTCTAGGATGCCAGAGCGTACGCCCAAGGCCCATTTTGACCTGGAGAAACTTTGGGCCCGTTTTTACCTCCCTCCGGAAGAAGAGGCCTCTGTTTCCCCGGAGTCCTTCGGGATCGAGGCTCCGGAGCTCCGAGCAATTTATTACGGAAAGAAAGCCAGATTGGCCCTTTTAAAATTTGGAAGAGAGAGTTACTGGGCCAAAGAAGGGGACAGAGTAAAGGGCTGGCGGGTAGCGGAGATTCGTCCCGATTCCGTAAGTCTTCTTTTTAAAAATCGCCGGGTGGTGCAAAAAATTTTTGCGTCCGGTCCCGGGACTTCGGAAAGGAAATCTTTCGGTAGGAGCCCCTCGGGATCTTCCCGAAGGCTGCTCGTGATTTCCAGGGAAGAACTCGAACGACTTACGGCGGACTTGGGATCTCTCTTTTCCAGAATTCGTCTGCGTCCTCATTTTCAAGGGGGGCGAATAATAGGGGTCCGGGTGGAATATGTGGATCCCAGGTCTCTCTTCTTCCGGGCCGGACTTCGGGCCGGAGACGTTATTCTTGCCATAAACGGGATTCCGGTACGGAAGAACGAGGACGCCTTTCGCATTTTCGAGACCATCAAAACTGCTTCTTCTCTTTCGGTAAAAATTCAGAGGGCTGATAAAATTTTAACCTTAAAGGCGGAGGTGAGATGAGAAGGGCGTGGCCGATACTGATCCTGCTCTTTTGGTGGAGTATATCCGCTTTGGCAGCCGATTCCGGGGTCTATCTCAACTTTGATCAAGTAGAGGTGAAGACCCTGATTCGGTTCCTGGCCAAGGAACTCGGCAAGAATGTAGTTTATGACGAGAACTTGAAAGGAAAGATTACGATTATTTCCAAAAAACCGGTTTCTTCGGAGACTGCCTGGCGCATGATCACCGAGGCTCTGGGACTTATTGGGGCTACGGTTTATAAAGAGGATGGATATGTAAAGATCGTTTCCTCTCGTCATTTACGGGAGGAAACTCCTCGCTTATCCTCTCACCCCTCTTCGGATCGCGAACCCCGCCTTCTGGTTTATGCCCTCACCCGTTTAAATCCCACCCGGGTTTTACCGATGCTCAAACCCCTTCTTTCTCCCCGGGCCCTGGTGCTCCAGCTTCCCGGAACGCCCATTCTCATCTTTAAGGATTATGCGGTAAATCTCGCCCGGGTAAAAAAACTTCTCGATACCCTCGAAAAGAAGCCAGAACTTCCGGAAGTGCGAGTCTTTCGTCTAAAGTATGCCTCCGTGGAGGACCTTTATAGAAATCTTTCTCCCATGATCCAGACTCTAGTCGCAGAAAAGGGGCTTACTTTCCGTATAGTGAAGGACGAACGTACCAATGCTTTGATTGTTTACGGCAATCGGGAGGTTTTTAAGGAAATCGGGGATCTCCTCAAGGAACTGGATATTCCGGTGGAGAGCCAGGAGAGACGTTTCTATGTTCTTCCCCTCAAATATTCTTCGGCCGAAGAGCTAGCCAAGGTTCTGCGCTCCCTTAACCTAGAGCGGATAGGCCTTGGGCACAAAAGAACCAGAAGACTTCTTCCCGGAAGTGGGCTTCACATAGCCGCAGACAAATCCTCAAATGCCCTGATAGTTTATGCTACGCCTGCGGAGTTTGAAAAGGTGAAGGATCTCGTGGCCCGGCTCGATGTTCGCCGCAAACAGGTGCTGCTGGCCACCACGGTGGTGGAGATTTCGCTCTCCAAGCTTCGAGATCTAGGAGTTAAGTGGCAGATTCTCGGAACGCACGGTGGAGCAGCTTTTGGTGGGGTCTCTGAAAGCGATCTTTATTCCGCGATAGCTCAGGGAAAATTCATTGTGGGAGCTCTGAGTAAAAGCGGAAAAACGGTCTCTGTTGGGGGAACAGAGTTTTTCTTTCCAGAACTCCTCTTTCTTTTTACCCTTTCGGAGGAGGACTCCTCTTTCCGTATCCTTTCCAATCCTCGCATTCTCACGCTCGACAATCGCAAAGCCGTTATTAATGTAGGTCAATCCGTACCCTATACCACCGGTATTACTTACCAGACCAACACCCTTCCCACGGTCTCCTTTGAATACAAAGACGTGGGGCTCAATCTTACCATTACCCCCCACATTGTAGGCAACACCGTGCGGCTTGAGATCCATCAAACCATTCAGGAGGTCACCCGGGTTTACCGGGCCCAGCAGGGCACCATAGATTTTGTGGCCCCGGTGACCTCAAAGCGCGAGATAGCCTCGGAGGTTATTGTAGATAACGGCCAGACCGTGATCCTGGGAGGCCTGGTCTCCCGAAAAAATCAGGAGAGTTTCTCCCAGGTGCCGGGCTTTTCCGGGATCCCTCTTTTTGGGCACCTCTTCCGTCGTTCACAGACCCGACACGAGCGCACCACGCTTTTTGTTTTTATTACCCCTTACATTATCTCTAGCCCCGAGGAGTTGAAACGCATAACCGAGGAACATCGGATGCTTTCCGAGGACTTGAAAACCATCCTAGAATTTAAAAAAATGAAGACCACCGGAAGAAAGGGACCACCTAATTAAATGAGAAGAACCAAAGGGGATATTGCTAACTCATGCGCATCCTGAAGCTAATTTTTAGCTCCTTGGTTCTGGTTCTGATAAGTTTGATTGCAGTCTGGGTGATCCTCCCGCGCGGCTATCTCCTCCTAAGATTCTTAGAAAGGAAGGGGCTTTCGGTTTATCCCGAGGCCGTAAAAGAAGGTTTGTTTTTCACCCGCTTTTACCGTATCCATTTTGTAGTTAAAGGTTTGCGGGTAACGATTCCCCAGGCAAGGCTTAGCTGGCGTAGCCTGGAGGTTCCCTGCGCCCCGAAGGGTTATTTGAGGGTTTCTTATCTGCCTTTGAAAAATCTTCGCATCGTTTTTAAAGATTTCCAGGGCCGTTGTGCTGGCCGCAACGATTTCGAGAAGGTCTCTGGAACCCTTACCTACCACCATCCGCAGGGCCTTTTCGGTAAACTTCGTGTTTCCGGTTTCCGTTCTCCCACCGGTCCAACCACCGTTCTCTTGAAATTTTCCGGTCGTGAACTTTATTTTCATTTTTCTCATGTTACGCGCAGGATTCCTTTGTTTTCGCCTATCCATTAGCTAGATTTCTTGCTTCCCTCAGGGCCGCCCGGAGGTTTTATTTCACTTTTTCCCATGCAAACTCTACGATGTTGCGGTGGGTGCGGCTGAACTCCACCCCGATGAGATAGACTTCCCGGAAGCGGTCGAGGTATTTTTGGTGGTAGCGCCGGGCCTTTAAGGTTTCAAGGGCCCGGCCCTCGGGCTCAAGCTCTACGACTTTGAACTCGAAAAGATAGCAGCGGTCCTCGAAGGTAACGGCCATATCCAGGCGTCCGTGGCTTGTGGGATCTTCAACCCGGACGTCAAGCCCGAGGGCGGAGAAGTAGGCATAAAAGATAGAGGCGTAGTAGCCCTCGTAGTTCTGGATCTCGGATTTGCGATACCAGTC
>WGAR01000054.1 GCA_015494725.1 Thermodesulfobacteriaceae bacterium | reverse complement strand
TTGCTTCTTTGAGACGCTCATAGTCTGAAAAGGGAAGGCTACTCAATTCCTTTTGTGCCTTTCTAAGGATGAAAATTTGATACACTTCAAGGCTTCCGGGAGTCTTCGATCTCTTTTATAGCTACCTCAAAAGGAATGACTTCATCTCCTGAAGCTTTGGCTTCATCGTACGCTCTTATTTCCTCAAGTTCTTCAAGTTTCTCTAGGATTTCCTGATAAACTTCTATAGGCAAGATAACCGCTTTTTTATTCCCTTTTTCGTCTATAACGAAATTTACATCTGGCATTAGCAATCCTCCTAAACAATCCGGGCCTTATAGATCCTCTCCATCCTTTTTAGGGCGAATTCGTGGGCCTCGGGGTCAAAGTCGCCCACCGCGGAGGAGGGAACCACCACCTTAAAGCCCCGGAAGAAGGCTCCGGCCGCGGTATCCATGACGCAGATGCTGGTACAGACCCCGGTCAACCACACCTCATCCACCCCGAGCTCCCGCAGGACCTCCTCGAGCTCCGTGCGGAAGAAGGCGTCAAAACGGGTCTTTTCAATGACCTTTTCCCCGGGGGCCGGGGCAAGCTCCGGGATGATCTCCGCCCCCCAGCTCCCCTTCACGCAGTGGGCGGGGAAGGCCTGAAATTCCCTGTCGTCCGGCTCATGGGCGTCGCAGACATAGATCACCGGCTCGCCCCGGGCGCGGAATTCCTCAAGGAGTTTCTTAATGGCGGGAATGATCCCCCGGGCCGCTTCTCCGCAATAAAGAACCCCCTTCGGATCCAGAAAATCGTTTAACATGTCAATCACAATGAGCGCCCGCATCCCAAGCCCCGTCCGGTCTTATTCTTGGAGTTTATGGAAGTTTTATAACCCATTCTTTTACTTTGGCAAGGCAAAGGGGTAATATTAGGGAGCATGAAACGACGGGATTTTCTGGGTTTCCTGGCCGGGGCTGCGGTCTTCTCCGGATTTTGCTGGGCCGGGCTTTCGGCGGTGCGGTATTTTCTTCCCCCGCCGCCGCGCCGGGTCCTGATCCGGGAGGCCGACTGGCCTTCGGCCCAGAAGGTAAAGGTGGGAGCGGAATACTTCCTGGTACGCCTTCCCGGGGGAGAGATCCGGGCCTTTTCCCGGCGCTGTCCCCACCTGGGCTGTGTGGTGAACTATCAGCCCCGCCTGGGGATTTTTCTCTGTCCCTGCCATCAGAGCAGATTCTCTCTTCTCGGAGCCAAACTGGCCGGGCCGGCCCCCCGCGGACTCTACCCCCTGAAATGGGAAAGGACCGAGGGAGGTATCATCCTTGAAATACCGGGTTAATCCCTTCCTGTCCTGGGCCCTCTCCTCGGCCTTTCTTCTGGCCGTAATCTCGGGCATCCTCCTGGCCTATCCCTTTCACGAAAAGGCCCCCTTTGTCTCCACGGTGGGGATAGATACGGTGGTCCCTTACGGCTGGTTTTTGAGGCGTCTGCATTATTTTTCCTCCTGGGCTACGCTGGTTCTTCTCCTGTGGCATGCAGGCGAAGCCCTGTGGGCCCGGGCCGAGGAACGCCGAAGACCTCTTCCCTGGCTGGCTCTCTCCCTTTCTCTTCCGCTCATTTTCCTGGTGGCTTTTACCGGATATGTTATTCGCTGGGACGAAACCGGGAAACTGGCCGGCTTTATCGCCGAAAGCCTAAGCCTCAGACTACCGGTGATAGGCCCCTATCTCAATGCCCTGCTCTTTACGGTGAGGGAAGGAGGCATCCACCGACCCTATCTCTTCCATTTCTGGGCCTCTCTGGTGGTCCTGGGACTTTACGGAATCTGGCACTTTCGAGCCCGGCGCTGGCCGGCTGACCCCTTCCTCCTGGTCTTTGCCCTGTGCGGGGCCCTGGCCCTCTTCCTTCCGGTAGGGCTTCACGCCCCGGGGCCTCATCTTCTGGTAAAAGGTCCCTGGTTTTTCGTAGGGGTGCAGGAGGCCCTGCGACATGCCCCTCCCTTTCTGGCCGGGATCCTCCTCCCCTCCCTCGGCCCGACCTTTTATTTTCTTGTGCGGATACCCTCCTTGCGCCGGGTCTCCCTTTTCGGGCTTATTCTCTGGTGCGCGGGCTACGGAGTGCTAACCCTCTGGGGGCTTCTGCGATGAAAAAAATCCTGCTTCTCCTCTGCCTCCTTCTCCTGCTGGTACTCCTCTGGCATGAACATTCCCGAAAACGGGCCCTTAAAGTCTATATCCTCACCTCCGGGCGGGTGGACATGTGCCTGGCCTGCCATAAGGAGACGCCCGGAAAGGCCCACGCCCGGGGCGTGGTGGGCTGCGCGGACTGTCACGGAGGCGACCCCCTTACGGTGGATAAATCCCGGGCCCACCGGGGGGTGGTAAAGAATCCCGCGGATCTTCGTTATGCCGACCGAAGCTGCGGCCGGCCGGAGTGTCACCCGGGCTACCCGGAAAGGGTTAAAAAGAGCCTCATGGCCACCAACCGGGGTATCATCTCCACCCTGCGCTACTACTGGGGGGAAACCCGAAATTTCCGGGAAAAAATCTCGGTTGAGGAA
>WGAR01000053.1 GCA_015494725.1 Thermodesulfobacteriaceae bacterium | reverse complement strand
CCCGGAGGAGATTCCCCGGATCTTTGAGAGGTTCTATACCGGGAAAAAGACCCGGGGCCGGGGGCTGGGACTGGCCCTGGTGCGGGCCTATGTGGAGGCCCACGGAGGTAAAGTAGAGGTGGAAAGCCGACCCGGACAGGGCTCGGTGTTCTATATAGTACTACCTCAGATATCATCAGTCGAAATACCCCATCCGACAAGAAAAACAGGATTAAAAATTTTTAATTTATTTTCAATTTTTCTCTAATATGTATCGGTTAAAATTTTTCCTAAACTTTTGCATCAAAGGAGGTTGTCATGATAGAGAAAACAAGTCAAAACAAGGGGGTAGGATTCCTGATTGTTTTGCTTATAGGCTTATCAGTTGCCCTAAAAGTTTCATGGGCGAAGCAGAATAAGAAATATAAATCGTTAAACAATGCAACGATAAGAGCAAAAAATTGTCTGCTCCCTGTCTCACTGGAAAATAAAATCGAGAAAAAAGCTGTCCTCAAGAACCTCTACTGTAAACTCAGGGAAAACACCCTGATCATCAAAGGAAAAGTTCACAACCTCTCCCATACCGTACTCTCCGGGGTGGAGGTGGAAGCGGCCCTGGTGGATGCCGGGAATGCGATTCTGGCCCGACAGGATGTCCTTACCGTGCCAGAAATCCTGAGGAGTAAACGGCACAAGTTCGGCTACTTTACCATCAAGCTGCCTTATTCCTCGAAGGCCAGGAAAATTATTCTCAAGATTACCGCCGAGAGACAAGAAGTTGAGGAAGATTAAACTTTTATTCCAATCTCGTCCTGACAGCTAACCATGAAAAAATATTGGAAGTTTTGGATCTTAGTTTTCTTTGTGCTTTCGGGCTGTGCGGTCTATCATCCTTTGCCTCTTGACCGGAAGGCGGAGGAGGCGGTCCTTAAAGGCCCGGATACCGAAGCTCTGGAAATAGAGGTCTCTCGGATAAAACATCCCCTTCTCAAGCCCGTAGAGTTCGATCTAAAGGACGGACTCTCTCCGGATGAGGCCGCCATTTTGGCCGTGGTGGCCAATCCCGAGCTCCGGGCGGTAAGGGACGAAAAGAAGATAGCCTCCGCCCAGTTACTTCAGGCCGGCCTCCTTCCCAACCCTCAGCTTGCGCTAAGCTATGAGGTCCCCACGGCAGGGGTGACTTCCGGAACGGTAAATGCCTACAGTCTTCAGCTTGACTGGGAGATAACCGCCTTACTTACCAGGGGGGCCAGGGTTTCTTCGGCCAGGGCGGAAAAGGCCGCGGTTGATCTCAACGTAGCCTGGAAGGAATGGCAGGTAGCCGAGGCCGCTAAACTTCACGCCTTGCGTCTACTCTGGGCCGAAAGGAAGGTAGCCCTTTTACGAGAGGCCGAACGGGAGCTAAAGAGGAACCTTGCCTTGGTCGAAAGGGCCGTCTCCCTTGGAGAAAAGACGGCTCTTGATCTGGCCGCTGCCAGGGCCGCCTACCAGAAGATAAGGCTTGACCTTGAAACCGCGAGAGAGGAAAGGGCCCGGGAAAGGCTTACGCTAAACCGCATTCTCGGTTTTCCTCCGAGCACTTACCTGAAGATTCAAAAGGATGTCCGGCTCCTCTCCTGGCCCCCACCCATCAAAAGAGAGAAGCTTCTTTCCGGACTTGCGGAAAGGAGACTCGATCTCCTGGCCTTAAAGATGAGCTATCAGGCCCAGGACGAACGTCTTCGGGCCGCGGTGCTTTCCCAGTTTCCCAAAATAGGAATCGGTCTTATTCGGGCCAAGGATACCGGAGACGTGATCACCACCGGATTGGCGGTCTCCATAGAGCTTCCCTTCTTTGACCGGGGCCAGGCCCACATTGCCCTGGAGGAAGCCACCCGCAAGAAGCTCTACGACGAATACCTGGCGAGACTCTTTTCCGCCCGAGCCGAGGTGGCAGAAATCCTTGAAAAAATGGCCTTTGTGCGCCGGAAGATCGCTGCTTCCGAGGAGGCCGTAGCAGCCCTCGAAAGATTGCTTGTCATTTACAAGGAGGCCCTCCATCAGGGAAATGCCGACCTTCTTGGTTACTACCGGCTGCAAAACGAACTTTTGCTCAAACGTCTCGAACTTCTTAGGCTCAGGCAGACACAAAGCGACCTCGGGGTGGCCCTGGAGATCGCCTCCGGGGTTTACCTTCCGATGAGGTGCAAGACGTTGGGAATTGTTAATCCCAAAGGAGATATGAAGTAAATGAAAGATAGATTCGGGATAAACAAAAAAAGGTTAGCTATCCTAATCCTGGTCCCTCTTATAGGGGCCATCTTCTGGCATTTAACCGGTTACTCCTCTCCGGGTTCTAAAAACGATAACCGCTATCCCCAAACATTTTTTAAAAAGACGGTCGCCGTAAAGGTTGCTCGAGTAAGAAAGGGAAAGATCTTCGAGACTGAAGTAGCTTACGGAACGGTCATCCCCGCTCCAGGAGCGGTGGAGATTATCTCGATACCCTTTGAAAGCCAGGTAAGGCATATTTTTGTGAGTGAAGGCGAAGAGATTAGCCCCGGAACCCCCTTGCTTGAGCTCGCTCCAAGTCCAGATAGCCTTTTGAAGCTTGAGGTGGCCCAAACGGCCTACAAGATGGCCAAAAAGAAACTAACTCAGGTCAAAAAGAAAAAGGCTCTTAAATTGGCCACCAATCAGGAACTGCTTCAGGCGGAACAGGCCTTTCAGGAGGCCAGACTTAGGCTTGAAAGTCTCAAGAAGAGGGGACTCGGAAAGACCAAGACCCTCAAGGCCTCGCAAGACGGGATCGTCGGCAAGGTTTATGTTCAGGAAGGAGCCATCGTCCCGGCAGGAGGCCCTTTGCTAGAGATCGTAACCGGAGGGGCCCTTGAAGTCAGACTAGGAGTCGAACCAGAGGATGTTTCTCGCCTGAAACCCGGAGAAAAAGTAAGACTCTTCCCGGTTAACAGACCGGCTAAGTCTGCCATAGAAGGCATTATCCGGGCCGTCTCCCGCTCGGTGAATCCTTCAACTCGGCTGGTGAACGTCTTTGTAGTCCCTGTCTCTCACAAAGACCTACTTCTTAATGAGTATGTCCGGGGCGAGATAATCGTTGCTGCTAAAGAAGCTCTCCTTGTTCCTCGTTCTGCGGTTCTTCCAGAAGGAGATCATTATGTCCTTTTTACCATCAAGGATGGTCGAGCCCGGAAACACACGGTCAAGATAGGTCTGGAAACCGAATCTCAGGTGGAGGTTATCAGCCAGGATCTCCATCCCGGAGATTTGGTGGTCATCCTTGGGAACTATGAACTTGAAGACGGAATAGCCGTTCGGACGGAGAAAATAGAGTGAATGTGGTTGAGTGGATACAAAGCCACCGCCGTTCGATTCTCTTTTTGATTGCTATATTGGCTCTAGGAGGACTGGCTGCCAGTTTTAGACTCCCGGTGGCCCTCTTCCCCCACGTGGATTTTCCCCGCGTGGAGGTGAAACTAGAGGCCGGTGACCGACCCGCGGAACGCATGGCCATTGAGGTGACCCTCCCGGTGGAGGAGGCCATCAGGTCTGTTCCTGGAGTACGAAGCATCCGTTCAACTACCAGCCGAGGCAGCGCCGATATCTCCATCAACTTCGATTGGGGAGAAGACATGGTGGCGGCCATGCTTCAGGTAGAATCGGCCATAAACCAGGTCCTTCCCCGCCTCCCCCGGGGAACTTCTTTCACCGTAAGGCGCATGGACCCCACCGTCTTTCCAGTTTTGGCCTATAGTCTCACCTCTGACACCCATTCTCTGGTTGAACTGAGGGATCTAGCCCTTTACCAGTTACGGCCTCTGCTTTCCACCGTTAAAGGGGTGGCCAAGGTTGGAGTCCAAGGAGGGGCGGAGGAAGAATACGAGGTCATGATCGATCCGGCCAAGCTGGATGCCTTGGGGCTTTCGATAGACGATGTTGCCAGGGCCCTTTCAGCGGCCAATGTCATCAAGGCCGTAGGACGTTTGGAAGACCACTATAAACTCTATCTAGTCATCTCGGACACCCGCTTTCAGAGCCTGAAAGAAATCAAAGAGACCATCATCCGGGCCGGCAAGAATGGACTTGTTCGTCTGGACGATATTGCTACTGTGCGCCGAGGTACCGCTCCTCAATGGATCAGGGTCACAGCCGACGGCCACGATGCCGTACTCCTCCTAATTTATCAACAACCTCGGGGTAATACCGTTGAGATAGCTAAGGAGGTCAAGAAAAAGCTGGCTGAGTTTCGCAAACATCTTCCCCTAGGAATCAAGATTGTCAAGTGGTATGACCAGAGCGAGCTCATCCTCTCGGCGGCCGGGAGCGTAAGGGATGCGGTGCTTATAGGCCTCCTTTTTGCCGCCCTGGTTCTTTGGCTGTTTTTGCGGAACCTCAAGATGACTTTTATTGCCGCCGTCTTGGTTCCGAGTGTCCTCGCAGCTACCATCATCCTCCTCTACGTCCTCCACATGAGCTTCAACATCATGACCCTTGGAGGCCTGGCCGCGGCCGTGGGTCTCATCATCGACGACATGATCGTCATGGAGGAACATATCGTAAGAAGGCTTGGAGAACTGGCCAATCAGCAGCTTGGGATCGCCACAGCTGTTCGGGAGCTTTCTAGGCCGCTTGCCGGCTCCTCGGCCTCGACGACCATCATTTTTGCTCCCCTGGCCTTTCTCTCTGGGGTAACCGGGGCCTTTTTTAAGGCCCTCTCTCTTACCATGGCCGCAAGCCTTCTGATCTCCTTTTTTGTGGCCTGGTTGGGGGTTCCTATCCTGGCAAATCATCTGCTTACCCAGAAAGACGCCGAAAAGGAAAGGCCCGGGAGATGGGCTTCCCGGTTCTATGAAAGATATGAGAGTTTCATGAAGAGAATTATGGCTCGACCCTGGCTCATTATTCCAGTACTTTTGATTTTGGTGGGTATCAGCTGGATAGCTTATCATCGGTTAGGCTCTGGCTTCATGCCTAAAATGGATGAGGGAGGGTTTGTACTCGATTATCGAGCTCCTTCTGGGACCTCCCTTACCGAAACGGATCGTCTCCTGCGTCAGGTCGAGATGATATTGCAAGAGACGCCAGACGTAGAGACCTATTCCCGGAGGACCGGACTCTCTCTGGGGGGCCATATTACTGAGGCCAACGAGGGCGATTTCTTCGTCCGGTTGAAGCCCCCACCCCGGAGGGATATCGAGGCTGTGATGGAGGACATAAGAGGCCGCATCGAGCGCAGGGTCCCAGGGCTTGAGATAGAGATGGCCCAGTTGATGGAAGATCTCATAGGAGATCTTACGGCTGTCCCGCAGCCCATAGAGATAAAGCTTTTCTCCGATAACGGTACTCTCTTGCGGAAACTGGCTCCCAAAGTAGCCGAAGAAATAAGAAAGATCTCCGGGGTGGTGGATGTAAGAGATGGGATCGTCCTTGCCGGCGACGCTCTGGTCATCCATGTTGACCGGGATCGAGCGGCCCTTGAAGGGGTGGATCCCGAATGGGTAACCAGAATGCTCTCTTATTACCTTGGTGGCGCAGTCACCACCCAGATCCAAAAGACTCCCAAAATGGTGGGAGTTCGAGTCTGGATCCCAAGCCATCTCAGAGATACCGCCTCCAAGGTCGAGGCCCTCCGCCTGCGGGCTCCCGATGGCCATCTCTTCCCTTTGAGGCGTATCGCCAGGGTGGAGGTGCTCACCGGTCAACCCCAGATAATGCACGAAGACCTAAAGAGGATGGTGGCCGTTACCGGACGTATCAGCGGTCGGGATATGGGATCGGTCATCCGGGATGTAAAGAGGGTGCTTAGTCGTCCGGGACTCATTCCCAAAGGGGTCTATTATGAACTCGGGGGGCTTTACCGTCAACAACAAATTGCCTTTGCCGGGCTTTTGGCCGTTTTCGTGTCCGCGGTGCTTCTGGTCTTTCTGCTTCTCCTATTTCTCTATGAAAGTTTCCGGATGGCTATCGCCGTAATGGCAACCACCCTTTTGTCTCTGGCGGGAGTCTTTGTAGGTCTCTGGATTACCCATACCGAGATCAATATCTCCTCCATGATGGGGCTTACCATGATCGTGGGCATTGTTACCGAAACAGCTATTTTCTATCTCTCCGAATACCGTTTGCTTCCGCGCCATGTACCGTATAAAATGGCCTTGATCCTTGCCGGGAGAAATCGCCTGCGGGCAGTGGCCATGACCACGGTGGCTGCCATTTTGGCCCTTATGCCCCTGGCTCTCGGAATTGGTCAGGGAGCAGCTATGCTGAAGCCCCTGGCCATCGCCATAATTTCTGGTCTCTGTCTTCAATTGCCGCTGGTTCTCGTGGTTTTGCCGGCCTTATTGGCGCTTATTAAAAGAGAATAGTTAAGAAAATGAGGACTATCTTTTCGGTCGCTTGCGTATTTTTTCTGATTATATCTTTGATCAAATTCGTAAAAGCGACCAAGGTCGAACCGTCTCTCATCAAAGTTTCTACCCCGGTGCGAAGGGACTTCTATCGCACCGTCCCTTTTGCGGGGGAGGTGTTATCCCGAAGAAGCGTAAGGATAACGGCGCTCACGCCGGGTCGGATCGTCTCGATAGGCGTTCCCGATGAGAGCCGGGTTAAGGCCGGGGAGGTCCTCTTCGTCCTGGGTGGGCCGGAGGTGCAAAGAAGGCTCGTCAGCCTGCGGACGGAGATAAGGATCCTGCAACGAAGGGTCCTTCTGGCCGAAAAGGCCCTTAAGCTCAAGAAAAAAAGTTTTTCCGCGCATCTGATCCCTTACTCCGAGGTCCTTTCCGCCGAGGAACACCTCGGCAGGTTAAAGAGCGAGCTTTCCGCCCGCCAAAATACGCTCCGCCTGTTCGAATCCTATCTGCGCATCCGGGCCCCCATCGCCGGAGTCTTTACCCGGCGCAGGGTCTCGGTGGGACAATGGGTGGAAAAGGGGACCGTGCTGGCCGCGATCGTGGATCCGGAAAGGGTATGGATCCGGGCCCTGGTCTTTCCTCCTCCGGGTTTCCGGCTTTCCGGGAAACCCGCCCGCATCCTCCTTCCGGACCGTGTGCTTCCGGCCCGGGTAACCCGGGTGGCCCCGGAGGAAACCCCGGCCGGGGGGCGGATCGTCTTCCTGGAAGGCCCGGAACTCTCCCGGTATCTCGCCCCCGGCGAGACGGTGAAGGGACGGATAATCCTGGCCGAACATCGTAAGGCCCTGGCCCTTCCCCGCCAGGCCATAATCTACGATCGGAACGAGAAACCCTGGGTCTTCGTCAAGACCCCGAAAGGTTACGTGCGCAGGGCCCTTCGCCTGGGACTGGTCCAGGGAAACTGGGTGGAGGTCCTTTCCGGCCTCAAACCCCACGAAAAAGTGGTGGTGCAGGGGGCCTACGAACTGTTTTACCGGGACTTCCCCCGCACCTACCATCTTCCGGACTGAGGAACATGCTTGCGGATCTACTGGACCATTTAATCCGGAATCCCCGGCTGGTGGTGCTGGCCGCGGTGGGCATAGTCTTTACCGGGATCTATTCCCTCCTCCACCTTCCGGTGGATCTCTTCCCCGGGCTCAACCTTCCGGTGGTCAATATCATCACCCACTATCCCGGGGCCTCGCCGGAAGATGTGGAGCTCCTCCTTACCCGTCCCCTGGAAAACGAATTGCGCGGGCTTCCGGGGCTCAAACGTCTGGCCTCGGTTTCCATCCAGGGGGTATCCCGGATCACCGTGGAATTCGCTCCGGGCCTTACGGTGGAGCAGGCGAGAGGGATGGTGCAGGCCCGCCTGGCCCGGGCCGCGGGATTCCTTCCGCCGGGGGTGACGCCCCGGCTGGAAAACCTGGGAACCACCCTGCAGGAGGTGGCGGGATATGTGGTTTACGGCCCGCGGGATCTGGTAACCCTTCGCCGGCTGGTTCGGCTGGACATCACCGGGCGTCTCATGAGGGTGCCCGGGGTTTCCGGCGTGGAGGTCCTGGGAGGGGACGAACCGGCCTTCATCCTCCGGGTGGATCCCCACAGGTTGACCCGGCTGGGCCTGGGGTTGCTCGATCTCGCGCGCCTCCTGCGGGAATATCAATCCGGAACCGTGGCCGGATTTCTCACCCGGGGCGGACGGGAATATGTAATCCGCGGAGAGAGCCGTTTCCGGACCCTGGCCGACCTCCGGAATATCTATCTCCGGGGCGTGGACGGGGAAAGGGTCCCCCTCACCGCGGTGGCCCGTATCTCGCAGGGAGTGGCTCCCAGGCATTACCTCATCCGGGGAAACGGCCATCCGGCGGTGGCCTTTTTCGTGCGCAAACAACCCGGAGCCAGCACCCCCACCGTGGTCCGGGAGGTAGATAGGGCCCTTAAGGAATTCCGACCCTTTTTGCCCCCGGGGGTTCATCTGGAAAAGTTCTACGATCAGGCGGAGATCATCCGCGAGGCCCGCCAGACCATCCTGGGAGACCTCTTTTCCGGAGCGGCCCTGGCGGTGGCGGTGCTCTATCTCTTTACCGGGGAGGTTATCCCCACCCTGATCGTGGCCCTCACCATCCCCCTGACCCTGCTTGCCACCCTGGTCTTCCTTAAGATGCTGGGTCTTTCCCTGAATGTGATCACCTTCTCCGCCCTGGCCCTGGCGGTGGGGATGCTTGTGGATGACGCCATCGTGGTTACCGAGAACATACTCCGCCATCGGGAAAGCGGGAAAGGTCCTCCCAAGGCCGCCCTGGAAGGGGCTCTGGAGATCGCTGCCCCGGATGCCGCAGGCACCTTCACCACCGTGGCGGCCTTCTTCCCCCTGGCCCTGGTCGGAGGGCTTATAGGACTTTTCCTCCGGCCCTTCGGGCTCACCATCAGCCTGGCCCTTCTGGTCTCGCTGGTACTTTCCCTTTCCCTGGTACCGGCCCTGCTGGCCTGGCGCCTTCCCCGAAGGCGTGGAAAATCTCCCCCGGCCCATTTCCTCCTTTCGTCCCTGAACAGCTTTCTTTCCCGGGCCCTTGATTACGGTTTCCGGCATCCCGGACGGATGCTCGGAATCTTCCTGCTGGGGATCCTCCTCGGAGGATGGGCCCTCTTCCGGAGTCCGGTGCGCTGGCTTCCTCCGGTGGACGAAGGGACTCTGCTTATCGAGTATGTACTTCCGCAGGGGACCTCCCTTCAGGAGAGCAACCGCCTGGGGGAAACCCTGGCCCGTCTGGCTCTTGAGATCCCGGATGTAAGCTGCGTCTATCGCCGGGCCGGTTCCCCGGTCCTGAGCAGTCGCATAGAAGGGGTCAACCGCGGGGAACTCCTGATCAAACTCAAGCCCCGCCGGGAGCGTCGGGAAAGCCTCTCCCGTATTCTGAACCGATTGCGCCGGGCCTACGGACGCATCCCCGGGGTGATCTTCCTCTATCATCAACCCACCCAGGAGAAGATGGACGAGAGTCTTTCCGGGCTTCCGGCCCTCTTCGGGGTGACCCTTTACGGGCCGGATCTTAAAACCCTCACCCGGCTGGCCCAGCGGGTGGAGAGACTCCTGGAAAGGGATCCGGCCATCCAGAGCGTGTATAATCCCCTCAAGAT
>WGAR01000052.1 GCA_015494725.1 Thermodesulfobacteriaceae bacterium | reverse complement strand
CACCGCCACTCTGGATGAGGCGGCCCAGGCCCCGGCGCTCATCAACACCAGGCTTATCAACACCAGCCCCGCTATAGCTCGCATATCAATCCTTGGTGGTATGGCAGGCATTGCAACCGTTAAGTTTCCCGTTCCCCGGCCAGCCCCAGTAGTCCCACCGCAGAGACTTGGCATAGGGCGTGGCGTGGGCCCGATGACAGGTCAAACAGGTAATTATGGCCCCTCCCCCAAAGGTAATGGTGGAGGTAGCATTGGCTACATTGGTGCTCCCTAGGGGCACCTCCGGGGCATAGGTGCCCTGAGTATAAGTAACCCCGTTTATGGTCTGCCCTATCAAAACCCCCGGATAATCCCGATACTCCGAACCGGGATCCGTATTCCCCAGGTCGTAATCCGTGGGATGACGCAGCCAGGGGGACCCCCACCCCGAGGAGTTGCCACTAATATTGCCGCTTCCGTGATGAAAATCACCGTGACACCGGGCACAAAAACCGCTTATGGTGGATGGATCTATATCCGTTTCCGAGGTACGATCCACCCCTTTGTACTGATTGTGTCGGCTGGGGGTAGGATGATACTCCCACTGCGGATCTTCATACCCTAGAACCCCTTTGAGAAATCGATAACTCTTCCCTACCGTGGAGCCGTCTATTACACTGTCGTCGGCATGATGCGCTCCCAGCATCGAAACGATAGGATTCGCTATATTGGGATCCCCATGGCATCCATACGTCCCCGCGCAACGCAGCTGCTGGGCCATGGTCGTGCCCCCCGGCGGGGTAAGCCCCAGCGCAGCATCCTGCCCCACAATCCCGTAAACGTTGTGTCCGTGATCATCTCCCTGGGTCACCCAGTAAAAATTCCCCCCGGCCAGGGTGTCTCCATCGGTACCGAAACCGTTGGCTCCGTAATTAGGAGGAGAAGTGCTATAAACATAGGGAGTGGTATTGGTGCCGGTGTTGGTACCCGTATGACAGCCTATACAATCGGTATTAAGGAGCCCGGGAATGGGACCGCTCAGATAGACCGTACCATTGGCTACGGTATAGCCTCCCTGCGAATTATGCATGGTGTGACAATCGGCACACACTCCATGCCTGATCTTGGCCTCTGCCTGCGGCACCGCCACAAGCAGAAGCAGGAACCCCCACGCTAGGCCCAGGATAAAAACCCTCACTAAGATCCTCCGGCCCAGACCTCCACCCGGCCATTACCCTCGTCCACCACCAGCAACCCTTCCGGCGTAAGCTCTAGCTCCCGCGGCAGATAGAGCTGCCCGCGTCGCCAACCCTTCTCCATAAAAGAATATAATAATTGAGGCGGGTTTTGCAAAGTGAAGACAAATATTTTACGCAAGTACCGGTCCAGGATATAGATCCTTCCCCCGGAAACCTCAAGGGATACCGGATAAACCAGGCCCACCGCTGGCTTCCAGACTTCTTCCTTTCCCTGTGACGAAAGATGGAAGATCCGGTGGGTGGTCTTCTCCAGGGCCCAGATCCCATCATCCCTTACCTTAAAATCCAGGAATCCGGTAAAAGGCCGCACCTTCGGGACCCAGATCTTTTTCACCACCAGCTTTTCTCCCTCCAGACGGGCCATAACCACCCCTCCGGTTTCCCGATCCAGGACATAGAGCCACCCCTGCCTCCATACCAGCCGCTCCGGAAAAAGCTCCCGCCCCCGATATCGCAAGCGGTGGGGCCGAATACTCCGGGAAGCCAGGTCGATCTCCAGAAGGGCGTTCTCGCTCCGCTCCACCACCCACAGACGTCCCCGGGGACCAAAATCGAGATCCAGGGGAGCCACAAGCCTTCCTCCGGGATTCACCGCCTTGAGGGGTTTGCCCTGCGCATCATAGGAGATCAAACGGTGATTACCGGTATCTACCACATAAAACCGACCTTTCTCCCAGGTGGCACTCATGGGATAGAGGAGATGACTCCCGTCCGGCCCCACCTCCATGGAAAGAAGCCGCTTCCAGCCCCAGGCCTTACCACTTAGACATAACGCTACTAGGAGTATCAGTATCCCTTGTGACACTCTAGACATAAGGATGCCTCCCCGCTCAAACGCAATTCATATTTAAATTGAGTACCCATGGGATCATGACAGGTTACACAGGTGAGGGATTGGCCGTTGCGCGGATCTTTCACCTTTTCCCCGATGGGATGGGTAAACTTACCCTGGGTCTTATGACACCTCACACAGACCGCATTGGCGTCTCCCTTGAGCATCCCTCCAAAGGAGGAACCATGCCCTTCATGACAATCCATGCACTTTCCCCAGGCAGGATGGACATAAAGGCTCTGCCTTTTCTGCACCAGGGCCTCCCGGTGGCAACGAATACACAACCAGTCCGGTGAAGCCAGAAGAAGACGGCGATCGTCGGAGGCATGGGGAGAATGACAATCCACACAGAAGGGTCGGTCATCGGAACGAAGATAATGGGTATGCACCTTGAGAAAGTCTTTACGTCGTTCCCGATGGCAGGCAAAACACATCTCCGGACCCCGCGGGGCCTTTCCACTGTGACATTCCTTACAGGCCTTTTCCCGATAGGGCTCGTGCAAAAAGGCCCTTACCAGATGGGGCCGATTACTGCCGTGAGGATTATGACAGGTAAGACAGTCCATCTCCTGCCGGGCGTACTTACCGTGGGCCTTTACCGTTTGCTCCGCAGCATGACACCGGAAACAGAGCCTGCTGCCCTGATCGCGCAGGAGATCGCGAGTCTGCCCTAGATGGGGTCGGTGACAGGCCAGGCAACGTCCCTGACGAAAGGGAGCATGGGAAAATTTGTATCCCGGCTTCTTTAACCCCTCATGGCAGTTAAAACATAGCCCCGCCCCCCGCGAAAGCAGAAGCCCCTTTCCTCCTGCATGGGGCCGGTGGCACCTACCGCAGGCCCCTCTTTTGACCGGAAGATGGACCCAGGAAGCCGACCGAAGACTTTTCTGGAGGGAGGTATGACACTTAAAACAAAGCGCCGGGACCTGGGCCTTGAGAAGGTGCGGATACCGGGAAACATGCGGATAATGACATTCCTCACACCGCTCACCTTTCACCGGGCCATGCTCCACCGGCCCCCTGAAGGCCGAAGGTTTATGACAGCCTCCGTTAAAACAGCTGGTAGAGGCCCACGCCGCTCCCCCTAAGAATAGAAACAGAACGCCCCATATGGCCAGCAGACCCCTCATCTCCTCCTCCTGTGACAGGGCTCACAATTGCCTTCCTCAAAGGGCTGATGAACCGAGCCGGACCAAAGCTGTCTCTCATCCGCGCCTCCATGGGGATCATGGCAGGTAATACAACTCTTACCGGAGGGAGGAATATTCCCGTGACTGGAAGCCAGAGTCTGACCATCCTCGTGACACTTAAAACAGAGCTGTTCCAGCGAAACCTTAACCAGATAGGGATAGGCCGAGGCATGGGGACGATGACACCGGGAACAATCCTCCTTGGCCGGCGGATGGGCCACCCCCTGCTTCCAGAACTCGCTCACCTTGTCGTGACAGGAAAGACATATCTTCTGGAGATCGCGTCGCAGATAGGCCCTTTCCTGACTACCGTGAGGGTTGTGACATTCCCGACAATTCCCCTTGAGTACCGGAGCATGTACCCGGGGCAGACTTCGTACCTCTTCCTTTAATTTTTCGTGACAACCATAACAGACCTCCGCTACCGGTCGGGGAGACTGAAAGGGATACTCGGAGGCATGCGGACGATGACACAATCCACACTTTCGCTCCGCTACCGGTAAGTGTACGGCCCTACCCTGACCCTGAAATTCCTTCTTGTGACACCTCTGACACAATCGATCCCAGCGATCCCGCAAAAGCCCAGCATACTCGCTTCCATGGACCTGATGGCACTTGGAACATCCACCCTGAGCAAAGGGTGTATGTACACTGAAAGCACTCTGCTCCTCCCGCACCTTGGTGTGACACCGGAAACAGAGCTTCTCCTCCTTCCCCAGAAGGAGAGAGGGATAGAAAGATTCGTGCGCATCATGACAGTCCAGACACAAGCCCCGGGACGCCGGAGGATGTTGCACCCGGCCCTGATATTCCCGGGCATGACAACTCCGACAAAGTTCCTGCCGGGGTTTGGCCAGCAAGGCCTTATCCTTAGAAACGTGGGCGGCATGACACCCCAAACACTCTCCCTTCCTTACCGCGGTATGCACCACCCGGGCCACCCGATGTTTCTTGCGCCCTTTCTCCAGGAAATAACTATGACAGGAGGTACACAGACGGGAACCCGGAGAACTGAGAAGAGGGGTAAAACGACTTCCATGCGGATTGTGACAATCCAGACAGGCCCCCTCACCGTAAGGAGGATGGACCTTTTTACCCTCTTCCTTGCGATGACACCCGTAACAAAGGTCCGGAACCGCCTTCTTCAGGCCGAGAGGATTTTCTCCCTGCATAAGGTGACAATCCGAACAGGCCTTCTTTTCCACCGGTTGGTGCAGAGAACGACGCAGGAGATAAGTCCGATCCGAAGAGTGGGGATTGTGACAGGATACACAGCCGGAATCCACCCTGGTCCCGTGTGTCTTTTCCAGGTCTTCCGGTGCATGGCATTCTATACAGATCTGGGAGGAAGAAGCCCTGAGAAGCCCCTTGACCGGGGATACATGGGGTCGATGGCATTTCAGACATCCCTCCTTGAGGGCCTCATGACGTACCTTCCCCTGTTCCACCTCCTGGTGACACTTGAGACACAGTTGATCCGTCTTGGCTTTGAGCAGTTTCGGCTGGGCCGCGGCATGGAATCCATGGCACTCCCCGCAACGCCCCTCTTTAACCGGCTGATGGGGTATCCCCTGAACCAGCTCTCGCGCCAGGTTCTGATGACACCGAAGACATAGAACCGGCATATCCGCCTTCAGGAAAGCCCCTCCGATGAGCCCGTGAGGACGATGACATCCGTAACAATCGCCCCGGGCTACCGGAGCATGCACTACCGGCCCCTCCTTCTGCACCCGGGCCACCATCTCGGGATGACAATCCTTACAGGTCTTGCGAACCCTGGCCCCCTCCGGTGCCGAAGGAGGCCCGCATGCACTCAGCCCCAGAACCAGTATTAACAGTGCTATCCATCCCCTCATGCCCCTAGCTCCCTTACCAGTTTTCGCCAGGCCTTCTCGTTAATCTCGATCTTGGACCGGGCCTTAAGTTCCTCCACATATTCCTTCCGCAAACGCTCAAACCTCTGCTGCGCAAGCATCTTCTTGATACTATCCTTAACCATGGAAAAAGGATGCGGCGAAGGCGGAATGCGATCGATGAGTTTTACGATGAAATAATATCCCTTGATCTGAAAAAGTCCGGAAACCTCGCCCGGCTCAAGCCCCTGCAGGACCTTGCGCATCTCCGGCACCAGACGATTCACACTAAAACGCTGCGGATGCACCCCGTGGAAGTTTACCTCCTTGGCCACCTCAAAAAAATCCTCTCCCTGACGGATCCGTCGATATACCTCCCGCATTAGCTTCTCGTCCCGGCTCTGAATTACCGCAATTACCACCTGCGCCGGACGCATATAATCCGCCTTATGTTCCTCGTAGTATTCTCTCACCTCCTCATCCGTGACCTTCACCCGCGGCCAGATCACCCGGTTCTCCAGCTCCCGCACCAGCATCTGCCGCTGATAAAACTCCCACAGCGACTTGAGGGGCTCCCGCCTCTCATAATGCCGATTCAGGGCCTCAAGCCCGGTAAGGGTCTGGGCAATGATATTATCCACCACCGTATGGCGTAAGTCATCCAGTTCCTGCGGGGAAAGCTTTTTCTTCCCGGGGTACCGAACCTTGGCATCTCGCTTCAGATATTGTTGAAAGGCCGCAGCGGTAAGTTCCAGCTTTCCCACCCGCAGTACTATCCGATCCTTCAAATCCGGAGGAAGCTTCTCCTTCACCCCGATCCGGGAGATCAACTTCCAGTTCACCTGGACATGGTATTTCTTCTTGAGCCTCTCGATCAGATCCGCGGTGAGACGGGCTTCTTCCCGGCGGCGATAGAGATCCCCCAGATCCGGAATCAGGGCCTTGAAGTCGTTGGGGGTGGGACCGATCTTGTCCAGAACACAGATAACCAGCCAGTGTTTCCCCTCCTTAAAAGGCCCCAGCACCGCCCCCGGCCGGGCCTTCACTACCTGGGAACGATATCGGGCAGGAATGCTTATAGGACGCCAGTATCTCGGTTCCTTGCGTTTTTCCTTGGGAAGGGCTTTCCAGAGCTTTTCGCATCCCTCCTTCCTGGCCTCCTCGGCCCAGGTCTTGGCTTTTTCCTCATCCTTGAGGGTGAGGAGCGCCAGCTTCACCTGGGGAGTAAATTCCTCCTGATAAAGCTTCCACAGGCCCTCCCGGGTGACCCGAATCTTCTGATCCACTTCTTCATTGCGCAAAAAAAGAAGCCCCCTTACCTTGAGAAAGACCTCCAGCTTATGTCGATAGGAAGGGGTATCCTGAAGATCCATCGCCCGGGCCTCGTCGGAAAGAAGAATCCATTCGATAAAAGGCTCCGGACTATCCGGAAAAGGGGTGTTCTTATCGTGCCAGTACTTCCACCACTTCTTGAAGTCCTCAACGGTATAAACCTTGCCGTTGATCTTTACCAGATAATTCTTCCCCCACCCCAGAAAGGCCCGGGAAACCCCCGGACTCAGACTCCAGAACAGAAACCATAAGATTAAGAGGATACGCGACATCTGAAGAGTCTCCTTTTCATGGAAGCTTGTAGAATCTCCTCCACCATTCTGCCGGCCAGACCGCTCATGGAAGAGATCTTACCGAAATGAAGTACCGTACGGTAGTCTTCACCTTCCCGAACATAGTAGGTACCCCATAAGAAATGGCCATCCCGGGTATCTCTCACCCAGAAAATAAACCCTAATTTGACCTGCTGGCCCACCTCCCGGGCCTCGGTCACCACTCCTCCCACCACCGCCCGCACCCCGAACTCGTCGCCCATCTTGCGAATCAAATCCGCCGAGACATAGGTTCCCGGAAGATAGCGTTCCCTCTCCAGGAATCTCTTTACCACCCCCTCCTCCGTTACGTCCAGCCCTTGCTCCACCATTTCGCTTATGACTATTCGGGTGAGCATCTCCCCCACCCCTTCTTTCTTGGTCTGATTCACAAAAGGAAGCACCGCCACCCTGCATATTCCGGGCTCCCGATTGGCGGCTATACGTAACTCGGGCTCGTGTCCGAAACAGGAAACACACATCCACAGGAGTAAACAGGCCCAGGCCGCCCTCCTAAAATTCACTCACCCACTCCTCCGCCTTCTTCGGTTTCTTCTTCTCTTTCTTGGCCTGCATGACCACCGGCACGATCTTTCGATTGCGCATGATTACCCTGTTGCCCAGCACATCCCTGAGCCTGAGGGTATATCGAAGAGAGGAGGAAAGACCCTTCAAAACCAGTTCCCTGTTTACCGGCTCCTCACCCTTCAACTCCCGGACGATCCTTCCCTTTTCGTCGGTAATCTCCAGAGTCCATCCCCGCAGGGGCACCGGATGGGGCGCTATGCGGAAGGAAATCTTGAGTTTGTTTCCGTCCTTCACGGCCTTCACCTCGGCCTTGGGGGGAGCATTGACGAAGATAAGCTTGGTCTCCTTCCAGCTACTGTTGCCCGCCTGGTCCCATACCTTCAATCTCACCCGATAAACTCCTTCCCGCAGGGGATGTCCGGAGGCATCCGTACCCCGCCAGATGAAACGCGGAGGAAGCTTTCCGAGCCCTTCCTCGCTAATCACAGGCTGAGCACCCTTTTCCGGAAAAACCTGCAACAGCCATCGGGATATATGATCTGCGTTACGGAGGTAGGGTCTGAGTTCCACGTAGTTTTTGAAGGCCGGAGCCTCCGGAGTCTGCCGGGCCCGATAAATCCTTAGCTCGATCTCCGGAGGGGTATTGTCCACCCGATAGGTGGCCAAAAAGATGCGCTTCTCAATCCGCCACCCCTTTTCCCATCGAATTACCAGATTTACCGGATAACGTCCTTCGTCTTTCGGAGCCTTCCAGAAGGCCAGATAATAGGCCCCCTGTTTGAAAAGAGGCACCCATCGCTTTCCCAGATCCACCCCCATCTTGTCCGGAGGAGGTCCGGAGATCCTCAACCTTACCGCACACTCCACCCTCTCTCCCCCGCGCACACTCCTGGGACGCAAAAGAACCTCGTCCACCGCTACCACCGGAGGAGGCATGGATTGCATTCTCAGTTCTTCCTTTAAACCCGCAAAAAGCCTTTCACAGGACCAGCGCAAAAAATCCTGAAAGGTAACTTTCTTGAGGCCGAGGAAGGGATGCCAGTCCTTACCGGTGTAAGAAACCGTCCCCCCCCATATCAACCGAAAATCTTCCGTCCGAAGAAGCCTCACCGAAAGACCCAGCAGGGGTTCCTGAGGATCCATCTCCAGGACCGTCCCCAGCAGGATATACCTGGCCCTGAACTTCTGCATGAGCTCCCGGGCTACCACCCTGTCCACCCAGCCCGGGCTCTTTACCCTCAGCCGGGCCAATTCGGGAATGACCTCCTCGGGATAGATGACCTGAAAACCTTCTCCGGACAGATAATCGGCCACCGCCCGGGCAATCTCAATGTTAATACCGTTGAGCCCCTTGCTAAGATCCTCAAAAGGAAGGACGATGATCTGCGCCCGGGCCGCCGCCGCCCAGACCAGAATAAGGATGGCCAGCCAGAAGCCTTTATTTAAAACCCTCTTGAACAAAGGAAATCTCCATACTTTATTTAAAAGTCCTCAAAAGTCTATCCACCAAACGAAAACTTACCTCAATGGCGTTTTTGGGCTTCCACCCGAAAAGTCTTCCCACCATACTATACCCTGTCTCCGTGCCTCCGGCCTTCCAGATTATCTCCCCGGAGGCTACATCGATGAGGCGCAGACTTACACTTACCACCGGATAGGTGTAGGAGCCCTCTCTTTCCTCCTCATAGGCATCCACACTTCCCACCAGAAGGGCCTGCACCCCGAGTCGCTTTCCCAGACGCCTGATGGTGGCCTTATCCAGCCCCATGCCCTCTTCCACACCCTCCTCCGAAAGGACCTCATCCACCACGGTGCGATCTACCACATCAAAGACCCCCAGAGCCAGAGCCTCCATGGTTACAATGTCCCGCATCCGATCCGCGGCCTGCTTGTTCCGGGTGTGATTCTCAAATTTGAGCACTGCTACCCGCTTCACAAAGGCCGGATCCACTCCCTGGCGCAGATAACTCCGGATCTCCCCGCGTGTGCCACACCCCCACAGCAGGAACAGCATCAGAATCGGAAGGAAAAACTTCCGCATTTTCAGGCCTCCTTAAGTTTATTCTAAGGATTCATGTCTAAAAAACAAGACTCAGGTTGATAAACCAGCTCCAGCTGGTGTCTCCGTCGGTTTTGGTCCAGGCATAATTGGTATTAAAGTTGATGTGCGGCCCCAGATCCCAGAAAAGATTCACCGAATAGGTATCGGTCTTGGTGTCGTCCCGGGAACCACTCCAGCCTCCGCTAAGACGAATCTTCGGGGTGGGAGCCAGAGAAATAGCATAATTATAAGTATATTGTGTGGTCCCATCCGAATCGGTAAGAGTGTGGATGGTATTAAAAAAGAGGATATCGGAAATGCGCCAGTTCAGGGTCCCGGTATAACGCTTGGAGGTAGAGGTCTCTCCTCCTGAGGGTTTGGAACGGGAATAGTCCACCCGAAAATCCACGGTGACCTCCGGACGCAGACGCGCTACCAGATCCCAGGTGGTGGAATAAGTCCGTGTAACCGAAGTGGCATTTCCGAAACTCTGGTTGCGATTGTACCCCGCATTGATCTTGAGAATCAAATCCGGATAAAGTTCCATCTGGGTGCCCAGACTGTAAGCTTCGTTCTGGGAGGTGGGTTCCCCTCCCACCCAGTGTTTAAAGTAGGTATAAGCTCCGCTGATACTCACCGTCTCCAGAGGGTCGGATCCTATGCCCAGAGAATAAGTCCAGGTCTCCTCCCGGGGACGATCTTCCTTGTCATCCAGGTTGTAGGAAACCGTAAAACGGGGGCGAAAATATTTATTGGGAGTCCAGGAAGAAGAAAAGGAATGATTGAAGCGTTTCTCCTCCGGCCCTTTTTTGGGAGAGGTAATGTCGTAGGAAAAATAATAACCGGTATAGATGTTCCGGGGAAAGTTCCGGGAAAGGCTCAGGTTACCCTGGTAATGGGTGGTTTCGCTCTCGGTATGTCCCTCCGTTACATAATAAAAACCCCTTACCCGGGGATCGGGAAGAGGTTCTCCTCCGGCCGGAGGCCCGGAAACCACCTCCAGTTTGTAATAACGATAATCAAGCGGAGAAGAAAATTCGTAGGGAAGGGCCACTCCTGAGGCCAGAGTATTCCAGGTTAGGCCGTCCGCGCTGTAATAAATGTTCCAGCGATAGGTACCGGGAATGGAAATGCGATTGGCCCAGTCTCGATAGAACTCCAGGCCCTGGATCTCGCGATTGGAGATCACCACGATCTGGTCCCCCACCTGGATAAGGGAAGGAGGGGTGCCGTTAAAGGAAAGATCCACCCCTACCCTCGTCCGCCCCCCCGGGCCCAGAGCGTAATCGGATTCGCTGTGTAAAAAAGAATACTGCTGAAAGAGGGAAAAATTAAATCCATAAAAGACCCTGCTGTAGGATACCCGACCTACATGAGACCAGCTCTTGGTTCGGGAGAGGGCCACCAGATCCTTGTTATAGTCGAAGCGATAATCGTAGGTGACATTCAGATTCCTCAACCGACCCCCTTTGAACCGACGGGCCAGAGAAATCCCCCATCCGTGACTCTTGGTATCCACGGTGCGGGGACTGGCCTCGTTCCACTGCCGGTTTAGATTCCCGAAGAGATTTATACTCACCTGCCGATATACCGTATTGAAAATGGCACTCCAGGAGCGACTTTTCATCACCGGGGTGGATTCGGTTTCGGAGCGCGTACCGGTACCGGTAAGGTTAAAACCAAATAGATCGTTAGAAAGATTAAAAAATATGGAGGGAGCCCAGCTCTCCCGCCAGGTATCCCCCTGACTCTGGCGGGAGTAGCGTACACTCCCCCCCATGTTCATGGCCCGGCTTAATTCCTGAGAAAAAGAAAAGGTGTAATTCTGGGTCCAGAGCGTGGGGGCTCCGGAGATCTCCGAACGCTGCCAGTTGGCGGAGAACCCGAACCCCCACGCCGAACCCGTCGTGGCCACCAGGGCCAGTAATAACCATATCCAAAAACGCATCACCCACACACATTATTTGGGGTGCACTCCGGCCCCCGCTCGCCTGGGCCCCATCCCCAGAGAGTGAGGATCGAGATGGCACTTCAAGCAGCGCGGGAACCTCTTGTGCAGAGCCGGGGAATGAGGCTTGCCGTGACAGCCTTCACACCTGGGCTTGAACCCGTGCTTGGGATGACAGAAGGTGCAGGCCAGCTTTCCGTGCTTGGCCGCGGTGGTGGAAAGCTTCTCAAACTCCACCTTGTGACAGGAACCGCAGACCTGATTCTGCACCATGAGCCCCTTGAACGGCTTGATGTTGAGCGGCATGTGCGGATTGTGACACTTCAGACAATCCTTCACCGTCTGCCCCTTCACGTGCCCCTGCTCATGGCACTCAAAACAGGAGGGAATGCGCCCGTGACGCTCGGAATGGCAACCCTCACAACCCACATCCTGGTGAGCACTCTCATGATTCTGGAGCCAGGCCGTCTCTTTCTTGTGGCAGAGACCACACTTACCGCTTACGTCCGCCAGCTTGATGGTCCGGGGACTGTGCGGGTTCCGGTGACAGGAAAGACACTGCGTGACCTTCTTTCCGTGAGGATACCCGTGACAGCGATTGCACTTGGGCATGATCTCCTTCCAGTTGTTCTCCACGGGATTGTACTGATGAAACTTCTTGTGACAATTGGTACATACCTGCCGGTGCTTGCCACCGTGTTTTTTGAGGGTCTCGTAGATACCAAAATGGCAGCGGGCACACTCCGCCGGCGTAAGAGGCTTGATCTTCATCTCATAAATATTCTTGGGCTTCTCTTCCTTTTTCTTCTCCTCCTTCTTGGCTACCACCACCTTTTCCGCCTTGGCCGGGGCCTTCTTCTGGACCTCAGAGGTCGCACTCGGCGCACCCGGAGCCACCTTCTTTCCGGCCTGGGGAGCGGTACAGGAGGTCAACCAGAAAACCACCACCGTACATAAAGCCAACAAGATCAAAATCGCCTTCCTCATCTCTGCCCTCCCTCCTCTCATTATTGATACTTTCAACTATTTCACCAGGTTGTGTGGATCCTGGTGACAATCCAGACATCCCTTAAAGCCCTGTAACATGCTCTGGGGATGCGGAATACCATGACAGGTCTGACACCGAGGCTTCACCCCGTGGACCCCCCGATGACAGAACACACAGGCCAGACGCGCATGCTTGGTCTTTCCGGACTCAAGCGTTTTTTCGATCTGGCCGTGACAGGCCCCACAGAATCGATTGGGAATGTTGGCTCCGTAGGTGACCTGCGTGGGCTTGTGCGCCTGATGACACCCTACACAATCGTCAAAGGTCTGCCCCTTGAGATGGGGTTTGTGGCACTTGAGACAGGTGGGAATGTAACCGTGTCGGGTATGACAGAAGTTACAGGGCTTCTGGGCATGCGCACTGGGGAATTCGGCCATCTGTTCCCCGGGCCCCGAATGGCAGGTAAGACAGGCCTTCTTGTACTGCCCCTTCTTGAAGGTGATCTCCAAAGGAGTGTGAGGGTTGGTATGACAGGAAAGGCAGTTCTTCAAGGTAAAATGGGCCTGCCCTTTATGGCATTCGGAACATTTAGGGATCATCTTACTCTTAGGAAAAAGCGGGGCGTGCCCCTTGTGACACCCCAGACAACCCACCTTGCGGTGCCTGTGCCCTTTGGAGGCCAGCTCTTTTACCTGCTGAGGATGACACTTTATACAATCCGCATCCGTAAGCACCGCCGGTTGAGGCTTTTCCGCGGCTGCCTTGACCTGAGCCGGGGCTTTAACCGCTTCCTTGCCCCAGGCCCCAAATCTACCTCCACCTACCAGGGTCAGAACCACTACCAAAAGGACCACCCTTTTCACGGCTGCGCCTCCTTATTGGGGTTTTTTACCCGGTTTTTTCTTGGGTGTCTCCAAAGGCCTCAAGGGAGTAATAAAGGAAGGCGAGGGCGAAAATACACCTTCTTCCTCCCCGAAAACGAAGACTTGCACCCGATGATTGAAAAGATCGGCTACATATATCCGCCCCGCCGGATCCACCGCAATATCCGTGGGATAATTAAACCACCCCGGCGACCACCCCCGCCCGCCGAACTCAAAGAGAAAATGCCCTTCCCGATAAGAATAGGCCAAACCCGTGTGACGCATATAATCCACCACCAGAATAAGCCCCAGCTCCGGATCCGCGGCTATCCCCCGGGGACGACTCAATTTCCCCGGACCACCGCCCTTCTTACCCCCTTTAAACAAAAAATGTCCCAAGGAGTCAAAGACATAAAAACGCCCCATTTCCGCACTCAAAAGATAGACCCTCCCCCGGGAATCCACATACACATCCGAGATCTGAGCCCACTTGCGGGGAAGCTCCGGAGCCGGATGATCTCGTACCCGGATAACCCGGACGAAATGTCCCTCCCGGTCCAGCACCACCACCCCCTCAAAACCACTACCGGCGACGTAAATATGACGCCGACCAATGGCTACCGAATTGGGGGCAAAACCATCGGCCCCGTTAAAAGGCATGTCTTTAAAGATTATCTCCTTCTCAATGATACCCGCCCCGTTGAGTACCGTGAGACGCGCCGGCTTCTTCCCTGTATAGGCCTGACATACATAAATACGCCCTTCCTCGTCTATGGCCACCCCATAAGGAAGGAAAATCCCCCTCCCCTTACCCAGGGAATAACGGGGAAAGAAATCCGGACTGAAGACCGTAATCTCCCACCGCCCGGGATCTACCACATAAACCTCATAGGTTGCCGGATCTATCCCCACCGCTACCGGATTCAAGAAGGTCCTCCCCTCCGCATCCCGCGTGAGTACCGCTATTACCTTGAGTCTCCTTACCGGAACCCTTTCCTGGGCCCAGCAGAAAAGAGCTCCGATAAGGAGAATCAGACACGCTAACCAAACCGCACGACGCATGGACAACCAAATCTAACTTCAAAAAAGGGGGGCCTTGCGGCCCCCCTCGTCAAGAGCTCGGGCCGAGCTTACTTGTTGGTATGACAGGCGAAACAACCGCAGTTTCCGTTCTGATTGCCGGCCGTACAGGCACTGTAGTCCCACCGCAGCATATCCGGCCAGGGCGAAGCATGGGCCTTGTGGCAGGAGAGACAGAGTACGATATCATCGTTACCAGTGAAGTTGACCGTGGAGCTCACCGTGCCGTTGTTGTTCACCGGGAAGCCATAGGCGGTATTGCCCAGAGGCACATCCGGGAAGTACTGACCCACCGCCGAGACACTATTGAAGAGGCTGGGGTTCGGATACTGGGTATAATTGTCGGAACTGGTCACCGCCTGACTCAGAGCAAAGTCCACCGGGTGCCGCACCCAGGGATTGCTGGTTCCGTAAGCCCCGGAGTTCTCGAGTACATAGTCATGGAACTTTCCGTGACACTCCGCACACAGGAAGTTTATAGAGGCCGTGTCCGGAGTAGTCCCGGTGCTGTTCCCGGAACCCCGGGTGGTAATGGAGGTGGCATAGTAACCGTTGTGAGCCGAAGAGCTGGGGTTAAGCTCCCAGTTAGGATCTTCTACTCCGGCGATACCCAGCAGGAACCGATAGCTCTTCCCGGGAGTGCTTCCATCCAGCGTAGAGTCGTCGGCATGGTGGGCACCGGAAAGGGCCACGAACTCGTCGGACTTGGAAGGATCACCGTGACATCCGTAGGTACCGGCACAGGTCACCTGAGTGCCTGCCGGCCAGCTGGAACGAGCCACACCACCATAATTGGGCTCAAAACCCGGCGGGGTCTGCAGGGTGGCGTCTTTGTTTACGATCCCGGCTACATTGTGACCGTACTGGTCGCCCTGGGTGACGTACCAGAAGTTACCTCCGGCCAGGATTCCGCGAGTACTAAAATCATCGAATTTGTAAAGTGTAGCCCCGTTTCCTACCCCCTGATCGATCACATAGACCTGAGGAATGCTGTTAATAATGGCACCGGTGGCATTGGAGTTGGAGAAGGCCTGGGCGTGACACCCAACACAATCGCCCCGCAGGAGCATCCGATAGGGCCCCTGGCCGTTATAGGTCATGGGGTTTCCGCCCTGGGAATTATGCATGGTGTGACAGTTGCTACACACCCCGCTTACCCGCGCTTGAACCCGCCCCATCCACAGGAGCAAAGCCAAAACCAGAAAACCCAACCAATAGTATTTACGCATATCTTTCACCTCCCACACTCTAATTTCCTTCCTTAAATATTTGTAAATCATTCTATGATAGTTTGTCAAGACACGATTTGGGGGACTTTTAGGAAATAAAAATTTCCTAGTCCGGATCTCGGGAATTTTTCGCCCCGGAATAAAGCAGATCTTCCAGTTCCTGTCCTTCCAGGACTTCCTTCTCCAGAAGAAGCTGGGCAATCTTTTCCAGGCGTTCGCGGTTCTGGGAAAGGATCTCCCGGGCCCGGGAGTAGGCCTCTCTCAGGAGACGACTCACCTCCTCGTCGATGGCCCGGGCCGTCTCCTCGGAAAGGAGCTCCCGCTCGCGGAAGGGAACCTCCAGGAAGAGATGCTCACGCCGCCGGAAGGTCTGGGGCCCCAGCTTGTCGCTCATCCCGTAGTCCATGACCATGGCCCGGGCGATCTCGGTGGCCTTCTCCAGGTCGTTCTGGGCCCCGGTGGAGACCTCTTCAAAGACCAGCTCCTCGGCCGCCCGCCCCCCCAGAAGCACCGCCAGCCGATCCAGAAGCTCGCCCCGGGTAAGGAGATAGCGGTCCTCGGTGGGAAGCTGCAGGGTGTAACCCAGGGCCCCGATACCCCGCGGGATGATGGAGATACGGTGCACCTTATCGGCTCCGGGGACCGAGGCCGCCACCAGGGCATGCCCGGTCTCGTGATAGGCCACGCGACGCTTCTCTTCCGCGGAAAGATAGCGGTTCTTTCTCTCAAGCCCGGCGATAACCCGATCCACGGCTTCTTCGAAATCCTCCATCTCCACCTGGTCCTTACCCTTACGGGCGGCAAGCAGACAGGCCTCGTTGACGATGTTGGCAAGATCCGCCCCCACCATCCCCGGAGTGCGGGCGGCGATGACCTTGAGGTCCACGTCCGGGGCGAGCTTCACCTCCCGGGTGTGGATCTTCAGGATCTCCTCCCGGCCCTTTAAATCCGGCCGGTCCACCACGATGTGGCGATCGAACCTTCCCGGACGGAGCAGGGCCGGATCCAGGATCTCCGGACGATTGGTGGCGGCAATAATAATGATGCCTTTTTTGGGATCGAAACCGTCCATCTCGGTAAGAAGCTGGGTTAGGGTCTGTTCCCTCTCGTCCACCCCGGCCACCGGAGAAACCCCCCTCACTTTACCCAGGGCGTCGATCTCGTCGATGAAGATGATGCAGGGAGCCTTTTGTTCGGCGGTGGCGAATAGATCCCGCACCCGGGCCGCCCCCACCCCCACGAACATCTCCACGAAGGAGGACCCGGAGATGGAGATGAAGGGCACCCCGGCCTCCCCGGCCACCGCCCGGGCCAGAAGCGTCTTTCCCGTGCCCGGAGGGCCCACCAGAAGCACCCCCTTGGGAATCTTCCCTCCCAGGGCGGTGAAACGCTGGGGATTCCTCAAAAACTCGATGATCTCCTTCAACTCCTCCACCGCCTCATCCACCCCGGCCACGTCCTTAAAGGTGACTTTGATGTCCTCCTGGACATAAATGCGGGCCTTGCTCTTGGCGATCCCCATAACCCCGCCTTCCGGAGGGCCAAAGCGTCGAAAGAGGAGAAGCCAGAAAAGCACCAACAGAAAAAGGGGAAGCACCCAGGAAAGCACCGTGGAAACCCAGCCGGAGCGGGGATGAGCCTTGAAACGAATGCCCTTCTTCTCCAGAAGGGGAATCAGCTCCGGATCGTTCACCCGACCGGTGCGAAAATACCGGCCCACCTTCAGGGGTTTCTTTCGTAAACGCGAAAGGACCTCCGCCGCACCGGGCTTGAGCTCTCCCTCGATATAATCCTGGGAGAGGACCAGATTGTCCACCAGCCCCTGACGGGCCAGGACCTTGAACTCGCTATAGGCGATCTCCTCCTTGGGATAGGTCAGAAACAAAGGCCCCACGAAAAAGAGCAACAACAGGCCACCGATAATAATCCAGGGCCAGTAACGGCTATAAGCTTCCGGTAACGGTGTGGATTTCTTCTTTTTGGGCATCTACCTTCACGCTTTAAGAATCTGGCTAAAAATAGTCTTTTTTGAAGATATGGTCAACCTTGAAACCCTGCCTCGAAACGGGGTTGAACTTTAAGGATAAAAGCAGGAAAATGGGAAGAGGATGCGAGAGATACCCTCCCGGAAGATCGTAGAGGCCATCGCCCGGGGACTGGAGCTTGCGGTACGGGAATTGCCGCAGGAGGTGGAAAAGGCCCTCCGGGACGCCCGGGAAAAAGAAGACTATCTTCTGGCCCGGGCCTCCCTAGAGATCCTCCTCGAAAACGCCCGCCTGGCCCGGGAAAACGGACTGCCTCTGTGTCAGGATACCGGGATACCCGTGGTCTTCATTCGCATGGGGGAGGAGGTCCGGGTAAGGGGACTGTATGCAGCGGTAGAGGAAGGGCTGCGTGAGGGAGCCCGAAGGGGCTATCTTCGGGCCTCAGTGTGTGAGGCCCTTTCCCGCAAGAACACCCGAACCAATACTCCGGGGATCATCCACCTGGAACTTACTCCCGGCGAGGATCTGGAAATCTTTCTCCTGCCCAAGGGTTGCGGCAGTGAAAACATGAGTCGCCTGGCCATGTTACCCCCTGCCGCCGGGCTGGAAGGGGTGAAACGTTTCGTGGTGGAAACCGTGCTTCAGGCCGGAGCCAACCCCTGCCCCCCGGTAACGGTGGGGATCGGGCTGGGGGGAGACTTCGAATATGCGGCCTACCTGGCCAAAAAGGCCCTCCTGCGCCCCCTGGGAAATCCCCATCCCCGGGAAGAGGTGGCCCGTCTGGAAAAGGAGATCCTGGGAGAAATAAACCGCCTGGGCATAGGCCCCCTGGGGCTAGGGGGGCGCACCACGGCCCTGGCCGTGCACCTGGAGACCCATCCCTCCCACATTGCCAGCCTGCCGGTGGCGGTAAACCTCCAGTGCCATGCCCACCGTATGATCCGCATGGTGCTCTAATCCGCCTTGCGTCTCAAAAAAGCCGGGATCTCCAGTTCCTCCTCGGTGGGAATATAGTCCAGGATGCGGCTGCGGCGCCGCGTACGCACAGATCTCTCCTCTTTTTCCTCCTGAGGCTTCTCAAAGGGCAGGATCTTCTGTTCTTTTTCCCGGGCGCGCTCCTCCTGGGATCCAATGCCGGTGGCTATGACCGTTACCCGGAGTTCGTCCCCGATCTCCTCGTCGAAGACCACCCCCCAGAAGATCTTGGCCTCCTCGTGGGCCTCCTGGGAAATCTTATCCGAGATAAGCTGGACCTCCTCCATGGTAAGGGTTTCGGGATGGGCGGTGATGTTGAGAAGCACCCCCCGGGCTCCGGAAATGGAAATATCCTCCAGAAGGGGACTGGATATGGCACTCTGAGCCGCGGCCTCGGCTCGATGATCGCCGCTGGCTATCCCGGTGCCCATGAGGGCCAAGCCGCCCATGTCGGTCATAACCGCCCTCACATCGGCAAAATCCAGATTCACGTATCCGGGAAAGAGGATCAGGTCCGAGATACCCCTCACCGCATAATAAAGGACGTCGTCGGCCCTTTCGAACATCTCCATCAATTTGGCATTGGGGGAGGCCATGGCCAGGAGACGATCGTTGGGAATGGTGATAATAGTATCCACATATTTTTTCAGTTCCTCCAAGCCCCGCTGGGCCACCAGCATGCGCTGTTTTCCTTCAAAACGGAAGGGCTTGGTGACTACGGCCACGGTAAGGGCCCCCAGTTCCTTGCTTATCCGGGCAAAAATAGGGGCCGCTCCGGTGCCTGTACCTCCTCCCAGACCCGCGGTGATAAAGACCATGTCCGCTCCGGAAAGCACCCGACGAATCTCCTCTTCGGCCTCCAGAGCCGCCTCCCTGCCCACCTCGGGATTTCCCCCGGCTCCCAGCCCCTTGGTCAGATCCTTGCCCAGCTGGATCTTTTCCGGGGCCGGATTGAGGTCCAGGACCCGATAATCGGTATTGGCGGCGATAAATTCCACCCCCTTGAGGCCCTTGCGAATCATGTTCCGGATGGCGTTGCCTCCTCCCCCACCTACCCCTACCACCTTTATGCGGGCCTGATATTCGTTTTCCACCAGTTCAAAGTTCATCTTTACCCCCCTAAACCCAGTATTTTCTTAACCTTGGCCATCAACCCCTCAGAGGACGTCTTTTCCGAAGACACATTCAGGTATCGGTCGGCATAGAGCAGAAGCCCGACCGCGGTGGAGAGACGAGGATGATTCACCTCCTCCCCCAGCCCGGAGAGCCGGGCCGGATATCCGATACGTACCGGTAGCTCGAAAATCTGTTCGGCAAATTCCGGAAGCCCGGCGAGCAGGGCCGAACCTCCGGTGATGACCACCCCGGCACTCAGACGACCCTTGAGACCGGAATGTTCCAGGTTGGTGTTGAGGATCTCCAGGAGTTCCTGTACCCGGGGCTCCAGTATTTCCGCCAGGATCCTTCGCGAGATTCGGCGCGGGGGTTTCTGTCCCAGAGAAGGGACCTCCAGGGTCTCGTCGTTTTCCACCAGTTCGGGAAGGCATACTCCGTAGGTTTCCTTGATCCTTTCGGCGGCTGCGCGCGGGGCCTTCAATCCCACGGTAAGATCGGTAGTCAGAAGATCCCCTCCCACCGGCACCGAAGCCGTATAGCGTAGGGACCCCTCGGCAAAGACGGCTATGTCGGTGGTGCCTCCGCCGAAATCGATCAGGGCCACCCCGAGTTCCTTTTCTTCCGGGGTGAGCACCGCCTCGGCCGAAGCCAGGGCCTGGAGCACCACCGCGGAGACCTCGAGCCCGGCCCAGTTTGCACATTTAAGGAGATTCTGGACCGCCGAGGCCGAGGCCTCCACCAGAAGGGCCCGGGCCTCCAGACGCACCCCGCTCATCCCCACGGGATGAAGGATCCCGCTCTGCCGATCCACACTGTATTCCTGAGGAAGGACGTGGAGGATGATTCGATCCTCCGAAAGGGTGACCGCCCGCGCCGCCTCGAGCACCCGTTCCACGTCCTCGGGCCGAACCTCTCCCTCCTTGAGGGCGATAACCCCGGGGCTTTCCCGACTCTGGATATGGGAACCGGCAATACCGGTGATGACCTCCCGGATCTCTTCGTAGGCCTGGGCCTCGGCCTCCTGCCGGGCCTGACGAATCCCCTCGCCGGCTTCCTCGATGTTGATTACCACCCCCTTCCGCAGACCGCGGGCCGGGGAAAGCCCCACCCCCAGGACCGTGAGTTCCTCCTCCTTTTTTTCGGCAATGAGACAGCATATCTTGCTGGTTCCTACGTCCAGGGCCGCCAGCAGAGATCTTTCCTTCGGGCCTTTCATCTTTTCGGCTCCTCTCGATAGGCCAGGAGGGCCGTATTTCCCGGATAATCAAGCCTTATGGCCGCAGCCTTCCGGTAAAGCCCTTCCTGGTAAAGATAGGTCATGATCCGATCCAGTCTGCGATAGTCGGCCTTAAGCTGGGCCAGGGGCTCGGGGTCAAACCGGATCCTAAGACCATCCTTGGTATAGAGGATGATCCGGTCGGATCCCAGATAGATCTGGGAGAAACTCTCGTAGCAGGGAAGATAGATATCTTTATCCCGCACCCAGGCCATAAGACGCAAAAAATCGGCTTCCTTCTGCAGGAGGGAGGGTTTCTCCACATTTACCACCGGATAGTCGAAAAGGGCCTTGCGGGGGGCCCGGGCAAAGACCTTCCCCCAGGGATCCACAAAATAAAGTTTGCCGGAAAGGACCACCAGGGCTATGGGATCCTCCTCCTGCACGTATATTTTCAGGGTATGCGGCAGATCCCGCGAGACCTCCACCGAAGCCACCCAGGGATGTCTTTCCAGGACTCTTTTCACCTCCTTTAGATTCACCCGGAAGAGATTAGTCCCCCTTTCCACCGGAAGGATCTGACGGAGTTCCGCCTCCGAGACCCTTTTCAGGCCCTCAAAGCGCACCTCCTCAAGAGGGAAGAGATTCACCCGGTGCAGAAAAAGCCAGCCCCCCAGGAAAAAGACCCCCAGACCCAATATCCCCGCAACAAGTTTAAGCCAGCCCCTCCTACGCCCGAACAACCCTGACCTCCGTCTGAAGCAGGATTCCGAAGCGGTGAAAGACCCTCTCCCGGGCCTCCTCCATCAAATCCAGGATATCCTGACTGCGCGCCCCTCCCTCGTTGACAATGAAATTGGCGTGCCGGGGACTTATCCGGGCTCCCCCCCGCCTTTTGCCTTTGAGCCCGACCCTTTCGATGAGCCAGCCCGCCGGGGGCCCGGTATCCGGATTGAGAAAGGCACTGCCGAAGGAAGGCTGCCCCAGGGGTTGTTTGCACCGGCGCTCCCGGATTAAGGCCTTCACCCTCTCCCGCACCTCCGGGGGGGAAGCCGGAAGGAGACGCACCACCGCCTTGGCCACCAGGCCCTCGGGGACCAGCCGGCGGTAACGGAAGGAGAGCCCGGTGCGCTCCACCTTTCGGAGCCCCCGGGAGTCGAGGAACCAGACCTCCTCCACCAGGGTTCCGGTGGTCTGCCCGAAGGCCCCGGCATTCATGCGGATGGCACCGCCCAGGGTGGCCGGCACGCCGGCCAGAAACTCGAAGCCCCGGAAACCTCTTTTTAGTCCGTAAGCTATGAGCGCCGCCACCGGGGTTCCGCAGAGCACCTCCAGGCGTCCGGGAGAGAGCTCCCGAAAACCGGAGAGATGACGAAGATTGATCACCACCCCGGAAAACCCTTCATCCGGGAAAAGGACCTTGCTGCCCCCGGCCAGAAGGAAATAGGGGACCCCGCGACGCTGAAGGTAAAGCCAGAGTTTTTCCAGTTCGCCCAGGGTCCGCGGAAAGACCATCAGGGCGGCTCTTCCCCCGGTGCGCACGGTGGTATAACGCCGCAGGCTCACTCCTTCTTTGGTGGTCAGCCCCATGCTGCGCAAGTCTTCGGCCAGAGTCCGCATCTCAGGCTACCTGCACCATCCTGGTTTCCCGGAGCAGATCCTCTCCCACCCGATACACATCCCCGGCCCCCAGAGTAATCACCAGATCCCCGGGGGAGAGGAAGAACTCCACCTGAGCCCGCACCGCCTCCAGATCGGGGGCATAAAGGGTGGGCCTGGCTCCGCGAATACGTTTTACCGCCCGATAAAAACTCTCTCCGGTTACCCCGGGAAGCGGCCTTTCGGAGGCCGGATAGATCTCGGTAAGAAAAAGGATATCGGGCTCACACAGCACCTGTACGAATTCTCGCCAGAGGGCGCGGGTGCGGGTGTAACGGTGGGGC
The DNA here is from genome assembly GCA_015494725.1 of Thermodesulfobacteriaceae bacterium. Taxonomy (GTDB): domain Bacteria; phylum Desulfobacterota; class Thermodesulfobacteria; order Thermodesulfobacteriales; family Thermodesulfobacteriaceae; genus Thermosulfurimonas_A. The sequence continues at coordinate 8,499 of WGAR01000052.1, read as the reverse complement.
TGAAATACCGCCAGGATGCGGCGCTCCGGGAAAAGCTCCCTCAGGGTGCGCAGGGTGGCCCGCAGTTCCCGGGGATGGTGGGCATAGTCGTCAAAGACCGGTACCTCATAAACCTCGCCCTTGAACTCCAGCCTCCTCCCCACGCCCCGGAAACTGGATAGTCCCTTAAGGATATCCTCAAAGGTAAGTCCCAGGAATAGTCCCACCCCGATGGCGGCCAGGGCATTCTCCGCGTTGTGAAGCCCGGGGACCGGAAGCCGAAAGTCGCCCAGGAGACGACCCCGGAAATTCACCCTTACCCGGGGAAAGGCCTCCCGGGAAATAACCTCACCCCGGAGTTCGGCCTCGGAGGTGAAACCATAGGTCAAAAACCTTCCGGAAACCCCGGGGAGGATCTCCCGGATCCCGGGATCATCCGCACAGAGCACCAGGGCCCCCTCCGGAGATACCCGGTGGGTAAACCGAAGGAAGGCCCTTTTAATGGCCTCGAAATCGGCGTAAAAGTCCAGATGTTCGCGATCTATGTTGGTTATCACCGCTATATAGGGGCGCAACATAAGAAAGGACCCGTCGCTTTCGTCGGTTTCAGCTACCAGATACTCGCCCTTTCCCAGGCAGGCATTCACCCCCAGGTTGTTCACCCTTCCCCCCACGGCCACGGTGGGATCGAGCCCCGCCCCGGAGAGCACCGCCGCGATCATGGAGGCGGTGGTGGTTTTGCCGTGGGAGCCGGCCACGGCGATACTTTTGGGATGGGAGGCCATGATCTCGGCCAGCATCTCCGCCCGGGGAAGCACCGGGATCCCGTGCCGGCGGGCGGCTTCGAGTTCGGGATGGTGAGGCGAAATGGCCGAGGAATAGACCACCACCTCGCAACCCTCCAGATGGGAGGGGTGATGGCCGTAAAAGACCTCTATCCCCTCGCGAACCAGGGCCTCGGTGGTGGCGGTGCGTCTCAGGTCACAGCCCGAAACCCTGGCCCCCAGGGCCTTGAGCAACCGAGCCAGACCGCTCATTCCCACCCCACCCACACCTATAAGATGGAAGGTTCGATCCTTAAACATGGGTCAAGACCTCCATTTCTCGGACAATGGTCTCCGCCGCCCCGGGCCGAAAGAGGGCCCGGGCCCTCTGCCCCATGGAAGCCAATCGGTCCGGGTCCGAAAGCAGGGCGGAAACCTCCTCGGCCAGTTTCTCCGGGGTAATCTCTCCCTCGCGAAAGAGAAGGGCCCCTCCGGCTTCCACCACCACCCGGGCGTTCTTTTCCTGATGTCCGTGAGTGGCGTAAGGAAAGGGGATAAAGACAGCCGGTTTACCCAGGGCGCAGATCTCGGCCACGGTGGTGGCCCCGGCCCGGGAAATCACCAGATCCGCCTGGGCATAGGCCCAGGCCATATCCCGAATAAAAGCCTTCACCCGCACCGCAAGCCCCCTTTTCCGGTAGGCCTCCTGTACCCAGGCCTCGTCCCTCTCCCCGGTCTGATGAAGGAGATAAAGATCCGGATGCCGCTCCCGCAGTCTCGGAGCCACCTCCACCATCAAACGATTAAGCCCCCGGGCCCCCTGGCTCCCTCCCAGGACCAGCACCCCCGGACCGGCGTGTTCCCGGGCTCGAGGAGCCAGGATCTCCTCCCGCACCGGGTTTCCGGAAAGGATAACCTTGCGGGCGGGAAAATATCTCTCCGTACCCGGAAAACTCACAAAGATCCTGTGCACCATCCTCCCGCATATCCGATTGGCCAAGCCGGGAAGAGCGTTCTGTTCGTGAAGCCCCAGGACCTTGCGCAGAAGCTTTCCCGCCACCACCGCCGGGAAAGAGGCGTACCCTCCGGTCCCGAAGACCACATCCGCGGAAAACCGTCGGATAAGGGTCACAGCCTCGCGCACCCCCCGGCCAAGACGCAAAAGAGCCCGCATCTTGAGCATCGGGCTCTTTCCCAGCAGCCCTTCGCCGCTAATGGTAGCCACCGGGAAAGGGGCCCCTGAAAGGACCATTTCTTCTATCCGGCGGCCGCAGCCCACCAGAAGCACCTCCCCGCCCCCGGCCCTCACCCTTTCGGCCAGGGCCAGGGCCGGGAAAAGATGCCCACCCGTACCTCCACCGGCAATCACCCAGCGCATCAGTGATAGACCTCCGGTCTTTCCTCCGGAGCCAGCACCTTGGGAGCATAACTCAGCACCAGATCCCGAAAGACCTCGCCCCGTTCCTCGTAGGAAGAGAACTGATCGAAACTGGCCGCAGCCGGAGAAAGAAGTACCGTGTCCCCGGGACGGGCCAGGCGCAGGGCCAGGGCCAGGGCCTCGGGAAGATTCTCCACCAGATGGGTTTCGGTAGCCCCGGCCAGCTCCTCGGCCATGAGAAAACGCGAAGCCCCCATGAGGATCAAAATACGTACCCGGGAACGAACGGCCTGAAAGAGGGGCCGGTAGGAGGCCCCCTTGTGTTGCCCCCCGGCAAGGAGGATTATGGGAGCCGGAAGACTTTCCAGGGCCCGCAGGGTGGCATCCACATTGGTGGCCTTGGAGTCGTTTACAAAATATACCCCTCCGAAATTCCCGATGTATTCCAGACGATGGGGAAACCCCACGAAACTCCGCAGGGCCTTGCGGATGGCCCCGGGCTCGGCCCCGGAAACGCGGGCCATAAAGGCGGCCACCGCGAAATTGAGCCGATTGTGTTCGCCGCAGAGCCTGAAGCCGGAGAGAGAATAGGTTTCCTCTTTCTCCCCCGGGCGCAGGACGAACTCTCCCTGGCGCACCTCCACGGCCAGCCCCGGAGCCCGACCGAAAAAGAGGATCCGCTGCGATCCGCGGAACTCCCGCCACAAAAGGTCTCCGCCGGCTCCGGGCAGGTCCGGATGGGGTATCAACCCCAGCCCCTCCCCGGAAAGATTCTCCAGGAGTCGAAGTTTGGCCCGGGCATACTCTTGCAGATCCGAATACCTCTCCAGGTGATCCGGGGTTAGATTGAGAACGGCGGCCACGGTGGGAGCAAAGCGTTCCACGGTTTCCAGCTGAAAACTGGACACCTCGAGCACCAGGCGTTCGGCCGGCTCCCCGGAAAGGACATATTCGGAAAGCGGAACCCCATAATTTCCGCCGGTAAATACCTTGAACCCCGAAAGGCGCAGGATATCGCTGATCATGGCGGTGGTGGTGGTCTTCCCGTTGGTACCGGTTACCGCCAGGATGGGCACCGGTTTGCGCAGGGCCCGAAAGGCCAGCTCCAGCTCTCCCCATACCGGTATTCCTTTTTTACGGGCCTGAGCCCACACCTCCGGAGGCACTCCGGGGCTCGTCACCACCAGATCCGCGGCGAGAAGGGTTTCCTGCCGATGCCCCCCGGTCTCGAACCTCACGCCCCTTTCCTGCAGGGCATAATAATCTCCCGGGGGAAGATTCTCGGCCCGGCGGGTCTCGGACACCACCACCCGGGCTCCCAGCACCGCCAGCAGACGGGCCGCGGCCCGGCCACTACGTCCGAAACCCAGAACCACCGTTTTGGCTCCCCTCAGGTCCAGCATCTTCACCTCAACTTAAGGGTGGAAAGGGCCAGAATGCCGCAGATTACAGACACGATCCAGAAACGTACTACCACTTTATTTTCCGGCCAGCCGGAGAGTTCAAAATGATGATGCAGAGGGGCCATCCGAAAGAGACGTCGCCCTCCGGTCAATTTAAAATATCCCACCTGAAGGATGACCGAAAGGGCCTCGGCCACAAAAAGCCCTCCCGCCACCACCAGAAGTAATTCCTCCTTAACCATCACCGCCACGGCTCCCAGGGCCGCTCCCAGCCCCAAGGACCCCACGTCTCCCATAAAGATTTCCGCGGGATGAGCGTTATACCAGAGGAATCCCAGGCCGGCCCCGAAAAGGGCCCCGCAGAAGACCGCCAGCTCCCCCACCCCGGGCACATAGGGAATCTGCAAATAATGGGCGAATTTCACGTGTCCGGTAAGGTAGGCCAGGAGTCCATAGACCCCGGCCACCACCATGAAGGGCACAATGGCCAGGCCATCCAGACCATCGGTAAGATTCATGGCGTTGGAGGTGCCCACCACCACCAGAAAGAGGAAGGGGAGATAGAGCAGACCGAGTTCCGGATGGAGCATCTTCAGGAAGGGAAAAACGAGCTCATCGGAAAGACCCACCACCCGAAAGAGAAGGAACCAGAGTCCGACCACCAGTACGGCCTGAACCAGGAGTTTCTCCCGGGCCCTCAGCCCCAGATTGCGGCCCCGGGTAAGTTTGAGGTAATCATCCACAAACCCTAGGAAACCGAAGCTCAGGAGAGTCCCCAGGGCCAACCAGAGATAGGGATTGGTGAGATTGCCCCAGAGGAGGACCGCCAGGGTAACCGCAGCGATCATTACCACCCCTCCCATGGTGGGGGTGCCGGCCTTGGTGTGATGGCTCTGCGGCCCCTCCTCCCGGATAACCTGCCCCATACGTTTGCGACGAAAGTAGGCGATAAACCGGGGCATCAAAAAGAAGACCAGCAGGCCGGCGGTAACCGTGGCGTAAAAAGTACGGAAGGTAATGTACCGAAATACGTTAAAGGGCCCGAACCACTCACGAAGCGGATAAAGCAGATGATAAAGCACCCCTTATTCCTCCCGCAGTTTTTCCACCACTCGTTCCAGGCCCATGGCCCGCGAACCCTTGATCAACACCGCCGCCCCGGCAGGGAGATCCAGCTCCGGCAGAAGCTCCTCCACCCGGGCATAGGCCCGGGTCTGCGCCCCCACCTTGCTTGCGGCCCGGGCCACCAGCGAGGCGTATTCCCCCACCGCCCAGACCCATCGGGCTATCCTTCCGGCCATATATCCTACGCTTTCGTGAAAGCGTTCGGCCTCATCTCCTAGCTCGAGCATATCCCCCAGAATGACCACCCGGGGCGAGAACTCCTGAGCCACCTCCCAGAAGGTCTTGAGCGCTTCGTACATGGACCCCGGATTGGCGTTATAGGTATCATCCAGGAGAAAATATTTTTTGGTGCGAAGGGGACGGAGCCTCCCGGGCACCGGTTTCATCTCGGCCAGGGCGGAAAGGGCCTCCTCCGGTGACACCCCGAACACCAGCCCCGCTGCCACCGCCGCCAGGGCGTTCCGCACGAAGTGGTCTCCCAGAAAGGAAATCCTGACCCCGGGGAACCGTTTTTCCTCCACCCAGAGGGTAAACTCCGTACCCTCCGGCCGCACCCGTATATCCTCGGCCCGCACCTCGGCCTCGATATGCAGGCCATAGGTGATGCGGGCCTGGGGGAGATCCCGGCTCCGGCGGTAAAGTTCCTCTTCGTCTCGATTCACGATAATCCGGGCTGTTTCCGGCAACTCGGCGTAGAGCCGAAACTTCTCCTCCAGCACCCGCTCCACCGAACCCAGCCCCTCCAGATGCGCCGGGCGAACATTGGTAATAAGAGCTGCCACCGGGTCCAGTATCTCGCGCAAACGGGACATTTCTCCGGGAACACTTATTCCCAGCTCGAACACCCCTATCTCGGTATCCGGCGGGACGGCAAGTACCGAAAGAGGAAGCCCTACCAGATTGTTGAAGTTTCCCGGGTTCCGAAAGACCCGAAAGCGACGTGAAAGCACCGCCGCACACATTTCCTTGGTACTGGTCTTGCCGCAGGAGCCGGTAATGGCCAGGGCCCGGAACCCCTGTTTATGCTTGTAATATCGGGCTATCTCCCCCAGAGCCTGAAGTGTATCCCGCACCAGAATCACGGAAACGGTCCTGGGAAATTCCTCTAATTCCAGATCCCCCGGGATCCGCGAGAGGACCAACCCCTTGGCCCCGGCTTCCACGGCCTGGCGCCAGAATTCGTGCCCATCGAAACGTTTTCCCCGGAGGGCCACAAAGAGTTCCCCAGGACGCAGGGTTCGGGTATCCGTGGAGACCCCGGAAAAGACGATCCCCATGTCCCCGTTAAGAAGCATTCCCCCGGTGGCGCGTATTACTTCCTCGGTATCAAGAAAGTTCCTGGACAAGTCTCTTCACCTCCTCCCGATCGGAAAAAGGGATACGCCGTCCGGCGATCTCCTGGTAATCCTCGTGCCCCTTTCCGGCCACCAGGAGCACATCCCCGGGGCCGAGGGCTAGCAGGGCCCGGCGCAGGGCCATACGGCGATCCGGCTCCACCTCCCGGGGAGCCCCTCCGTTCATACCGGAAAGGATCTCCCGAATAATATCCCCGGGGTCCTCCTCGCGGGGGTTGTCCGAAGTAACGAAAACCCGGTCGGAGAGCCTGGCTGCCACCCGCCCCATCTGGGGACGTTTTCCCCGGTCCCGGTTGCCCCCGCAGCCAAAGAGGCAAAGAAGTCGCCCCGGGGTGATCTTCCGCAGGCTGGAAAGGGCCACCTCCAGGGCCTCGGGCGTATGGGCATAATCCACGAAAACCCTTCCGCCGTTGAAGGAGGCCACCGGCTCGAGACGCCCCGGAGGGGCCTCTATCCCCTCGAGAGCCCGGGCTACCTCCTCCGGCCCCCATCCCATTACCCGCAGGACCGCCCAGACCGCAAGCAGGTTTTCGGCCTGAAAATCCCCGAAAAGCCGGGTTCCTATCTCCAGAACCACCGCCCCCTCCCGAATGCGCACCCGGAGCCCACGGAAACTCCGTTCCACGATCTCCACAGTGGGATTCCGAAAAAGCTGCACCACCCGCACCCTTCCCGAAAGATCCTCCACAAGCCTCCTTCCCCGGGGATCGCGCCCGTTCACCACCGCCACCCCGTCTTCGGCCAGATGTCTTTCAAAAAGGAGCCGTTTGGCCGCGAAATATTCCTCGAGATCGTGATGGTAGTCCAGATGATCGCGGGAAAGATTGGTAAAGACCCCCACGGAAAAAGACAGCCCGGCCACCCTTTTTTGGGCCAGGGCATGCGAGGACACCTCCAGCACCGCGGCCCTGGCCCCGGCCGCCCGCATCTCCGCCAGAAGGGGGTAAAGGAGCTTCGGTCCCGGGGTGGTCTCCCGGGCCTTCTCCCGGCGGCGCAGGGTATCGTAAAGCAGGGTACCTATCAGGCCCGCCGGCTGTCCCAGCCTTTGCAGGGCTTCCCTCAGCATCCAGGCCACGGAACTCTTTCCGTTGGTGCCGGTGATGCCCACAAGAAAGAGATCCCTCTGGGGATGGCCGTAAAAGGCCCCCATCAAACGCCCCAGGGCCTCGGCACTATCCGGCACCCTGATCTGAACCACGGGAAGTCCCGGCTCCGGAGGATCTTCTCTTACCACCGCCACCGCTCCCCGGGATACGGCCTCTCGGATATACCGGTGTCCATCCACCCGCACTCCGCGCCGGGCCACAAAAAGGGCCCCGGGAGACACCCCACGGGAATCGTCCTCTATCCCCCTTATCTCCCCTTCGGGGGTGCCCAGAATCTCCAGGACATCTATCTCCTTCAAGAGATCTTTAAGTCGCATCGCCCAGATAAAGTTTGCATCCCTTCACCTTATTCCAGGGGGTCCCCGGACGGGGCCACTGACGTATCACCCGCCCCACTCCTTGAAACTCGACGGTCAGCTTCTGCCGCGGCAGTCGTTCCAGGGCCGCCCGCAGGGTAAGGCCCCGGAGATCCGGAAATCCCTTTCCCGGGGCCCGAGGCCCCTCGGGCAACCACCGCCATAGGACCTCGGTCCAGCCGCGCACCACCGGCGCAGGCCGAAGGCGTACCCCTTCTCCGGCCAGCAGAAGGGCAAAACGAGGCTTTTTTTCCGGCCACAATCTCAGATAAAACCAGGAACGTTTATTTTTATAAATATACTCCCCGGACTCGATTTTGCCTCTAAAGGCACAGAGGGCCCTGGGGGGGTGTTTTATTAGATGGATCTCCGGAGCCCATCCGCAGAGTCGGCGCGAAAGCGCCCTTACCACCTGGAGAGGAGTGGCCAGGATCTGCCCGGAGGGCCAGTAGATTCCCGGAGATTCGGGAAGCTCTATACCTGTTTTGAGACCGAAGACTCCCTCCCGGGTCAGGTCCCCTTTCAGCGGATAGAGTTCTTGAAGCAGGGGGTTAGGGGCCGAAACCGGAAGGCCCACCAGACCATAAACCTCTCCGGTGGCCAGATCTATCACCGCAGCCCCCACACGCCCCCCTGAGGAGTCGAACCGCCGCAGACTCCGATAGAGCCTTTCCTGGACCTCCCAGGCCAGAGTAAGCCGCAGGAGAGAAGTGCGAAAAAGGATTCCCCGGCGCAGAAGGGGCTGAAGCAGGATCTCAAAGGGGCGCCCGCCGGTAAAATACGGGACCCGATATTCCTCCAGCAGCACCCCGGAGACTCGGCGGTAGAAGGCGGCCTGCCGCGGAGAAAGACCCTCGGCCAGAAGATAAGGAGGCGCGCCCCGAAGTTCTTCCGGGGAGGCCAGTCTGCGCAACGCCGGAGGAAGGGGAGATTTTTCCAGATAGTAAAGCCGGAAACGGCGCTCGGTGCGCAGAAGAACGCGTCCTTCCCGATCTCGCACCTCCGGGAAGGGGCCGGAGCGCTCCGGGCTGCT
>WGAR01000051.1 GCA_015494725.1 Thermodesulfobacteriaceae bacterium | reverse complement strand
TACGGGGCCCCCATCCGGGACGGAACCTTCGGGGCCGAGGAGCTTCCCGACGGCCGTTTCGTGGAACGCATCCCCCCGGATGTGCATTTTAAGGCCGGCATGAGCTGCGTGGATTGTCACGTGCAGAACGAGACCATGGGTGACGGCAAGGCCTACGCCCATCTTGAGGAGTCGCTGGAGATCACCTGCGAGGCCTGCCACGAGGGCCTCGGACGCACCAAAAAGGGGACCCCGCTTCCAAATTTGATAGTAAAGGACGGAAAAATCTTCTTACGGACCAAACTCACGGGAAAACTCCTTGCCGTGAAAAGGCCGGATCCGGTGGCCTGCCGGCACCCGGTGCACCGGAGGCTTGCCTGCTGGGCCTGCCACGACCGCAGGGTGCCCCAGTGTTTCGGCTGTCACGTGCGCCGGAGCGCCGGGGAGAAACAGCTCGACAAGCTCTCCTTCCGCAAGACCCCCGGTCTCTGGGAGGAATTCCGGAGCTACATGCGGCTCAAGGCCCCCACCCTGGGCCTTTACCGGGGGCGGGTCACGGTGCTGGTTCCGGGCTGACAGGACTTCGTGACCTTCCTTTCCCCGGAGGGGAAGGTGGAGCGGGAGTTCCGGCGCATCACCTGGTCCCACATGTATCCCCACGGAACGGGAAAGGCGAGAACCTGCAGAGACTGTCACCAGTCGGCAAAGACCGTGGGCCTGGGCTACGGTTCCCTTACCTATCTCGGTAAAGGGAAGTGGCGTTTCACCCCGGCCGAGGCCCCCGCGGAACTTCTGGGCCTGAAACATGGACTTTCGGCGCTTACCAACCTTTCCGGGGAACCCCTGGTGAACTTTAGGCCCGGGGTTTCGGCCTTTTCCGGCCCGGAGATCCGGCGGATCCTCCGGGTGGGACTCTGTCTCCCCTGCCACCGGGATTTCTCCGACCCGGTGATGCGCAACTGGCCCCCGAAACGCCCCTGCCCGGTGTTTAAGGAGTGAGAACCTCCCTTACCCGGTTCCGGAATTCTTCGGCAAGCCTTACGGCCTCCTCGGCCTCCCGGCGGGTGTAAACCTCATCCGGCGTCAAATCCGGAAGCCCGTTGGGATACCGGGTGGGAATGTAGTACTTGTCAAGGAGGGCCGCAGGCTCAAGAAGATCGCGCAATCTATTAAAAAATTCCGGAGCCACCTCCTCAAGCTCCCGGATGAGTTTTACCAGGGAATGGCCCCAGGGAGAGCTTTCCAGGGCGTACCAGAGGGCCTTTAGGGCCTTTTCTGCGGCCTGATGGGCGTGAAAACAGGAAAGGGCGTATTCCCCCTCCCGCAAAAGAAGACGCGCGGCCCGCAGGTCCATTTCCGCGGTCTTAAGCCATCTTCGGGCTTCCTCAAGGGTCTTCCGCACGCTCATAGATAATCCTTCCCCCCCGGAGGATCTCTCGCATGAAAGGCCTTTCACCGTGGGCCGAAAGTTCCTCCTCCGTCCATACCAGGAGGTCCCACTCAAACCGCGGGAAACGCAGGAGCAGATCCCGGAATTCCTCCAGACGCTCAAGATAAGGCCGGGGATGATCTATAACGATCAAAAGATCCACATCGCTCCTTCGGCTCTCCTCAGAACTTGCCCGGGAGCCGAAAAGGATGACCTTTTTGACATCCCTTTTTTCCTTAAAGTAAGCTTTTAAGGCGGAACTCAACTCCGGAGGAAGCCCCATACTGGAAACTTTAGCACGGATCTGGGAGAGTCGGGAAGCGCTCCGGGCCTTGGTGGAGTCGCGGGGGGCCTTGGGGCCGCTGGTCTTCGTGTTTCTTCAGGCCCTGCAGGTGATCTTAGCCCCGCTTCCCGGGGAGGCCACGGGTTTTGCCGCAGGCTTCATCTTCGGGCCTTTTGAGGGTTTTATCCTGGCCATGCTCGGGCTCGCCCTGGGTTCGGCAGGGGCCTTTTTCTTAGCCCGGGCCTTCCGTCCCCCCTTTGAAAGACGCCTCGGAGGCCGCCCTTTTTATCTTCGGGCAAAGACCTTCACCCGCAGACACGGCCCCACCGCGGCCTTTCTTCTTTTCCTTTTTCCGGGTTTCCCCAAGGACTATCTCTGCTACGCCCTGGGGCTTCTTCCCTTTCCCTTCCGGGTCTTTTTTCCGGTGATGCTCCTCGGCCGGGCCCCGGCCACCTTAGCCTTAACCCTTGAGGGCGACGCGGTTTTTCGGGAGGACTGGCGTTTCCTTCTCTGGGTTGGACTGGCCGCGGGGCTTTCCTTTTTACTCTTTCTCAAGCTCAAAAAATACCTGGAGATGGAAGTATGAGGCGAGCTTGGCTTCAGGCGGTGGGCGGGGTGGCCGGGGACATGTTCCTTGCGGCCCTGATTTCCGCCGGGGTCCCGGAAGCCGAACTGGCGAACTTTCTGGCCGGTCTTCCCGGAAAATTGATTCTCCAGACGGAACGCGTCACGGTTTCCGGTCTTTCGGCCCTGCGGGTGCGTCTTTCAGCCGAAGATCCCGGGACCCTTCCTCCGCGTTTTTCAGAATTTATGGCCCTGCTCGACCGGCTCGAACTGGAGGCGGGGCTTCGGGAAAAGGCCCGAAAGATCTTTGAGCTTATCTTTTCGGCCGAGGCCCTGGTGCACGGAAAGGACCCCTCGGAGGTCAACCTTCACGAGCTTTCGGCCTACGACACCCTGGGGGATGTCTTGGGGGTGCTTTACGGGCTTCACTATCTCGGGATCTCCGAACTTTGCGTCTCGCCCCTTCCCCTGGGCTCCGGGCTCCTTGAGACCGCCCACGGCCGGCTTCCGCATCCGGCCCCGGCGGCGGCCGAGATCCTCCGTGGGGTTCCGGTCTATGGTGTCCCCGAGGAGGTCGAGACCGTGACCCCCACCGGAGCGGCCCTGGTCCGGGTGCTCGCCCGGGACTTCGGCCCTCTGCCTCCCCTTCGTCTTGAGGCCGTGGGCGTGGGGGCCGGGACCTTCACCTTAAAGAGCCGCCCCAATATCTTAAGGCTTTTTGTCGGGG
>WGAR01000050.1 GCA_015494725.1 Thermodesulfobacteriaceae bacterium | reverse complement strand
GGGGCTTTGAAAATTTGCTTATTGGCCGAAGGCCTCTTGATGCCCAGCGCATCACCCAGAGGATCTGCGGGGTGTGTCACGAGGTCCACGGGGTGGCCTCTGCGAGGGCGCTGGCCGATCTTTACGGGCTGGAGGTTCCCCGGAACGGATTACTTCTTCACGATATCATCCTCGCCCTGCACATGGCCAAGGACCACCTTCTTCACTTCTACCATCTTGCCCTGCCGGATTACGTGGATTTCGGGGCGGTCCTGGCCTATAAAGGGAAAGATCCGCTGCTTTCGGCGGTAAAGAGCTGGGTAAAGAACAAAAAACCGTGGATTTTTACCCGCAAGGTTCCGGGAGATTATATCCGGGACCCGGAGGTGGCTTTACCCTTTGTGGCTCATTACCTCGAGGCCCTGGAGGTGGTAGGCTCGGGGGCACAGGCCCTGGCGGTCCTCGGAGGAAAAGTCCCTTTTAGCCACACCATTTTTCCCGGTGGGGTTACCGTGGAGCTTACTCCCGAAAAGACGGCCAAGGTCTCGGAAATCGTGGATCGGATCTACCGGTTTACCCTGGATGCCTATCTTCCGGATGTGCTCAAACTGAGCCATCTTTACCGGGAATATTTTCGTATAGGGCAGGGCTATTTTAACCTCCTTTCTTACGGCGGATTCAGATCCCTGGGAGAACCCCTTTTCCGGGCGGGGGTCCTTATAGACTTTGAGGAAAGGCCCTTTGAGGTGGAAAAAATTGTGGAACATGTGGCCCATTCCTACTACGAGGGAGGGGCCAGATCCTTCCGGGAGGGAGAGACCCGTCCCGCTTATGGCAAGGCCGGAGCCTATTCCTGGATCAAGGCCCCGCGCTACGATGGCCATCCCATGGAGACCGGTCCTCTTTCCCGGGTCTGGTTTTCGAACCGCGGGCGAAGAAAACTTCTCCAGATCCTGCGCTCTCTCGGGCAGAACGAACGGGCGGCCTTTTCCACCATGGGAAGACATCTGGCCCGGGCGGTGGAAACGGTTCTGCTGCTCGAATTCTGTCAGGAGGCCCTTTCGGCCCTTGATTATCGTGAACCCACCATAAAGACCGTCAATCCCGAGGCCCCGGTAACCGGTTCCGGGTTGGGGCTTTCCAATGCCGCCCGGGGAGAACTGTTGCACTATGTAGAGGCCAGGCAAGGGCGTATCACGCGCTATCAATGCGTGGTGCCGAGTACCTGGAATTTTTCTCCCCGGGATGCAGAGGGGCGCCCCGGGCCGGCGGAAAAGGCCCTGGAGGGCTGCCCGGTGCGTTTCAAAGAGGGGCTGATAGAGGTGGGAAGGGTGGTAAGGAGTTACGATCCCTGTCTGGCCTGCAGTATCCATTAGGAGGTCGGCATGAATTGGAACTTCACCCGGCGGGAATTCCTCAAGTTCTGCGGAAAACTTTCCCTGGTCCTCTGCGGCACGGAATGTCTTACGGAGGACCTGGCCCGGGCCTTCATGAAGATCGCCCGCAAGGAACCGCCGGTGATCTGGCTTACAGGGCAGGCCTGTTCGGGTGATTCGGTCTCCCTGGTTTATACGGATTCCCCAGGGTTGGTCCCTCTTCTGACCTCTTTGGTGGACCTCAAGTTTCATCCGGTCCTTTCCGTGGCTCAGGGAGAGGAAGTGTTACGCATTATCGAGGAATTGAAGGGGCAGGGAGGTTATATCCTTTGCTTTGAAGGATCTATTCCCTTAAAGATGAAGGGGGCCTGCACCATTCGGGAGGAGTACCTGGCGGATTTTTTGAAGGAGGTGGTTGAGGGAGCGCTTGCCCTTATCGCCTGCGGCACCTGCGCCTCCTACGGAGGGATTCCGGCGGCCAATCCCGAAACCGGGGCCGTGAGTCTTCCGGAATATCTCAAAAAACTCCGCATCGAGAAACCCGTGGTGAGGATTCCGGGCTGTCCCATGAACGGAGTGCGTTTTACCGGTACGGTGGCCTATTTCGTGGCCTACGGCCGACTACCCAAGCTCGACAGGGATGGACGGCCGGTAATGTACTACGGTGAGGTCGTGCATTCCAACTGCCAGCGTTTCCAGTGGTTCAATCAGGATCGCTATGTCATGGATTACGCACGGGATAAGAGGCAATGTCTCTTCCGGATGGGATGCCGGGGGCCGGTGACCTATGCCGACTGTCCCTTAAGGCGCTGGAACCGCAATACTTCCTGGTGTGTGGATGCCAATACCCCCTGTGTGGGATGTGCCCATCCCTCCTGGCCCTGGCCCCGGGAGGAGGGGATCTACACCGATCCCCAGAAGATAAGGCCCGAGGCCCTTATAGGAGGCGGAGATGGTTCTCAAGTTGAGTCATAAAATCACCCTCCTGGTCCTTCTTATATGTTTCTTTTTCACAGGGATTACCTACTATACCCAGGGAAAGGTGCGGAGGCTGATTGAAAACGCCTTGCTCAGGGATCTTCAGAATCTTTCGCGGGTGGCGGTTCAGGGGGCGGTGGACTCCCTCCGAAAGGGAAACATGGTCAACTTTTCGCGACTTCTCAGGGTCATAGCCCAGGAGAAAGGGGTGCTGGAGTTCTCTCTTACGGATAGTAAGGGACGGGTGTTATATTCCTCCAGGGAGGGGGCCAGGGGCAGGAATTATCGGGCTCTTCTTTCCAGCCCTCTCCATCTTAAGGAACAGGCCATCGTTTCGGTGGTCCCGATAAAGACCACCCGATACTGCCTGAGGTGTCATCCTCGCTGGCAGGAGGGGCGGGTCAATAGTTACTTTGTGCTTTTTTATTCCAAAGAGACCCTCCAGGGCTTTTCCGCACTGGTTCACAGACAACTGTATGTAATACTTTTTACCGCTCTCGCGGTATTGATCCTGGCCTGGGTATTCTATCACTTCAGCATAGGTCGTCCCTTAACCAGGCTGGTTAAAGGAATTGCCAGAATCTCGGACGGCGATTTTACCTATCGTTTTGAGGTTACGGGGCGGGACGAGATCGGGGAGATGACAAGGGACCTCAATCGCATGGTGGAAAGGCTTTCCGGGGATCTGATGAATCTTGCGGAAAAGGCCGCCCGGGTGGGAGAGATTACGGGCACGGTGGTTTCGGAGGCAGAAGGTATCGGGGAAGAGGCCCGTCAGCAGAAGGTACTGGTGGAGAAAACCCGGGAGACCTCGACCAAACTCACGGGGGTCAGGGAGGAGACAGGCCAGGCCGAGGAAGCGGTCAAACAGGTGTACGCACTGGTTTCCTCCGGAGAGGCCCTGCTTAACGAGGCCCAGAATCTGACCGAGCGGACCTCGCAGACGGTGGAAGAGGTGTGGCAGGGTATTTCTCGGTTGCATGAACTTTCCGGGCAGATCGGGAAGATCAGCCAGACCATCCGAGACATCGCCAGCCGCACCAATCTTCTAGCGCTCAACGCCACCATCGAGGCGGCCCGGGCCGGGGAGGCCGGCAAGGGCTTTGCGGTGGTGGCGGGCGAGGTCAAGGAACTCTCCCGCCAGACCGAGGAGGCCACCGGCGAGATCGAAAAACTCATTTCGGAGATCTCCGGCGGGGTGGAGGAGAGTGTGAATCTTATGCAAGAGATCCTGGAAGAAGCTCGGTCCGGAAAAGAGAAGGTAGCGGAGGTTTACAGTTTCTTTCAGCAGATCTTTCAGGAATTGCAAACCGTATCCCAAACTTTTGAACACACCCGGAAGGCGGTGGAGGAGATGGCGGAGGTTATCCATCGGGAGATCGGCGAGATTTACCAGGGAGCGGTGAAAAATGAGGAAACCATCGCCAGGCTGAAGAAACTTTCTTTCGAACTGCGCAATCTGGTCCAGGACCTGGAGAACCTGATAAGAAAGGTAAAAGGTCGGATCTAACCCCTAAACCGGTAGCCAGGTTAAATTTCCAGAAATTCACTCAGAAGGTCCTCGGCCAGGTGCTGAACGAAGAGATCCCGGGCCTGTTTGACCTTCCGAGGATGCCGTAACGGGGCCTCGGCGGAGAGGCGCTCCACCCTCCGGGCCACGGAATAGGTATCCCCCTCCACTACCAGCACCGGTACCCCGGCCTCCTCGGCCCGGGAGAGGATGATCTCATTGGGATAGAGCCCCCCGGTGAGGAGCAGGCACCGGGCTCCGGTCTCCAGGGCGGCGAGCTGGATATCCGAGCGATCCCCGCCCACGATGACCCCGAAGTTGCGACTGCGGCGAAAATATCTTATGGCCTGATCTACCTGCATCCCGCCGATAAGGAAGTCTTCCACCAGGGGATCTCCCTCGAAGGGAAAGAGGACTCTGGCCTGGAGGACCTCCGTAAGCTCCCTCACCGAGACCCCGGCCAGCACCGCATCGTAAGGGATCTCGCCCAGGACTTTGACCCCCTGCCTCTGGATAAAGGGCTTGATGAAGCCCTGATATTCTTCGGATAGCTCGGGGGTGAGGGCGTTCACCAGAAGGGCTACCCGGTTCCCCCCGAGATCCTCCAGAACCTTGAGGAGAAGGTCCAGGCTCTCCAGCCCTTCATAGCGCATCACCAGAAGGACCCGGCAGGGTATCTCCCGGAGGAGATGAGGGGCGGAAAGCCCCAGGAAATAACCGGCGTAAAAGCCCCCGTAACCGTGAAGAAGGACCCTTTTTCCGCTTTCCCCGGCCCTCCGGACCAGAGAAACCACCCTTTCCGTAAGGCTGCCTTTTCCTTCCTGCAAGGCCTCTACCACGAATTCCTGGGATAGGACTATTCCGGTGAGTTCCTCGGGAGGTATCTCCAGCCCCAGGGTCCGGGAGACGAAAAGGGCGTCCCCGTCGGTAATAGAGCCCCGGGCCTCCACCGGACGCCCTCCCAGGGGACGTCGATAGGTAAAGGGGACCCCTTTTTCCTTCAAAAATTCCCCCAGACCCAGGACCGCAGCGGTCTTTCCGGCATGAGGGGCAACGGAAAGGACATAGATGATACTCATGGCTTAACCCTCCAGTATCAATCGGGCATCTACCGCCACGGCTCCTTCCCCGCGGCGGCGCACCATAAAGGGATTGACCTCCCCTTCCACCAGTTCCGGAAAATCCGCAGCCAGATGACTCAGGGCCACCAGAGCCGAGGTGAGAGCCGGAAGGTCGGCTTCCTCCTCCCCCCGCACCCCTCGCAGGAGGCCGAAGCCCCGAATTTCCCGGATCATCTCCCGGGCCTCTTCGGGCTCGAGCGGAGCCAGCCGGAAGGATACATCCCTTAATACCTCCACATAAATACCCCCCAGCCCGAACATGACCATGGGGCCGAACTGGGGATCGCGGGTGAATCCCAGAATTACCTCCCGGGCGTTGGTGATCATCTCCTGAACCAGAATGCCGGTGATGGTGGCCCGGGGTAGGGCTTTCCTTACCCGGAGGAGGATTTCCTGGAAGCCCCGGATCAACTCCTCTTCGGTGCGAATATTGACCTTTACCCCTCCCAGGTCGGTCTTGTGTTGGATCTCCGGCGAAACCACCTTGAGGACCAGGGGATAGCCCACCACCTTGGCGGCAAGCAGGGCCTCTTCGGTGGTACGGGCCAGAAGGGCCCTGGGGAAACGAAATCCGTAAGCCTCCAGGATTTCGCGCACCTCGTGGTCGTAAAGGTGGCTCCTTTCCTCCTCGCGCACCTGTCTCATAACCGTAGCCGCCCGTTCGAAATCCACGCTCGGAGGACTTTCTTTCCCTCCGCTTTTTCGGGAAAAAAAGGTGAAAAGCCAGGATTTCTCCAGCGTGGCCACCGCCTCCTCGGGATAGGGAAAGACCGGTACCCCCTTGCGTTTGAGAAGGGTGGTTCCTTTCTTTACGCTATCTTTGCCCAGAAAACAGGCCGTAAGGGGTTTTTCGGTCTTTTTGCGGGTGATCCTTTCGGCCACCTCGGCAGGGTCCACGGTGGCCGTATGGGAGAGGATAACCAGTAGGCCGTGGATCTTGGGATCTTCCAGTAATACCTCCAGGGCCTTTTCGTATCTTTCGGCATCGGCATCCCCGGCCACATCCACCGGGTTATAGAAGGCGGCGTAGGGGGGAAGTATCCGCCGGAGTTTATCCACGGTCTCCGGACCCAGGGCGGGAATCTCCAGCGCCGAGCGCTCGATGGCGTCTGCGGCTACTATTCCCGGCCCTCCGGAGTTGGTGAGCACCGCCACCGCCGGCCCTTCCAGGGGAGGTTGAAGGGCGAAGAACAGGGCCAGGTCGAAGAACTCCTGCAGGGTAGCCGCCCGGATGACCCCCGCCTTCTTTACCGCCGCGGAGAAGGCCTGTTCCGAGCCGGCGAGCGAGCCTGTGTGTGAGGAGGCCGCCCGGGCCCCGGCCCCGGTGACCCCGCTCTTAAAGATCACCACCGGCTTCCTGCG
>WGAR01000049.1 GCA_015494725.1 Thermodesulfobacteriaceae bacterium | reverse complement strand
GTTCTTGTTGTGCCGGCGGTCCTTTATGCCGGGGTCTATACCTCTTCCATTCACGGGAGTTCCACCTCCGGAGTAGCCCGGGATTCCATTTACAATAACTATAATGTTTCCCGGGGAAACTGTCTGCACTGTCACGAGATGCACGCTAGCGCGGGAGGAAGCGAGCCTGCCCCAACCGGAGGGGCTCCCAGTCCCTACGGTCTTTTCGAGTTCGAGGAAAAGGTCTGTTTTTACTGTCACGGAACGAACAGTCACAATGTGCCTCCCCTGAGCAAGGACATCGAGGCCCTTTTTCAAAAGCCCTATCGTCATCCGGTGGAGCGTTCCGGTCTGCACAAAAAACCGGCCTTTAAGGAGACGGAGGCCGATCTCCGCCCCCCCAACCGGCACTCCGAGTGTGTAGATTGTCACAATCCGCACGCGGTACAGCGGGAGACCCATACCATGGGGAGCCCTCCGGGAAACTATACCTCTACTTTAGAAAACAACCGGGTCTCCGGGGTGCTCCGCGGGACCTTCGGGGTGGAGCCCAACTGGCAGGCTCAGGATTGGACCGTTCCCACCACCTTTACCGAGCTTCGCCCGGACAAGAACAACCCCGCCGGTGGGGCGGAGAGGGAATATCAGCTCTGCCTGAAGTGTCATTCTTATTACGGGCTTGGTTCAGCGGAAAACACCGGAACCGGGGTTACCACCATTACCGGGCCGAGCGGTGTATCGCTTACCGATCAGGCCCTGGAATTCTCTCCCTATAACTATTCCGGGCATCCGGTTACGGTGGCGGCCGATAATCGCCCCGGGGGTTATGCGCCCAAGGCCCTGATAAACAGCAGCTACGGTTCACGCTTAAAGCCCCCCTGGGATACCCATGTAGGGCAGCAGACCATGTACTGTAGCGACTGTCACGGGGAGGATGCGGCCACCGAAATCAAAGGCCCCCACGGCTCGGACGCCAAGTTCATGCTGGTGGACGGCCGCACCTGGCCGGAAGCGCCGTCGGTCTGCGGTGGAGGGCTATGGACCCTCTCCGATATCGCTTCCTCCACCTGCTGGCAGGATCATTTGCTTTGTGCCAAATGTCATGTCCTTTATAACAACGGTTTTCTGAATAACGTCCATCGGGTGTGGAGATGGCACTGGAGTACTCCGTGCGTATCCTGTCACATGGCGGTTCCTCACGGTTCGCATGCCTCGCGACTTATCGTCTATCGAAGCGATCCGGCCCCTTATAATTATAACGGTACCACCGCCAAGCTGGACGGTTTTTGCAAGGCCAGCTCCCCGGATTCTTACGACTCGAGTAACTGTTACAGCCCGGTATGGCCCTGTTCTCGAATACATGGAGGGGGCAAGCCGGAGGGATGTAGTTCCAATCAGACCAGTTATGACCCCTAAGCTTTCCCGCTGGTTTTTAAGAGCGGATCTGGTGGTTTTAGAGATAGTTCTCTTTGCCTTCTGGGCCCTTTTACTGTATTATCTGGGTTTTCCCTCCCGGCTGGTGTCTCTGGGTGGCTCCTGGGGGCCTTTTTTAAGCGAGATATTGCACCTGGGTTTTTTGGTCCTGGTCCTGGTCATGAGCGTGTCATTAGTTTGTGCCCTAAAGGTTTTCGGGAGCCGTTTACGGAGCCGGCTTACGTTGCGCAACGTAGGGGCTTTTTTTTTCACCTGGGTTTTTTGATGATCGTCCTTTCCTTTTTCTGGCAGGGGCTTTTCGGGAAACGGGCTTATCTGCGGCTCATGGAGGGGGAGGAGGCGAATCTTAGAACTTCTCCCTGGCTCTATCAGGAGAAAGGACTCTTGGTGCGCCGGATCAGTTTTCCGGCGGTGCTGGGCCTCGAAGAGGTGAGATTGGTTCGGGATCGGGAGGGTTCTATGGTCCCGGAGAGTCATATCTATCTGGGAGATCTTTTAGACCTTACCGAAAGGCGCCTGACCCTGAAGGGGCCTTTGAGTTTTCGAGGGGCGAACCTTTATCAGACTCAGGACTGGGGGTACGTGCTGGAGTTTCTCCTGCTCCGTCCGGGGGAACCGCACCGGCGTATGTTCTATTTTGCCCAGCCCCGGAGGGATGGAACCCCACCCTTTTCCGTACAGGGAGCCTTTCTGGATACCGGATACAAACTCCGGATAGAATTTTATCCGGATATGATGCACCGGGATTCCTGGCGCCTTCGGCTTCCCGGAGCCAGGGTGACCTTCGAACGGAATGGCCGGCGGTTGTTTTCCGGGTGGGTGCTCTATTCCCAGCGGGTAAGGTTGGGGGAGGATGGGTTCTATTTTGCGGGTATCTCCCGGTGGACGGCCTTTGTTCTCACCGCCGATCAGGGGGAGCCGATCCTTTATACCGGCTTTGTGCTCACTATCCTGGGGGGGTTCCTTCTTTACGGGGCCATCTTCTGGTCAGGGGAGAAGAAATGAGCGTTCTTCAGGTGGAAGCCACTTTTTCCTGGGTAATGGTTCTGCTCTATGCTCTTTCCTTTGTGGGGTTTGCGGCGGGAATCTTCTGGGAGAAATGGAGAAGGCCGGCTCTGCTGGTCCTGGTGGCGGCCTTTGTCCTCCATACGGTTCTCCTGGCCTGGCGATGGTACGAAGTGGCTCATGGGCCCTATGTAACCCGATACGAAGTTTTTTCCTCCAACGCCTGGACCATCGTGGGGCTTTATCTGTTGGTGGGGTGGCGCTGGCGGGACTGGTTGCGCTTCGGGGTCGGGCCCTCCGGAGCGGCCCTTCTTTTTCTCCTTCTGGCTCTGGAACGATACGAGCGGGTTCCCGGGATACCCGCAGCCTATCATTATTTCTGGCTGGCGGTACATATTATTTTTACCAAGCTGGCCCTGGCCTCCATTTTTATCGCCGTAGGAGCGGCTCTGGTGGTGCTCTTTAAGGGGGAAGAGGGTCGGGCCAGGGAGTTTATTTTTCGTTTTACCGGCCTGGCCCTGTGTTTCTGGACCGTGGCGGTGGCTGCGGGTTCGGTCTGGGCCCATATCCGCTGGGGGCGTTTCTGGGGCTGGGATCCCATAGAGACCTGGTCGCTGATAGTGTGGCTGGGGCTGGGCACGAGTCTTCATCTTCAGAAGACTCTGGGCTGGCGCGGAAGACGTGCGGCCTGGCTCACCGTGTTTATGGCCTTTCTCTTCGTGTTTGTCCTGGTATTGCTTCCCTTCTTTACCCGGACTCTCCATACCATGTATCTTCTGGGAGGCAGGGGTTGAGGGAATTATTCTTTTTGCTGGCCGCCTTTCTTCACGATCTGGCCACCGGATTCTGGCTGGCCTGCTTTCTTTTGCTTCCATTAGTAAAGGATAATTCCGGAGCCAGAGGCTTTCTCCGTGAGGCCCTGGTGGTTTCCTTTCTGCTGATCGTCCTTACCGGTATTCCCCGTTTTCTGGAGCTCAGGCAATCTTCGCCCTCACCGCTTAAAAGGAAGTTTCTTTTCTTCAAGCATCTTATTCTGATTCCTCTTCTGATAGGAGGTACTCTTTGGGCCTGGTTCTTTTAATTTCCCTGGGAAGTGCCGGGCTTTGAGGTTAAAATGGTTGAAAGGGGTAAATCTTGGCGGAGGTTCCGAGCGAATAAAAGACGGAGGGTGGAGGGATGGGTAAAATCCGGCTAGGAATGATCGTTTGGATAATAGGATTGTTTTGGCTGGTTTCGGGGAAGGCCATGGGCGGGGGGTATCTTTCCTCGGCCCACGGAAACAGCGGGTACGGAGTAAGACGCCAGACTATTCCGGCCTCCACCGGCAACTGTCTGCACTGTCACGAGATGCACGCCAGCCTCAACGGCACCGAACCCCCTCCGCAGGATAACGGTCCGCATCCCTTCTCCCTTTTCTCCCCGGGATACGTTTCTCAGACCGATATCTTCTGTCTCAAGTGTCATGATGGGACCACTACCATTTCCAGTCGGGTCATCAATAATTACTTTTATGCCTATCGGGCCGGTGGAGACACCAATCTCGGATTGGTGAACAATATCAAAGACATGATTACTATTGGCCTTACGGCAGGTAGTCATACCATTACTTCCGCGCATGATATGGGGAAGGTGCTCAATTTTATCTGTGATGTCAGCAGGGGGTGGGGTTTTTCCTGTGATACGCCTCCGTGTGTGGGCTGTCATAATCCCCATTATGTGCAGAGGGACGAAAAGACTACCAGCAGTCGGGGATGGCTGGTGAGCCGTCCCAGCACGCACGGGACTTCTAATTATCTCTGGGGGGATGAGAGCGGAGAGAAGATGAGGGACTTTGCCGGGGCCCTCACCTATCAGGCCCCTTATCGTTACGGAAGCAATAGTACCTATGAGCCGGACGGGTCCCTCACCTATGATGGCTCCAATCTGACCGATTTTCCGGATTTCTGTCTGGATTGTCACGGCCAGAATGCCATAACCAATTACGGAGTGAGGAAGATAGACTGGTCCTCTACCGGGGACAAACACGGACTGGCTTCGGCAGACAACGGTACTCTCCTGCGACCGCCCTACGACCCGGATAATCCTACCGGGAAATATGTCCTTTCCTGTCTGGATTGTCACGAACCCCACGGATCCTTCAATCTCATGCTCATCCGTTCCGAGGTGAACGGAGAGGAGCTGGAGGGGGATATCACCGATAACGCCTCGAAACAATGGGGGTAT
>WGAR01000048.1 GCA_015494725.1 Thermodesulfobacteriaceae bacterium | reverse complement strand
TTTTCCGCCGGGGCCCTTCCGGAGAACCGCTACCGGGAGAAGATGCGCGAGCGCATCGCCACCGAAAGGACCCTGGCCGGGCGGCGGAACGAACTGACCCAGACCCGGCTTGAAATCCGAAAGCTTTCTGATGAAAGGGAAAATTTCCGCACGGAGTTCCGGAGCCGGCTGCTCGAGGAGTTGAAGGAGGTGCTGGCCCGGGAACATCGCCTGCGGGCGGAATGGGAGAAACGAAGGCTTGAGCGCCGTCGGAGACTCATCACCTCCCCGGTGGACGGTTATGTGTATCTTCTGGGGGTGAAGACCCCGGGGAGCACGGTAACCTCCGGGCGGGCCCTGGTGAGTCTGGTGCCGGTGGGGTCCCCGCTTCTGGCCCGGGTGGTGGTCTCCAACCGGGACGCCGGTCTGGTGAGGGTGGAGCAGAGGTGCCGCATTAAGGTGGAGGCCTACGATTACTACCGCTACGGCACACTCCCCTGCCGGGTGGAACGCATAAGCCCTTTCAGTCTGGAGGAGGAAAAACGGGAGGGGTTCATCACCGAGGTTCGGCCGGAAAGGCTTGAACTCCGGGATCGGGAGGGCCGGGTCTTCCGGGTGCGGCCCGGGATGAGCGTTACGGTGGATATCCGCGTGGGTCGGAGACGCATCATCGAACTTCTTCTTTCCCCGATCTTTCGCGGACTCGAGGAAGGAGTCTCCGTGCGCTAGATCTCTCCCCTCACGGCCCAGACATGGAAATGCCGGCCGTGTTTGAGGCCGATGCCCACCGCGCCTTTGGCCAGGTAAAGGGCCCAGGCCCAGAGGGGATCGTAAAAACTGGTGGTGGAGGACCAGTAGAACTCGCGGACCGCCTCGAAGGGATGATCCCGGGGAAGGGCCGGGGAGTGATGTTCGGCATCCACCAGACTCTCCAGTTCGTTTATGTTCGGGAGCCGCCAGTCGGAAAAGCCGCCGCAGGCCCGGCGGTTGAGCTCCGCTATCACGGAAAAGGCCTCCTCCCAGGTGGTAAGGCCCGGAGCCAGATCGGCCCTGCGGGTCCAGTAAAGGCCGGTTACCCGGTCGCGCACCACCTCGCCCTGAACCTCAAACCGGGGCTCGGGCCAGGGGACTCCGGTGCGGAGTTCCCCGTCCTGGCCGGTCCCGGAACAGGGAATCCTTTGCCCCCGGGCGTCGTAGCAGGTGCGCTGGCCGGTGGCCGGAAGGAGAAAGCCTCCCCTTACCGGCCAGACCATCCGTTCATCTTCCTTGTGACTGTAAAACATGCGGCCGCCGCCGAAATGCACGTTCCAGGCGTAGCGGGGATTGATGGCCGCGGTGGTGGAGGTCCAGTACCAGCCGTGAAAGACGTTTTCGAAGGGGTGATCCGGGGGAAGGACCGGATTTTTGGCCTGAAGGAAGACCAGACTGCGGAGTTCCCTGCGGTTCGGGAGCCGCCAGTCGGAAAAGCCGAGGAAGCCTTCCCGGTTGAGTTTTTTTACGGCCGAAAGGGCCTCCTCCCAGCTCATGGGAAACTCAAAGAGGGAGGCGTTCCGGGGCCAGGAAAGACCGGTAAGGAGATCCCGTACCAGCTCTCCCTCCAGTCTGAAACGCGGCCGGGCCGAGAGCCCGATCCGAAGTTCTCCATCCTGGCCGCTACCCGCGCAGGGGACCTCCCGGCCCCGGGTGTCGTAACACCGATCCTGGCCCGTAGCCAGGATCACTTTATTCCTCCTCCCAGGAGATGGCCCCCACCGGACAGGTCTCGATGGCCTCCTCGCAGTCGCAGGTGTTACAGGCCTCCTGGTTTTTCACATAGGACTTCTCGTTTTCGTCAAGCTCGAAGACCTCCGGACAGATCTCCACACAGGAGCCGCAACCTATACATTCCTCCTGGTTGACCACCAATTTCCTGGCCATAACTAAACCTCCTTATCAGGATCTACTTTTATATTAAGTTCCCCCCTAAATTCCTCCTTGATCCGGATCAAAAAGTTTAAAACCCCTTGGACGGAAATCCAAGGTTTACCTTTTCGTCTTCTTAAGTTTTATGGAATAAATTTAGATAAAAGTAATCATACCTCAAAAGGGGGATTTGAATTTTATGTAAAATATCAATGGCTATCTTTTCTTAAAATCTTGGAAAATATCTTTAAAAATGTTAAAAAAGAAATTATGAACCTTATCCTTTGAAAAGGACACTTATGTGATTGAGAGACTTCTTGAAAGAGTGGCCTCCGGAGATGAGCGGGCTTTTGAGGAGCTTTATCGGCTCACGGCCGAAAAGATCTGGTTCTATATTTATCGTCTCTGCGGAGACCGGGAGAAAACCGAGGATATCATGATGGAAACCTATCTTGAGATCTGGCGATCGGCAAAGAATTTTGAGGGGCGTTCGCAGGCCCTCGTATGGATGTACAGCATCGCCCGGCATTTGACCTTTAAGACCCTTCGCAGGGAGAGACGGCATGAAGAGGTGGAATACGAGGAAACAGCCGGAGGCCAGAATCCGGTGGAAGAGAGCATGGAAAGGGAGCGGTTTAGGTTGCTCGCGAGAGCCCTGAAACGACTTCCTCTCACCCACCGGGAGGTCCTGGATCTGGTGTTCTTTCACGGGCTGCGTTACGAGGAGGTGGCCCAGGTCCTGAATATTCCGGTAAATACGGTAAAGACCCGGGTCTTTCACGCTAAGAAAAAGCTCCGCAAAATCCTTGAAGAGATGGGGGTGAGGCGCGAAGATGTCCTCTGAAAAAGAGATCCGGGATCTTTTACCGTATTATGTAAGAGGACTCCTTTCCGAGCCGGAAAGGAGAAGGGTGGAGGAGGCTCTTAAGAAGGACCCGGCCCTTCGGGAAGAACTCGAGGAGTGGAGGGCTCTTTCCGGGGCCTACGATCTTCTTGCGGCCGAGGAAAGACCTCCGAAGGACCTGTTTCTGCGCCTTAGGGCCCGGTTGCATCCGCCGAGAAGGCGGATTCGGGTCTTTACGCTCCGGGCCTTTCCCTCCTTCAAAACCCTGGTCATCATTTTTCAATTTCTCCTTATCGTGTTTCTGGGGATCAAGGCCTACCACCCCTCTCCTCTACACTACACCACCCTTTCCGCTCCGGTAAAGGAAAGGGGTGAACTGATAAATGTCCTCTTCCGGCCCGAGGCCCGGGAGGGAGAGATACGACGTCTTCTCCTCTCGGTGGGAGCCCGGATCGTGGATGGCCCGTATCCCTCGGGCCTTTATGTCATAAAGGTAAAAAACCCCGGAGAGGTCCCACGGGTCCTTGCGGTTTTCAGGAAAAGCCCTCTCGTAACTCTGGCGGAAAGGGCCTCCTCCTGAAAGTTTTTTTCCGAACCCGCGGCCTCCCGGGAAGGGGGAAGAAGGGTGAAGAAGTGGGTAGGGGTAGCTCTTTTTCTTTTAACGGCTTTAGCCTGGGGAGGGGTGGGGCAGGCCGGGGAGACCTGGATAGAATTTTGCTCTCCGCGAGAGGGAGAGGTCGTGGTGGCCCGGCGGCCGGAGATTCGCTTCCGTTTTTTGATCCCGGTGGATTTTTCCTCGCTTCAGGTCATCCTGGATCAGACCGACATTACCGGAGTGCTCGAAAGAAAGGAGGCGGAGGTGCGGTATCGGCCTTTCGAGGTTCTGCCCCCGGGCGACCACACCCTTACGGTGAGCGTGCTCGGGCCTTCGGGAGAGACGCTTCAGACCGAATTGCATTTCGTCACCCGGCACACCCGTCTCTTTCAGGAAGCCGTGGTTCGTAACGAGCTTTCGGCCTACTATCAGCAAGCCCTCAAAAAACCCGACCCTCCTCCGGACACTCCGGATCGCAAGGCCGAGGCCGATCTCGCTTCGGAGGCCCGGCTGGGTAATCCCTCCTGGAACCTGGGTCTGCGCACCCACCTAAGGTTTCTGGATCAGAGCACACCTCTTTCCTCGGGATTCTACGGAGGATCCGTAGCTCCCGGATCTCCGTCGGGAGGCGGGGCAGTACCCCTACAAAAAGGGCTTGATCTTACGAGCTGGCTCTTCACCGGGGAGTATCGGGGAGATGGGTTTCGCTTTCAGGGGGATCTCGGGGATGTAATGATCACCGAGACCCCCAATACCTTCAATTCCCTGGCCCGTCGGGGAGGATACTTCCGTCTGGAGGCCGGCTCCTACGCCCTCAGGTTTTTTAGCCTTAAGGGGGACCAGGTTTACGGTCTCAAGGGCGGAACCGGGCTCAGCCTGGATTCCGACCGCCACATCGTGGGGGTGGTGGGCGAGGGCCACTGGTTCCAGGAAAAACTGGGGCTAAAGATCCTTTACGCCGAGGGAGAGGAATCCGCAAGCTACTTCGGCATGGCCTCCTCCGGGGGAAGCACCCGGGGGGATGTCCTGGCCTTTACCATGGAGGGCCGCTTTTCGGAAAAACTTTCCGCCGAGGCGGAGCTTGACTTTTCCCGTTACGACCCGGATACCTCGGATGAGTTGGGAAGGGAATCCTCCTCGGCCTGGCGGGTAAGGCTGGGAGGGGCGAGCGGAAGCTACCGTTACGAGGCCCTCTACGAGTACTTCGGTCGCGATTACGATGTGGTGGGACAATCGCCCCTTAAGGATCGCGAGGGGCTGGCCTTAAGCGGAGGGTTTTCCCGGGGCGTCCATTCCCTGGATCTGCGTTTCTCGCGCTATCACGACAACGTGGAGGGGGACTCCCTCTTTCCCCGAACCTACGACACCCAGCTGGGGGTGAACTATACCTGGACCCGTTTCAGCCGTGCTCCCATCACCCTTTTTTATCAGAAAAGCATCCAGGACAGCCGTCATGAGCCCGAAGGGGCCTTTTCGGTAAAGACCCACACCGATACCTTCGGAGCCCAGGTGGGGCTCATGCTGGGCGCCTTAAACCTCAACCTATCGGGTAATTATGCCTTCATGAACGACCGCACCCCGCAGGACTACGATACCGCCACCCTTACTCTTTCCTTCATGCCCGCCTACAACGGAGAGACCCTCTCCCTTAGCACCGGGGTGGCCTACAACGAATCCCGCACCCTTCCCACCGGGGCCAAGACCTGGACCTGGACCTACACCCTGGACTTCCGGAAAAGCCTTCTTTCCGGAAAGGCCTCCTTCGACCTCGGGGGAACCTACAATGTGATGAAGGACAACCAGGGGAACACCGATCAGCGCAATCTCGATTTTCGGTTCAACCTGGGATACAACCTCAAACCCCTGATCCGCGGCTCCCTCAAATCCTCGTTTCAGCTCCGGGGTGAATACCGCCGTACGGTGGATCGGGTCTATGATCAGTCCGACGAGGAATACGGGATCTATCTCCTGCTTAATATTCACTGGAGTTTTTCCATCTAAAGGAGGAAGGCCATGAGAAGGATAGGGCTTTTTCTGATTATTCTTATCGGGCTACTTTCCGGGACGGCCCGGGCCATCACGGTCACTGCAAGCCCGGCCACGGCCAATGTGGGAGACACGATAAACGTTACCGCTACGGCCACTTTTCTTACCACACCTTCCTGCCCCTTAAGAATAAACTTCGGGGACGGCTCGGGCTGGAGTACGCTCGGAAACTGTGTGGTCAGTCCCTGTACCCTTTCCACCTCCCATGTCTATTCCTCAGCGGGAACCTTTACCATAACCGTGGAGTCCGATCCGGTTTTCTGCGCCACTCCTCCCAACCCCCCCGATCCGGCCACCACCACGGTGAACATCCTCTCGCCCCTTACCGTGACCGGGGTGGTTAGCCCCTCGGCGGTAAGGGTCCCTCGCGGGGAGACCTCCGTGCGCACCCTGACCTACACCTTCCGGGCCTCCGCCCCCACCACTCTGACCCTTACCTCTTCTCAGGGGACCTTTAAGGCCGGAGCCACGGTTCTCGGCCGCGTCTCGCGGACGCTTTCGGTGACCATTACCGGCCGCACCGGCACCGCCACCGAAACCCTCACCATTCCCGTGGCCGTTTTGCGCCGGGCCCTTTCCCGCGGAATTACGAGCCTTACCTACCAGAGAACCTTTACCGGAGGGCCTTCTCCCATCACCACCACCCTCAACATCACCATCACCACCGAGGCCTTAGCGGGCTTTCACATCAAGCGGCTTGAACTTTACTTCCCCAACGGTCGGGGAGAGATCACCATCCCGCGACACTACCGCGGTCTTCGGGCCTACGCCCGGGTGCGATACACCGGTTCCGGGTTTTTCCGGGCTTACTGGGAGGTGGACGGACGCCTCCTTTCCTATGTGCAGCGGGAGCTGGTCTATGCCGGTGAGGTGGTCTTCGAGACCCCGCCGATCCCTCCCCTTCCCACCTTTGATCCCGGAACCCATGTGGTGCGCTTCGTGATCGAAGATCCCCGGCCGGACTTCGAGCTTCCCTCCATCGTTTACTTCGTGACCGCCCGCGAAAAACCCCGCATCTTTCCCCTGACCCTGGTTTCCCCGGAAAACGGGACCCTTCTTGATTACGGAATGATCGAGTTTCGCTGGAAGCCGAGAAAGGGGCTCGTACGCTATCTGGTTGAGTTCTACGAAGATCCGAAGCAAAAACCCGTCTTTTCGGCTTACACCCGCGATCCTTACTATCGCCTTTCCTCTTTCGCCCTGAAACACTTCTTTTCCCGGAAGAAGCGTTATTACTGGCGGGTGCACGGTTTTGATGCCGAGGGGCAGATGGTGGCCGAAAGCCCGGTCTGGAGCTTCGGCTTTCGGGAAAAGAGAGCCTATGTGCCGCAACAGGTGCTGGTGGTCTTCCGGAAAAAGGACCTTTCCGAAAAGCGTCTGGGTGATCTGCGCCGGAAATACAACTTGAAGGAGCTTTTCAATTTTTCTCTCCGGACCCTGAGAGTTAAGGTATATCTATTTCGCACCACGGTCCCTTACCGGGACATACCGGAACTCTCCCGTCGCCTTTCCCGCGAGGCCGGGGTCCTCCTTTCCCAGCCCAACTTCATCTTTCGGACCTTTTCCGACCCCCTTTTCCCTCACCAGGTGGCCCTGCAAATGTTCCACCCGGAGCATCTGCATCGTTTTCTCACCGGCCGGGGTGTGAGGGTGGCGGTGGTGGACACCGGCGTGGACTTCCGGCATCAGGACCTTGAAGATCGCGTGGTCCTTCATCTTAACTTCGTGCCCCGGGAGAGGTACCGGGCCGAGGTGCACGGAACCGCGGTGGCCGGGATCATCGCGGCCTCGGAAAACGGCTTCGGTATTGTGGGGGTAGCTCCGGAGGCCGACATCCTGGCCTTAAGGGCCTGCCGGGAGCTTCCGGGGACCTCTCCGCGGGGAGAGTGCTACAGCACCACCCTGGCCCGGGCCCTGGATCGGGCTCTCACCGAAAAGGCGCGGGTGATCAACCTCAGTCTGGGAAGAGAGGGAGCCGATCCCCTTCTCGCCCGTCTGCTTGATCGGGCCCGAAGTTTAGGTGTTCTGGTGGTGGCTCCGGTGGGCTACGGGAAAAGGGCCGCCTTTCCGGCCTCTCATCCCGGAGTGATCGCCGTGGGAAGCCTTGAGGCCGAAGGGAAACCGCGTGGTTCTAGGGAGGCGGCGGACATCCTTGCTCCGGCGAAAAAGATTCTCACCACCGTTCCGGGAAACCGCCACAACTTCCTCTCCGGGACCTCCTTCTCCGCGGCCTTCGTGAGCGGACTCCTGGCCCTGGCCGAGGAGGGATACCGGGATCACGTTCCCGAGAAGCTTCTTCCCGGAAAGGGAAAGGCCCTCCCCGCCCCGGAGTGGACGGAAAACCTCTTTGCCGGTCTTTTGAACCAAAAAGCCACGGCGCGGCACTAACAAAATATGAAGAGACTTCTGGTGATCATCCTATCTTTAATTACCCTGGGGAAGGGCTGGGCCTTTAAACCCGAACCTTTTAAAAGATCTTTTAAGGCTCCTCAAGAGATTTCACGGCCTTCTCCCCGGAAGGTTGCTCCCGCCGGAGGTGTGGGCCGCCGCGAGGCCAGGGGGGTAAACTTCAGGGCCGTAGCTCCTAGCGGGACCGGATATCGCGAAGCCATCGGGGTGAACTTCACCGTTATTCCCCCTACCGGGACGGGTTTCCGAGAGGCGACAGGGGTGAATTTCACGGC
>WGAR01000047.1 GCA_015494725.1 Thermodesulfobacteriaceae bacterium | reverse complement strand
CGGGAAAGGCTATACACCTGGAACCCGCCGCTATCGGTGAGGATGGCCCGGGGCCAGTTCATGAACCGGTGCAACCCCCCGGAGCGCCGGATGACCTCCGGCCCCGGACGCAGGTAGAGGTGATAGGTATTGGCCAGGAGGATCCGGGCGGATAATCCGGCCACCACCTCCGGAGGCACGGCCTTCACGCTGGCCGCGGTGGCCACAGGCATGAAGACCGGGGTTTCCACCACCCCTCGCCGGGTAAGAAGACGGCCCACCCGGGCCCGGGTGCGTTCGTCCCGGACCAGGATCCGAAAGCGCGTATCCATGGGCACCTAATATAACAGATGCAGGCGATTGCTTAAGCCGAACCCGCGTAACCTGACCGGGGGAAGATTGCGTCCCTGAAGGAGGACCCAGTGAGTGGACCCCAGCCCCTCCGGAAGAAGGAGGAGTTTCAGCGCCTCCCGATCCCGAACCGTGTTTTCGGAGACCTCGTTCAGCACCTTCTCCACCCCCAGCGAAACCAGGAAGGGGGCCTGCTGGGTGAACCCCAGATTGAGGAATCCGTACCGCTCCGCCAGTTCCCGCAGGGCGGTGAAATCCACATGGGCGGTGAGATCCTGATGCCCGGGCCGTAGATAGGGATTGTCCACCACCCGGTGTTTCCAGTAGGCCAGAAGGGTCCCCCGGGTGCGGGAGGGATGATAGTAGTCCCCCCGGGGATAACCGTAATCGAAGATGATCAGGCCCCCGGAGATCATCTTCTTGGAAAGCTCCTTGTAAAAGAACTCCAGCTCCAGGCACACCTCGGTCCGGTATCCCTCGGGCCAGGTAAGGGCGTAGGGGAGGACACGTTCCAAAAGCCGGGGATCGCTCAGGGCCGAAAGTTCCTCCTCGATATGGCCCTTCCTCACCCGGACATAGACCTCTTTTATATCCTCGGAGGTCTTCTCCAGGAGATGCACCGGCAGGCTGTCGAAAAGTTCGTTGGCCAGCACCACCCCGTTAAAGGGCGAAAGCTCGGAAAGCGAGGCCAACCAGCGTACCTGTCCGACGAAGGGCTGGAGGGTCTCCTCCTGCAGGGCCCGAAGGTTGGGCAGGGGTTCCACCAGGAGATAGGGAAAGGAGAGCCCCTTGAGGGAAAGATAGGAGAGGACGTCCAGGGCCAGGTAGCCCTCTCCGGCTCCTATCTCCACCAGGGTGAAGTCCGGGGGTTCCCCCAGGAGATGATATATCTCCAGGATCTGCACCGCTACCGTGGCTCCGAAGACCCGGTGGACCGTGGGAGAGGTGAAGTAGTCTCCGGAGCGTCCCAGCCGCGGCCCGCGGGCATAATATCCGTAGCGCGGGTGATAGAGACAGAGTTCCATATATCGGGCGAAGGTAAGGGGAGATTCCGCCTCCAGAAGTTCCAGGAGCATGGGTTCATTATAACCCCGTTGGAAAACTTTTCCGGTTTTCCGAAGGGCAAAAGGGTGTTATGTTCAGGGCGTGCGTTTCATAGATCTGAGCAGGGGATACCGGCGTTATGGAAGGGAGATCGAGGAGGCGGTATTGCGCGTCCTCCGGAGCACCCGCTATGTCCTGGGGCCGGAGGTGGAAGCCCTGGAGGAGGAACTGGCTCGCTTCGTCGGGGTTCCCCGGGCCGTGGGGGTCTCCTCCGGCACCGACGCCCTCTACCTCATCCTCAGGGCCCTGGAACTTCCCTCCGGCTCCCTGGTCCTGGTCCCCTCCTTCACCTTCGTGGCCACGGCGGAGGTGGTCTTCCGGGCCGGCCTGAAACCTTATTTTGTGGATATCGATCCCCTTACCTATAATCTTTCCCCGCCGGCGGTAAAGGAAGCCCTGGAGAGACTTAAGGGGAGGGTCTCGGCGGTGATAGCGGTAAGTCTTTTCGGACTTCCGGCGGACTTCCGGGCCCTCGAACCCCTGTGTGAGGAATACGGGGTGGTCCTCATCGAGGATGCCTGTCAGTCTCTGGGGGCAAAGCTTGAGGGAAGGGCCTCCGGGAGTTTCGGTCAGGCCGCAGCCACCTCCTTTTTTCCCTCCAAACCCCTGGGAGGGGCCGGGGACGGAGGAATGGTCTTTACCCGGGAGGTGAGCCTTGCCGAACGTATCCGGGCCCTGCGGGTCCACGGTCAGACCCGTCCCTATTACTATGAATGGGCCGGGATAAACGGTCGCCTGGACGAGATTCAGGCGGCCATCCTTCGGGTCAAACTTCGCTATCTCCGGGAGGAAATTCGCCTCCGACAGAGGGTGGCGGATCTTTATCGCGAGCTTCTCTCCGGGGTGCCGGAGGTCGTTCCCCCCCATATTCCCGAAGGTTTTACCTCCTCCTGGGCCCAGTTCACGGTGCGGGTCAAGGCCCGGGACGAGCTGCGTAAGTGGCTGGCGGAAAGAGGCATTCCCACCGCGGTCTATTACCCTCTTCCCCTGCACCTTCAACCGGTCTTCCGGGAGCTGGGCTTTCCTCCGGGCTCCCTTCCCGAAACCGAAAGAGCCGCCCGGGAGGTCCTGAGTCTTCCCATGCATCCCTATCTTAAGGAGGAGGAGATTCGATACATCGTGGACAATCTAAAGGAGTTCTATCGGCGATGAGGGAGCCGCAGATCTTTGTCTCCATCCCCTTTGATCTTCTGGTGCAAAAATATCTGCCGCGGGTGCGGGAGAAGGGGATCTGGGTGGAGGTCTCTCTGGACCGGGAGGCCCTGGATACCTATCGTTTTGAGGATTTCCGTCGGGTAGCCGAGGAGTTGCACCAGGCCGGGGTGCGGTGTAACGTCCATGCCCCTTTCTGTGATCTCTCGCCCGGGGCCCTGGATTCTCTGGTGCGGGAGGCCAGTGTGCGGCGTTTGCGTGAGGCCCTGCGGATAGCCCTCCTTTTCGATCCCCGGACGGTGGTGTTTCACAGCGGGTACCATCCCGGTTATCATCGCGAACAGGTTCCCCGATGGCAGGAGCGCCTGCACCGATCCCTGGAGATCCTCCTGGCCGAGGCCGGAGAGCTGGGGCTTACC
Organism: Thermodesulfobacteriaceae bacterium; assembly: GCA_015494725.1. Classification (GTDB taxonomy): domain Bacteria; phylum Desulfobacterota; class Thermodesulfobacteria; order Thermodesulfobacteriales; family Thermodesulfobacteriaceae; genus Thermosulfurimonas_A. The sequence continues at coordinate 79 of WGAR01000047.1, read as the reverse complement.
CTGGCCCTGGAGAACGTATTTGAACCCTCGGCCGAGGTGCTGCTTCCCCTGTTTGAGGCCCATCCCGGACTTACCTGGT
>WGAR01000046.1 GCA_015494725.1 Thermodesulfobacteriaceae bacterium | reverse complement strand
TGGCGGCCCGGGGTTCCTCTCCGTAATTACGCAGGAGTTCCACCAATTGAGGATAGGAAAGGCGGTTGATCAGATCGCGGGCCGTTACCCGGAGGCGGGTATCCATGCGCATATCCAGCGGCTCCTCCCGCAGGAAACTGAACCCTCTCCCCGAACCCTCGAGAAGAAAGGAGGACAATCCCAGATCCAGAAGGATTCCCTCCACCTGCACGCCCTCCCGGGCGAGGATCTGGGGCATCTCGGCAAAATTGGCCCGGAAAAGCCGGAACCTTCCGGCAAAGGGGGAGAGTCGTTTTTCGGCCTGACGCAGGGATTCCTCATCCCATTCAAAACCGAAAAGAAAGCCGTCCGGGGACGAAGCCCGCAGTATGGCTTCACTATGTCCTCCCAGCCCCACCGTGCCGTCCGCATACCATCCTCCGGGCCGGACCGCGAGCCATTCCAGCACCTCCTGGACCAGAACCGGTTCATGCTCGATCTTCACCGTGCATGAGCTCCGCCACGCGGCGGGAAAGGGCTTCAAAATCGGCCTCGGCTTGAGAGAGTCGGTCTTCGAGACGCTCCGGGTTCCAGAGTTCGAATCGATCCAGCAACCCAAGGAATTCCACCTCCTTCTGGATTCCCGCGGCCTCACGCAGGTGGACCGGCAGAAGGATTCGCCCCTGCCGATCCAGGAAACATTCCTCCGCCGCCCCCAGGAAAAAGCGCAGATAAAGCCGCACCTCGGGCAGATCCTGGGGCAAAGCCATAAATCGTTCCTCCAGTCTTCGCCACTCCTCCCAGGGATAGGCCACCAGACATTCCGGCAACCGGGTTACCACCAGCGCGCTTCCACCGTATCGCTCCCGCAGGGCATCCCGAAAGCGTCGCGGGATACTCACCCGCCCCTTCTCATCCAGCGTATGCCGAAAACGCCCCCGGAACACTTACCACTTTCTCCCACTTTATCCCACCATCCAGGCTACAAGCGACCCCACCCCATTGTCAAGGCTCTTTTTTTACCGGAAAAAAGAATACTTATACGAGAGGGGGTAGAACGGTCCTTTAAAGTCTCTATGCTATAACTATTAAGAAAATAGCCTAAAATTATGGGTGGTTACGTTGATAACGGCGGTGGCGCCGATAGCGACGTACCGCGCGTAAATGTTCCCGGTAGGTGGAGGAAAAGTAATGGGTACCGTCTCCCTTGGAAACAAAATAAAGATAGGGAACCTTGGCCGGATAAAGAACCGCTCGAAGGCTATCCTCTCCGGGATTGGCTATGGGGGTGGGGGGAAGACCGGGATAGCGATAGGTATTGTAAGGATTGGCCACCCTGAGATCCTTGTAATATAGTCTTCCCCGGAAACGTTTCAGGGCGTACCGCACCGTGGGGTCGGCCTGAAGGGGCATTCCCCGCCGCAGGCGATTCCAGTACACCGCGGCGATAAGGGGTTTCTCCCGGGAAAATACCGCCTCCTTCTCCACGATGGAGGCCAGGGTCACCACTTCATAGACCGAAACCCCCATCTCCTGCGCCCGCTTTTCGTATTTGGCCCATACCTTCCAGAAATGCGAAACCATAATCTTTATGATCTCCGCCGGGGAAAGCCCTTTGACCAGATAATAGGTATCGGGAAAGAGGAATCCCTCCACCGAAGGCCCCGGAATCCCCAGTGAATGGGCAAAGGTGGCGTTAAAGGCCAGAGAGAGAAACTCCCTGCGGGAAACCAGCCCGGCCCGATCCAGAAGGCGGGCTATCTCCCATACATTATAGCCCTCTGGAATGGTCACGATGTGGGTGATGACCTCACCCCGGGCCAATTTCTCTAAGATCTGGGCCGGGCTCAGGTGGGGGGAAAGCTCGTACTCCCCGGCCTTAAGCTTATCCAGCACCCCCAGACGCAGGCCCTCCAGATAGAAGGCCCAGGTGCTGCGTATGAGCTTTCGTTCCTTGAGGATATGAGCCACCTCCTTCACCGGGGTGTCCGGCGGGATAAAGACCACCTGAGGAGCCGGTTTGTGGCTCACCGGAGAGGTGATCTCCATGTACCAGCCCAGCAGGTAAAGCCCCACTATCAGGGAGAGAAAAAGACAACCCTTCTTCATCCTCCGACCCTGGACAAACCCCGCAATCCTTTTAGAATAAGAGCAACTTCTTGCCGGGGGATCCTTACATGGATGATATTATAGCTGTACTGGAAAAGGAAGCCGCGGAAAATCCGCGTTCCATCTTTGCGCATCATCGGCTGGCGCTGGCCTATTTTCGGGCCGGGCGCCTTCAGGAGGCCAAGGAGACCCTCAAAAAGATCCTCCGGCTCGACCCCCAGAATTTCGAAGCCCTTACCAACCTGGGCACCATCCTGGCCCGGGAAGGAGAGCTGGAGGAGGCCCGCAAGGCCTTTGCCCTGGCCTTAAAGATCTATCCCGCCTCCCCGGAAGCCCTGACCAACATGGGGCTCATTTCCTTCGAGCTGGGGGATCTCGAGGCCGCGGAGGATTATTACCGCCGGGCCCTGGAGGTCAAACCCGAGCTGCCGGCGGTATGGGTCAACCTGTCCACGGTTCTCATTGCCCGGGAGGACTATCCGGCGGCCGAGGAAGCCTGTCGCCGGGCCCTGGAGTATGCCCCGGAGTTCTCCATGGCCTATAACAATCTGGCGGTGGCCCTCTATTACCAGGGCCGAAAAGAGGAAGCCCGCCAGGCCCTGGACCGGGCCAAGGAACTGGGTTATCCGGTGAATCCCGAGTTCGAAAAACTGGTCCAGACATGAACCGCACCCCCCGGTGTCCTTTCTGTGGTCAGCCCGTAGCCCCTCCCCGCAATCTAGGCTATCAGTTTGCGGATCTGGACGCCGGTTTCTGTAAGTGTGGAGCGGTCTATGTCAGCGATGTCACCGGATTCAACCGGGGGGCCGCCTTTGCCGAAGCCCTATTTCTGGCCAGCGGGGGGCGACCGGAACTGGCCTGGGAGCTCCTTCCCGAGGAAGACTTCCGGGAGGCCGTGCTCGAACCCTACGACCAGATCACCCATCAGCTCGTCCCGGAAAGACACCTTGAGGGGCGAAAGGTCTCCGGAGTCCTCTATTTCGTCAAACTTTCCGAAGACCTGAAGGATCTGGGAGAAAAGGGGCTTGAGGAGCTACGGAGGATACGCCAGGAGAGGAAGCGCCCCCGGGCTAAGCCCCGAAAGCTCCGACGCCCGGAGGCCGAAAAGCTGGTGGCAGAGAAACGCTTCCAGGAATTGCGGGATCTCTGCGCGGTCCAGCCCCTGAACATCCGCACCCTGCAGAAACTCCTTTATCATCCCGATCGGGAGCTTCGGTTCCGCACCATCAAGTATCTGGGAGACATCGCCCGGGATCTGGCCGAGGAATTGCCCGAGGATATCGCTGATCTGGTCAAGCGGCTCCTTTACGCCAGTGCGGATTCCGCGGCCTCGGCCTGGGGAGCCCTGGAAACAGTGGGGGAGATCATCCGGGCCCTGCCGCAGCGCTTCGGTCTTTATGTCCGCAACCTCATGGCCTTTCTCCCCTATCCCGAGTTTCGTCCCGCGGCCCTTTTCGCCCTGTGGCGGATAGCCGAAGCCCATCCGGAGCTACTGCGACGGGAGGGTCCCCTTCGGTTGCTTCCCCTTCTACGCGATCAGGATCCCCGGGTACGCGGACTGACCCTTCTGGTGCTTGAGGCCCTGGATCTCAAGGAAGTGGCCGGGGAGATTACTCCCCTCTCCGAAGATAAGAGCTGCTTCGAAATCTATCGTCCGGAGGAGGATCGCTTTGAAACCCTGGAGATAGCTTCCCTCGCGGAGCAAATCCTTACGCGCTGGAGGAAAACATGAATCAGGAAGCAAATCAGGAAACCCATCCCCGGGTGGCCGAGGCCCTGAAATGGTATCAGGAGGCCAAGATCCTTTATGCCCAGGGGAAGAGTCTGGACGCCCTGGCCCGTTATGAGGAGGCCTACCGGGTCTTCGTGGAGCACGGCCGCTACCAGGAGGCGGCCAATGCCGCGGAGAAAATGGGTGATCTCTATTTCCATCGGGGAAGCTTTGACAAGGCCCTCAAGCCCTATAAGATCGCCCTGGATATCTGCGAGGAGTACGGAGACGAACTGGGCACGGCCATCCTTTCGGAAAAGATCGTATATGTATATAAGGAACTGCGACAGCCGGAAAAAGCCCTGCCCTATCTCTATCGAGCCCTGGAGATCGCCGAAAAATACAAGGACGCCCATCGGGCCGCCCGGATGCTGGCCGGAATCGGTGATGTTTATCGAAAACAGGGAAAATATCAGGCCGCCCTTGAGGCCTATGAGCTTTCGGCCAAGATCTACCGGCAGATGGGTTCCCGGGAGCAGGCCGCGCTGGTGGAAAAGGCCCTAGAGATCCTGCGTCAGGAGATGGGCGCCGGGGAACTCCCCCCGGATCACCCCGATTAACGACACTCTCAGGTTCCCTCCCCGGGGCAGGATCTTTTCCGAAATCTCCGCCAGACGCCGCAGCACCTCCGGAAAAATTACGGTAGGATAGGTCCTTCCGGGCTCAAAGCCGGAACGCGGACACACGAAGGTCTCCTCCCCGATGGCCAGAGGCAACCCATAGATCCGACAGGTGGCCGGACGGTAAGCATACACCACGCACAACCCCTTCTCTCCCAGGAAGGGACAGCGCAACCGCAGGGTGGAGAGCACAAAGGGGGTTACGGGTTTGGGGACCTTTTCCTGCCAGTCCCTTTCGTATTTACTCAGCCTCCGCTCCACCTCCCGTCGTTCGCGCCGGGGAAGACGCCGGAAGGCCTGGGCCAGGTAAAGGGCCTCGGCCAGCGAAAGATCAAAAGGAGCATAACAACAATCGGTACACCCCCTGCGACAGCGGACCTCTTTGGGAAAGCGTTTCTTTACCTCGGCAAAATTCCGATCCAGCTCGGAAAAGAGTTCTTCCAGGTCCCTGAATCTAACCGCAGCGGCCACCTTCCACCTCCTCGCACAGGAGTTCCAGCAGGTTCTCGCCCCGGTAGAGCCGGGCCCTGAGTCCGGCCCGGAGGGCCCCCAGGTAATCGTCCTCGGGATCGTTCCCCACCATGAGGGTCTCCC
>WGAR01000045.1 GCA_015494725.1 Thermodesulfobacteriaceae bacterium | reverse complement strand
TTTTCCATGGCCTCGAAGCGCTGCTGATTGGCCTTTTCCATGGCCTCGAAGCGCTTATCCATGGCCTCGAAGCGGGCATTCATTTCGCGGAGGAGGGAGAGCTGGATCTCCCGCAGGGCTTTTAGCTCTTCCTCCACCCGCACGATACGCTCAAGAAGAGAGAACTCACGGGCCCGTTCCTCGTTGCGGCGTATATAGTCCTCCACCGCTTTGGATATAAGGGAGGCGGCCTTGCTCTCGAGGATCCTTTCTATCAGGGTTTCAAGATTTTGATTTTCCACCTGCATACCTCCAGAATAATAACAAACGGGTGAGAGGTAAACCCCTCACCCGCTCTATGCTTCAAAATTTATTCGAAAATTTACCGCTTGAGGTTGATAAGTTCGTCCAGCATGGTGTCGGTTACGGTGATGATGCGGGCGTCGGCCTGGAAACCCCGCTGGAAGATGATCATCTTCACGAACTGTTCTCCCAGGTCCACATTGGATTGCTCCAGGCTATTGGGGGCAATGGAGCCCAGGCCGTTGGTGCGCGGCTTTCCGGTAATGGGAGGCCCGGAACCCGTGGTCTCCCGATAAAGATTACCGCCCACTTTGTCCAGTTTTTCCGGGGCGTTGAAGTTGGCCAGCGCCACCATCCAGAGGGGGATAACCCGGCCGTTGGAGTAATGTCCGGTGATCACCCCGTCGGTATCCACGGATACCGTCTCCAGCGACCCGGGGCCGAAACCGTTCTGGTCGAAAAAGATGGTGGAGTTACTGGTAGCATACTGGGTAGTACGCACCGACTCCGATCGCCAGGAGTCCTTGTAGTAATAACCGAAATTGAGTTCGATCTGTTGCAGGGCCTTGGCATTAGCCCCCTGATCCTGTTCGGAGCCGGCGGGGTAATTATCCACCAGATCAATACCCAGAAAATCGGCAATAAGAAGAGGGTAACCATTGGCCCCCAGGGCATTGAATCCATCCACCGGATCCGGCACCGGGTTGCCGTTGGTGCCCACAATCTCTACCGGAGCCCCGGTATTGGCATCCAGGCGGTAGGTCTCATAAAAATTTTTGACATTACCCTGGTTGTCGAAGGAAAGCCGGCCATACATCAGGACCCCGCGTTTGCTTGCCGCATAGGTGGCTCCCGAAGGAACATCTTTGTTCACGGTGATACTCCCCTCCTGGGTGGTCCACTGCATGGGATCGGTGTCCCTCACGAAATCCCTCTGGTCCTCGCTGGGGTTACAGGTTACCAGAAACTCATAGGTATTGTCCTTGGTGGTGGTATCGTAATAGATGGTGATCTCATGCGGGGTCCCCAGAGAGTCATAAACCGTAAGGGTGGTGCGATAGGTATATTCGGTGGAGGCCAGGGGGGTTTCGTTGCGGGCATCCCATCTATCAAGCAGGGTGGAAACCTCCTGCAGGGCATAGCGGGTGTCATTTAAGCTGGTACCGGCGGTGGTCCCCGAGGTGGGGATCTGGGACCAGTCGATGTTTACCCGCTGGGTGGTTCCGTCCAGGAAGAACCAGGCCGAGGTGTCGGAGGAATTGGTGCCCTCGGCCAGGATGATTCCTCCCTCCCCGGAGGGATCGGAGGGGGCGGGAGTGGTGGGATTTTCCACCACATAATAGTCCCACCGGCTATCCGTGCTGTCGTAATAGAGCCAGATCCGCAGCGGTCTGTCCGTGCCGTTGGCGTCCTTTACCGTAAAATCATGATAGACCCAGGTGTCGTTCTGGAGATAATCCGCCCCGCCGGTGGTATCCAGACTTACCTCCACCCTGCCCTCTCTTCCCGGAGCGGAAATGGAGTCTGCACTGGAGGTATGAGTGAGCGAGCTCCAGTCGATGATAACCTTTTCTCCGGTGTCGGGGAGTTCGATGGTGGCCCTGGTGCTGGTGACCGCGGTACCCTGGGCCAGGATGGAGGCGTTGTCCACGTCGGTTATGGTGTAGTCCCATTTGTTGGTGGAGGGATTATAGGTGAGGTCCACCTTAACCTTGTGATCCGTTCCGTTGACATCCCGGATCACAAAAGTGGTGGAGGCGCTGCCGCTGCTGCTGGCATCCCCGATGTCTCCGTTGAGACTTACCACCAGGCTCTCCAGTTCCTCCCGAGCATCCAGATTGGTGATGACATCGATCTTGGAGGTGGCCACCGGGGAGGAGGTGCGGTCAATGCGGATGTCGGTGATGGCTCCGGTGATGTCCCCGGTGTTTTCGTCGATGCGCCAGCCCTGTACCCGAAAACCTGCCGGATTTACCAGGTAGCCGTTTTTATCCACCGTGAACTGTCCATCGCGGGTATAGAAGATGTTTCCGGTGGAGGAGGGTTCCTTAACCATGAAGAAACCGTTTCCGGCGATGGCCAGATCCGTGGGACTGGCCGTGGATTCAAAGGAACCCTGCCCGAAGGTGGGGTAAAGGGCCTGCACCGTGGCCCCCCGACCCAGTTGCCCGGACCCTGAGGCGGTGTTGATGCTCTGGGCCATCACGTCCTGAAAGGTGATCCGGGCTCCCTTAAAAGCCGTGGTGTTGAGGTTGGATACGTTATCCCCCACCACACTCATGCCGTGCCCCAGACTTTTGAGGCCGCTGGTCCCGGTGAAAAGGGCATCGGTTAAGGCCATGGCCTATCCCTCCTTAAATAGGTTTTCGGAAACATTTACCGAATCCTTAAAAAGTCCTCGAGCATCTGATCCGCGGTGGTAATCACCCGGGCGTTGGACTGAAAGGCCCGCTGCAGGGTGATCAGATCCACCATCTCCGTGGCCAGATCCACATTGGATTCCTCCAGGGCCCCGGAACTAAGAGTGGCTGTCGAGGTACGCCCGGGAGCCACGATCTGAGCCAGGGTGGTATCCTTGGCCCGGAAAAGATTGGCTCCGGCCCGTTCCAGGACATCCTCCACCCCGGTAAAGTCGGCCAGAAAGACCCGTCCCACCTCCAGCTTCTGCTGATTGGTATAAAAGGCTCGCACCATACCCTCATGATCTATCTCCACCCGGTCGAATAGTCCCGGTGGATAGCCGTCCTGGTCCTGATAATAAACAGCAAAGGGAGCCCCGTAGAGATGGATGGACTGGGGTGTCCTTACCAGTGAACCATCCTGATAATAAAATCCCAGATCCAGAGTGATGGTCTGGGGTTCACCGGTAAAATTGACCGTAAACTGAGGACGCCCCAGGGTATTGAGATCCAGAGGGGTTAGAGTCCCCGAGGGATCCACGGAGTAAAATTCGGCCGAGGAAATGTCTCCCCGGGCCCCGAAATTAAGGGTTCCCCAGAGGAGGGCCCCGGCGTAACGCCCCGTGCCCCGGCGGTCTTCCGTGGGGTCGGCCAGGGTCAGGAGCATTTCGTACTGGTTGTTCTGGTCCGTGGTATCGAAATAAAGGTTCAGGTTATGGGCAACCCCGGTAGTATCATAAACGGTAAGGGTGGTAACGAACTCGTAATCCTGGGTGGAAATGGGGGGGTCGTTGGCCGCATTCCAGGCCTCAAGCAGGGTGCGGGGGGTCTCTTCGGTCTCCTTACGGGCATCAAGGTTCATTTCCAGGTGCACGATTTCCGTTCCCCGTCCGGGTATGCTCCGGGGAATCTCCAGAGGAGAGAGGGTGGTGAGGGCGGAGGGGGTAGTGTCCGGAGCCGCCCCCAGAAGACGATATCCCGTAGGGGAAACCATCCGCAGGGTCCCGGTTCCGGTCTCCTCAAGCAGGAATTGCCCATCCCGGGTAAAGAAGGTGTTCCCCTGGGCATCCTGAACCACGAAGAACCCCTTACCCATGATGGCCAGATCGGTGGGAATATCCGTGGCGGTTATGGCTCCTGCGGAGAAATTGATATCGATATCCTTTACCAGGCTGCCCAGCCCCTTTTTTCGGGGCCACACCTCTCCGGTGACCTCGGCCAGGAGATCCTCAAAGAGGGCCCGGGACCCTTTAAACCCGGTGGTATTTAGATTGGCGATGTTATCTGCCGCCACCCGCATACCCCGCGTCTGGGTGTTTACTCCGGAGTAGCCCACATAAATGCTTCCGAAAAGTCCCATGCTCCCCCTCCTAAATTTGATAGAGGATTTCCTGGAGATCGGAGAGCTTGACCTGTTCTTCCCCGTTTACCGTTACGCGAGGGGTCTCTCCCAGTTCCGCACTGGTGACCCTTCCATAGACCGAAATTTCGGCCTTAAGCGGTTTTCCTCCGGAAAGCAGACGCAGGCGATAGCTTCCATCCGGGACCTTTTGACCTTGATTATCCGTGGCGTCCCAGTCCAGAACATGTTTCCCGGCGGAGAGATTCCCCAGATTCAGACGCCTGACTTCCCTACCCCGGGCATCCTGGATTACGGCCTGGACCTGGTAGGCCGGTTGATCGAGCTCGAATTCCGCGCCCAGGAATCGCCCCTTTTCCACCCGTCCGTAATCTCCCTTTATTTTCACTATGCGGCCTATCAGGGAGGACAGGGTGGCCAGTTGGTTGGTTTTCACCGTCTCCATAAACTTTTCGAATCCCTCGTTAAGCTTAAAGAGCTGATCCACCTGGCTGAAAAGGGCCATCTGCATGGCCATTTCGTTATTTTCGATGGGTTTCATGGGGTCCTGGAACTGTAATTGTTTAATAAAGAGAAGGATGAAATCTTCCCGACTCAGGGTCTTTTTGGGGGTTCTTTTCAGGGCCAGGGGCTGACCGGTTTGGGGGTTTACTCCGGCGATCATGCTGGTCCTCCTCAGACCACAAGATTCAGGGCCCCGTTATGCCAGGGCCGCAGAGGCCCTTCCTTCGGGGCCGTTTCCTTTATTTTTTCCACTCCGGAGGGTCTCCCGGGGCTTTCCTTCCGGTGTTCATGAAAGGAGCGCTCTTCGCTATAACGCCAGCCGCTTCCTCCGCCGGCCAGATCCACTCGAAAGTCCGTAAGGGTAAAGCCCAGTTCCTCCAGGTTTTGCCGAAGATGATGAAGGTGGGCCTGGAGCTCCTGAGCGGCTTCGGGCTTTTCCACCCTTAAGAAAAGATGTACCTCCTGACGATGGAGCCGCAGGTCGATTTCCATTTCTCCCAGATCCGGGGGTTCGAGCTTGACCCGGGCCTTCTTCTCTCCGGAGGGATGCACCTCAAAGAGGAGATCCCGAATCATCTCCGGAAGTTGGGCCGGGGTGTAGGAGGGTAGGCGGGGAACCTCGAGGGCTTCGGGATGGAGCCCCTGCACGGGGCCGGGAGAGGAAAGTTCCGGCCGGGGGGGAAGGAAAG
>WGAR01000044.1 GCA_015494725.1 Thermodesulfobacteriaceae bacterium | reverse complement strand
CTGGCTCGAAAATTATCGGCCTTGAAGAGTTTTTACCGTTTTCTGGAACTGGAAGAGCGCATCGAACACAACCCTTTACATCTGATAGAGGGGCCCCGTCTTCCCCGAAACCTCCCCAAGGTCCTGAGTGTAGAGGAGGTGGAAAGACTTCTTTCCGCACCGGATCTCTCCACTCCCCAGGGGCTGAGAGATCGGGCCATGCTGGAAACCCTCTATGCCACGGGAATGAGGGTCTCCGAGCTGGTGCGTCTGACCTTTGCCCAGCTCAACCTCTCGGCGGGTTTCGTCCGCATTTTCGGTAAGGGCAAACGCGAACGGTTGGTCCCTCTGGGAGACCTGGCCCGGGAGTATCTGGAACGTTATTTACGCGAAGCTCGCCCCGTTCTTTGCGGGGGGAAAGAGACCCCCTACGTCTTTCTGAATCGGAAGGGGGCCCCCCTTACCCGCCAACGTTTCTGGCAGATTATACGCGATTACGCTCGACAGGCTGGAATAACTAGGGAAATATCCCCCCATGTTCTGCGTCATTCCTTTGCCACCCATCTTTTGCAGGGAGGCGCCGATCTTCGTTCGGTCCAGATGATGCTGGGACATGCCAGCCTCTCCACCACCCAGATCTACACCCATCTTGATCTGCGCAATCTAAGAGCCGTGCATGAAAAACACCACCCCAGAAACTGAAAATCTCTATCCGAAGCTGCTCACTTCGCTGGATCATCCCGAAGTACTTCTCGCTGCTACCGAGGTGGGGGAGGAACTGGGCTGTTCCATCTATCTGGTGGGGGGGCCGGTGCGGGACTTTTTCCTGGGCCGAAGGCTCAAAGACCTGGACCTGGTAGTGGAGGAAAAGGCAGACGCCGCGGCTAAGGCCCTGGCCCGAAAACTTTCCGGAAGGATTAAGTCCCATTCCCCTTTCGGGACCTTCAAGATCGTCTATTCCGGTGGAGAGGTAGATCTGGCCATGGCCCGCAGGGAGACTTATCCCGCACCGGCCGCCCTACCCCGGGTGGAACCTGCTTCCATTGATGAAGATCTGCATCGTCGCGATTTTACCGCTAATGCCATGGCGGTGGCCCTTTCCGGCCCCCGCCGGGGTCGGCTCCTGGATCCCTTTTCCGGGCTCGCGGATCTCCGTGAGGGGGTTCTCCGGGTGCTACACCTGGATTCCTTCGTGGACGACCCCACCCGTATCTTCAGGGCCGGGCGTTATGCCGTACGTTTCGGATGGGCTTTGGCCGAGGAAACTCTGCAGGCCCTGGGCCGGGCCTACCGAACCCAAGCCCCTCTGCGTCTTTCTCCGGCCCGGATCCTCGGAGAGATCAAACGCATCCTGGAGGAACCCGATCCGGAAAACGTCCTCCGGTGTCTGGAAATAATGGGGCTGTGGCTGGCCCTGGAGCTTCCCCCACCCCCCGAGCATTTCTCTTCTCTGTGGCCTATCCTTCGCCGAAATCTCCCCACGCGGACCTTGCTTAAGGGTATGATCATAGCCCTGGCCCACGGAGAATCGTATCTTCTCCTTCGCCTGGGCCTTCAACCCGGGGAGGCCGAAAGATATTCCCGTAGCTGGGAGGAACTGTGCCGCCACAGCCCGGAACTGACCCGGGCTTCAAGCCCCAGCCGGCGCTATCGAGTCCTGGAAACCTACCCCCCGGAAATAATATGCGCTTATTTCCTGCACTATAAAGAATTAGAATACATAGCTAAAGAATATTTTAAGCTTAAAAATATAAGTCTTGAAATTTCCGGGAAAGATTTAAAAAGAGAGCTGGGGCTCACCCCGGGGCCTCTCCTGGGACGTATTCTAAAAGAGGTCTTCTATGCCCGCCTTGACGGACGGGTGAAAAACCGGGAAGATGAGCTTCGGCTGGCGCGTGAACTCTTAGCCAGGGAGGGATAAAGGTCCTCATGTGGTTGCCTGATTTGAGAACCCTGATCATCATTACTCCGCCCCTGCTTCTGGCCATTACCTTTCATGAATTGGCCCATGGATGGATGGCCTGGCGTCTGGGAGATCCTACCGCTAAAGCCGCCGGAAGACTCACCTTAAACCCTTTGAAGCACCTCGATCCGGTGGGGACCCTGGTCCTGGTTCTAACCCAGGCCATAGGCTGGGCCCGACCGGTGCCGGTGAATCCCAACTACTTTCGCCATCCCCGCCGGGACATGATGTGGGTTGGGCTGGCCGGGCCAGGGGCCAATTTCCTTATGGCTGTGCTCCTGGCCGTTCTCTATCATGCCCTTTCCCCCGGAGCCCATATCCTGGCGGTGAAGCTCCTGCGTTTGATGCTAGCCCTGGGGGTGCAGATCAACCTGGGTCTGGGCATCTTCAACCTCCTGCCGGTTCCGCCTCTGGACGGCAGTCGAGTCCTGGCGGGAGTGCTCCCCTCCTCGGTGGCCTATGCCTTTATGCGGTACGAATTCATGGGCTTTATTTTCCTCATCCTTCTCATCTTTACAGGCGTGGTGGATAAAATTATATTCCCTCTGATCTTTGGTTTTTCTCATCTGCTGCTCGGAGGGTGGCCGTGAGTCGAAAACGGGTGCTGAGTGGAATGCGTCCTACCGGTCCCTTACATCTGGGGCATCTGCATGGAGTCCTCCGGAACTGGCTGGATCTCCAGGAGAAATTCGATTGTTTCTATTTCGTGGCCGACTGGCATGCCCTTACCACCGAATACGAAAACCCCCGACGCATTCCATCCTTTACCCGGGAACTCCTCCTGGAATGGCTCTCAGCCGGGCTGGATCCGGAAAGGAGTGTAATTTTCGTTCAGTCCGCCATCAAGGAACACGCCGAATTGTATCTTCTCTTCGGGATGATCGTTCCGGTTTCCTGGCTGGAACGCAATCCCACCTATAAGGACATGCTTCAGAATCTCCAGAGCAAAGATCTTTCCACCTACGGCTTCCTGGGCTACCCGGTGCTTCAGGCCGCGGATATCCTCATCTACAAGGCCCAAAAGGTTCCGGTGGGGGTGGATCAGCTTCCTCATCTCGAGCTCACCCGGGAGATCGCCCGGCGTTTCAATTACCTTTACGGAAAGGAGGTCTTCCCCCTTCCCGAACCCCTTCTTTCCCGCGAGGCGGCAAAGGTTCCCGGAATAGACGGGCGCAAGATGAGCAAAAGCTACGGCAACGCCATCTTCCTGAACGACTCCCCCGAAGAGGTGCGGCGAAAAATCCTTTCCATGATTACCGATACGCAGCGTCCGCGAAAGAGTGATCCCGGAGATCCCGAGAACCGCTGTGTGGCCTTCCAGCTCATCCGTCTTTATACCCCCCAGGAACGTCTGCGCGAAATCGTGGAAGACTGTCGGGCTGCCCGTCTCGGCTGCCGGGATTGTAAGGCTGAGTTGGCCGAACGGGTGATCCGCTCTCTGGAATCCCTGTGGAAGCGGCGGGCGGAGCTGGAAAAACAGCAGGACCTGCTGGAGGAGATCGTTTCCCGGGGGAACCGTCGGGCCCGGGAAATAGCCGCCGTTACCCTGGAGGAGGTAAAAGAAACCCTGTGGGGAGAAAGGTACTTCTAGGCCTCTATCGGGATATATCTTTCGAAAAAGACCCCCTGTCCATCATACTTTAAAACCGCGGCCCGGGCCTGCAGCCCGCTTCGAAGGGCTTCCCTGAGGGTCCCGGCAAAGGCGGGATCGACCTCCTCGGCCGCGCGTAATCGGCGGGCCTCCTGCCGGAAGACCAGAAAGAGCAGCCCGGCCACGTTCCCGGAACGAACAAGGGAGATCAGGGCTCGAAGGTGGCGGGTCCCTCTTTCCGTGGGGGCATCCGGGAAAAGAGCCACTTCTTCCTTAGCCCAGGTTACGCCCTTCACCTCCAGATACAACGGCCCTTCGGAGGTTTCCAGGAGAAAATCCAGACGTCCCTCCCCTACCCTGGGCTCGGCCTTGAGATCCGTAAAGTCTCCGAAGGGATGGGCCTCGAACAGGAGGTTGGCCGTAATCCGGCGATGGTAGCCGGAATGGCAGAAACACCAGTAATCCCGAATCCTGAAGGCCAGAAGATCCCATCGGGTCTTCCGGCGGGGATTGCGGGCCTTGCGCAACAGGACCGGGCACCCCTTCCGGGTCAGATCCGGGAGGCGCCCCGGGTCATGGAGATGCACCTCCTCGATTCTTCCCTCCAGCTCCACCCGGGCCAGAAAGCGATTGGGTCGTTCCAGAAAGACTCCCTCGGTGTCGGCGGGGATCCTGAAAAGCATCATTTAACCCTCTGGTAAAAGCGCCCGGGAAGACTCTGGATGAAACCGGCTAGTTCCAGTTCCAGAAGCCTGGCCGCCAGATCGGACATCTCCAGACCGGACTCGACCATTATCTCATCGAAGTGCTTGGGATAATACGGAATACAGGCCAGAAGAGGATCCTCCGGCTGAGACGGAGGTTCCTGGACCGGGGTCTTCTCCAGGCCCAGGGCCTCCAGCACATCGTCTAACTCTGTGGCCGGCCAGGCCCCCTGTTTCAGAAGTTCGTTCGTACCCCGGCTCTGTGGCGAAAACACACTTCCCGGAACGGCCAGGACCTCGCGTCCCATCTCTGCAGCCAGGCGAGCGGTGATCAGGGCCCCGCTCTTTTCCGCAGCCTCCACCACCAGCACCGCTCGCGAAAGGCCGGCAATAATCCGGTTGCGTCGAGGAAAATGCCATCTCTCCGGACGGGACCCCAGGGGAAACTCCGAAACAAGGGCCCCTCCTGCGGCCACGATATCCTCGGCCAGGTGCCGGTGGGAGGAGGGATAGATCACATCCAGGCCCGAACCCAGCACCGCCACGGTGTAGCCTCCTGCGGAAAGGGCCGCCTGGTGCGCCTCGGCATCCACCCCCAGGGCCAGCCCGGAGATGATCGCCGTTCCCCGGGCGGCTACCTCCCGGGACCATTCCCGGGCCAGCTTCAATCCATAAGGGCTGGCTTTTCTGGCCCCCACCACCCCCAATCCCCATAGATCTCCGTAAATCCGTCCCCGCACATAAAGAAAAGCCGGCGGATCGGGTATCTTTCGAAGGGCCTCGGGATACTCTCGATCCGAATAGAAGACCAATCTGTACCCCTGGTCCCTCACCCGCTTTACCTCTTCCCGGCCCAGTCGAAGAATCTTTTCCGGCGCAACTTCCAACCGCCGGGAACAGGAGATTACGGGAACCAAACCCTTGAGAACGGCTAATCCTACCAGATAGAGCCTATCTTCGGAAAGATCCATCAGGCGGGAAAATGTACCAGAATACGTTCGGGATAGACTTCCAGGCGGGCCTCAGGATGCCATATTTCTCTGGCCGCGGAGAAAAAGGGACTTTGGGTATCGGCCAAGGGGGGTTCCAGTTCAAAGTGGACCTTTACTCCTTCGGAAATCCCTTCCGCCGAGAGGCGAAGTCGGCCCCCTCTTTCGGCCAGAGGAAAGACCAGACCGTAAAAGAGGGCGCACAGCCCGGCCCGTAACCGATTATAGGGCATTCTTACCTGATACTCCTCGGGAATATGCATCTGCTGCTCCACCCGATGTTTAAAGGAAAGTTCCGCCTGCCAGAAGGTAAGTTCCTTCTTTAGGATCTCGTGCAGGGGCCAGGGACCGATCTCCTCGCGGTTCATGTCCTCTTCCGCGGCCGCAAGGAGGTTGGTCAGCTTAAAGATCTGTTCCTTGAGGCGTTTCATACCCTCGGCCACGGCCCCGCCGGCTTCCCCCGCTTCGAGCTTGTTCTCCAGGATCTCGGTCTGCACCAGAAGGGCCTGTAAGGGCCCACGCAGGTTGTGAAGATACCCTTTAAAAAGACACCCTAAGGCCGCTTTGCGAAGAAGATCTTTCTCTTTCATAGGTGTTTTTTACTTCTTATCCAGGCAAAATTGAAGGGCCAGCAAATGCCCGTTTAACTCAAATTCCAATACCAGATGGTCGGACTTACACAGAGTATGCAGCCTGTAATCCTTACCGGTCACTATGGAGGGGGTGGAGGCCGAAAGGGATATTCCCTGTTGTTCGAAGCGGCGCCGGAAGGCCCCACAGATCATGTTGGCCATCTCTCCGGCGGCATCTTCCACCTCATCCGTAACCTCGGTCGGAGCACTACCGAAAAGGGCTTCGAGGATCTTGAAAAGGGCTTCCTTGGAAAAGGAGACCACAAAGGCCCCGGATACCTTCTCTCCGGTAAGTCCGGCTATGGCCGTAATCTCCCCCAGAGGAAATTCGTTCTGGCGGGTAGAATAATTCTTTAAGACCGGGGGAGTACCGGTATAGACCCCGATAACCTCTTCTACCGATTCCTTCAAAGCCTCAATCAGCGGATTCACCTCTCCAAAACTCCCTCAGTTCTTCCCAGGTTAGCTCCTCAGAAAAACCGGGGCAACTGGAACGGATTATTTCAAAATTTTCTCGATCTTTCAAGATGCTGGGATGAAGGGGCCACTGCCGGCAATGATCCGGTTTCACCGGATGGATCCGGCAGCCCTCCCGGGGATGATAAAAGATGCAGTGTCCCTCCACGGTTTTCATTTCCAGTCGGCCTCCTCGATGGACCAGGAAACGTGCGGTAAGTTCTTCTACGGATAGTTTCAGATAGGCGGCTATGCGTTGAACCTCCTCCGGGGAGAGGGAAACCGTACTTTCCCCCTGACAGCAGAAACCACAGCGTTTACATTCAAAGATCTTCCGTTGCTGACGACGCATAAGGAATAGGGTCTTTCAAACCGGCTTCGGCAAAAGCCTTAAGCCGAAGACGACAGGACTCGCAACGTCCACAGGCCGTCTCCTCCTGCTGGTAACAGGACCAGGTGAGATGGAAGGGAGCCTTAAGCTCTGCTCCCAGCCTCACGATCTGGGCCTTGGTGAGATAGATGAGCGGGGTCTCGATCCGGATGTGGGTTTCCGGACGGGTCCCCTCCTCGATAGCCTTCTCAAAGGCATCAAAAAAGCTCCTCCGACAGTCCGGATACCCCGAAAAATCGAGTTCGTTGGCCCCGATGAAGATCTTTTCGGCCCCCAGCACCTCGGCCCAGGAGGTGGCAATGGCCAGAAAATGGGCATTACGAAAAGGCACGTAGGTTACGGGAATGGACCGGGGATCCGGTTCCTTTTCGGGCACGGCGATGCTTGCATCCGTAAGGGCCGAGCCTCCGATGGCCTTGAGCGCCGGGACTTCGGTTATGAGGGAATAGCGAGGCCGGAAATACTCACAGAGGTCCCTGAAGGCACGTTCCTCCCGGGCCTCGGTTCGCTGACCGTATTTCACGTGCAGAAGGGCCAGATCGTGATCTCTTGCGGCCAGAGCTGCGGTAACACAGGAATCCAGGCCTCCGGAAAGGAGGACCACCGCAAGGGGTTTAGCCATGGCCACTTAGGTCCCCATCTCCCAGGAGGATAAATATTTTTCCTGTTCCGGGGTGAGTCGATCTATCCGGATCCCCATGGCCGAAAGTTTAAGCTGGGCCACCCGCCGATCTATTTCCTGCGGAACACCATAGACCTTATTTTCCAGCTCGCGGGCATGCCGGGCCAGATAGGCGCAACAGAGGGCCTGGTTGGCAAAGCTCATGTCCATCACCGCCGAAGG
>WGAR01000043.1 GCA_015494725.1 Thermodesulfobacteriaceae bacterium | reverse complement strand
GACCGATGGGTGGAGTCCTTTGCGGAATATCTGGTCGAGGAGTGCGAACTTCCGGTAAAATTGCTTCAGTCCGGAGAGACTCTCAGGGAGGGGTTCATCTATCTTACCGGGGTGGAACGCTGGTGGAGGCTGGAGGAGGACGAAGAGGGGGGAATCAGGGTGAGGAGTATGACCGTGCCTTCCGGGGTTTCCCGGGAGGATCTTTTTGACAGTCTGCTCCTTGAAGCCTCGGTCCTTCTCAGGGATCGGGTCCTGGCCCTGGTAGGGCCGGGGCGTTTCGAAAAGGGCAAAATCGGTCTGAACGAAGTGCGCAAGAGCGGGGGAAAGGTGCTTATTGCCCGGCGCAGGGAGTGTCTCTATCCGGAGGCCCCTATCTATTTTGCCGAGGGGGGCGGTTTTCCGGAGTATGGGCTGAGGGACCTGGGGGGGTGGCTTAGCCGCTGGCCGGATCGGGGAGAAGGATATGGGAGAAGGGTTGAAGGGTACGCTGGAAGGGCTTAGGCTGGAGGCCCTTCTTCAGGCCCTGGCTCTCTCCGAGGAAAGCGGTGTCCTGCGGGTAGTTTCCGGAGGAAAAGAGGGACAGATACGGCTGCGGAAGGGGCGGGTGGTCGGAGCCGTTTCCCCGGGGCGGGAGGGAAAGGAGGCCCTTTTTGATCTTCTGGGCTGGGAGGAAGGGCAGGTTTCCTTTACTCCCGCTTCGATCGAGGCCGAGGAGGAGCTGGGAAGTGTGGAAGCCCTTCTGGTGGAAGCGGCCACCCACCAGAGTGAGAAAGGAAAGGAAAACGCCCTTTCCGTCCTCCTGGTGGAAGATTCCGGGCTGGCGGCCCGGACTCTGGCCGAGATCATCGAGTCCTCTCCCAGGTTGCATCTTCTGGAGATCCTTACCAACGGGGAAGAGGCCCTCTGGGCCGCAGCGGAATACGATCCGGATGTCATCCTTCTGGATCTTCATCTTCCCGGGCTTTCGGGTTCCAGGGCCTTTAAATATCTCATGATCCAACACCCCGCACCGGTGGTGCTTACCAGTTCCGCCCTGGGGGCCGAGGGGCTCTCCCTTTTGCTCCTGGGGGCCACGGCTTTTTGTATGAAGGGGCCGGATCAGGCCGAACATCTGCCCCGGCTGCTGGAGGAGGCGGCCAAGGTCCGGGTGCAGGCCCTGAGACGCTATCGTTTCTCTGCCCGGGCCCCGGTGGAGAGGAACACCAGCGCCCGGATTTCCGGCCTTACGGTGATTCTTTCCGGGGTAGGGGGGTACGGAGAGGTCCTGGAGTTTCTGGGGAGGAAGGAATATCGTCCCGGGGAAGCCCTGTTATGGGTGGTGGAGGGGTGTGCCGGAGCCCATCAGGCCCTGGCCGAGGCCCTGCGGGATAACCTGCCCTGGGAGGTTACTTATATAAAGGCTACCACCATCCTGCGCGGAGGCACGCTTTACATCTCCACGGGTTTTCCGGCCCTGAAGAAGGGCTGGGTCCTGGAGCCCGGAGGCGATCTGCAGAGGCTTCTCCTGCCCGAGGAGGATCTTTCCCTGCGGGTGATGGTCTTTTCCGGGACGGTTCCGCTATCCGTGCCGGATCTCCGGGTGGAGGGGGTATGGGTTCGCGATCCGGAGACGGCCCCTGCTCCGGCCCTGCCGGCTTCCTTTCAGGCCCTGGCCGCGAGATCCTTTCGGGAACTGAAAGAGATTCAGGAGGAACTGGAAGCGAGTTATGGAGGAATTTCTTAAGGAATATTTGAGTGAGGCCTCCCAGTACGTTCAGGAGTTGGAGAAGCTCCTGCTCGAGCTGGAAAAGACCCCGGAGGCGGAGGAAGTCCGCCAGGAGGCCCTGCGAGCGGCGCACAACCTGAAAGGGATTTCGGCTTATATGGGTTATGAGAACGTGGCCCATCTGGCCCACGAGATGGAGAGCCTGCTGGAAAAAGGCGACCTGCGGGAGGTGGATCCTCTTTTCCAACGGCTGGATCAAATCCAGACCCTGTTACGAGGGTTGGCCGAGGGGAAGGAAGAGGTCCGGGAGGAGGCCTCGCCTTCCGGGGATGAACGGACCTCCCGGTTAAAGGCCCTCCTTGAGGAGTTGCGCGAGGAAGATGAGGACCTTTATCGGGCCTTTATGGAGCTTCTGGAGGAAAAG
>WGAR01000042.1 GCA_015494725.1 Thermodesulfobacteriaceae bacterium | reverse complement strand
CCTACGAAGAGTATCGTCGCCGGACCCCCTGCCTCCTCCCCCGCCTAAGGAAACGATAAATGCTGAGTTTCTATCGGAAAATGGTCCTGGTGGGTCTGCTTTATCTGGCCGAGGGCCTGCCCTTCGGCTTTGTATATGTGAGTCTTCCGGTCTATCTGCGTACCCGAGGGGTGAATCTGGTGGAGATCGGCCTCCTCTCCCTGGCCGGGCTTTCCTGGAGCCTGAAACCCCTGTGGGCCCCTCTGGTGGATCGTTACGGTCGCAAATACCACTGGATGGCCGGGGCCCTTCTCTTCCTGGCCCTGGCCGTGGGTCTCCTGACCCTGGTCCCCCCGGCCGGAAGACTCTATTTCCTCCTGGTCTTTCTCTGCACCCTCGCCTCGGCCACCCTGGACATCTCCGTGGACGGATACACCATCGAACTGGTGGAAGAGGACGAACTGGGCCCGGCTAACGGGGTAAGGGTCTCGGCCTATCGGGTGGCCATGATCGCCTCCGGAGGAGGACTGGTGGCCCTTTCCCATTTTCTGGGTTTCGCTCCGGCCTTCCTGGCCCTCACCCTGGTCTTCCTGGCCCTCTGCGCCCTGGTCCTCCTCTGGCCCGACCTACACTTTCCCTCAAAGAGCAAAAAAAGTAGCAGCATAATCAAACAATACATTGAACCCTTAAAGGATTTTCTCAACAGGGAGCACGCCTGGGTCTTCCTCCTTTTTGTTCTGACCTTTA
Organism: Thermodesulfobacteriaceae bacterium; assembly: GCA_015494725.1. GTDB lineage: Bacteria > Desulfobacterota > Thermodesulfobacteria > Thermodesulfobacteriales > Thermodesulfobacteriaceae > Thermosulfurimonas_A. The sequence goes on along the minus strand of WGAR01000042.1, from coordinate 11,788 downwards.
AGATCGGCGATGCCACCATGGGGTCCATGATCTATCCCTTCTGGGTGGACCGGGGGTTCAGTCGGCTGGAGATCGGATTGATTTCCGGAACGCTGGGCACGGTGGCCACCATTCTGGGGTCGCTTATCGGCGGGGGGCTGGTTCGGCGGCTGGGGCTTTTTCGGGCCCTCTGGATGCTGGGGATGTCTCAGTCCGTTTCCAACCTGGGGTATGCCTATGCGGCCCTGCCCTCTTCGGGAAAATATGCGGTTTACGCGGCCTCGCTGGTGGAGAGCTTTACCGGCGGGCTGGGGACCGCGGCCTTTCTGGCCTTCCTGATGCGTCTCTGCCGCAAGGACATGAGCGCCAGTCAATATGCCCTGCTCTCCACCCTCTTTAGCCTTTCCTTCACCCTGGCCCGGGCCACCGGGGGCTACGGCGCCCAGGCCCTGGGATATGCGGGCTTCTTCTTCCTCACCTTCTGGATCTCCCTTCCCCCTCTGCTGCTGATTCCGGTGATCAAGAGATGCCTTCCCCCGGAGCCGGATAGGCCTTAAAATGGTATATCATGCGGCGTAATCCCTTTGAAATACTGGGGCTATCGCCCCAGATAGTAAAAGAACTGGACGAAGAGAGCCTCTTCCGGCTGGTCAAGGCCTGCTATCGCACCCTTCAGCAGGTCCACCATCCGGATCTTCCCGGCGGTTCCGGGGAAAAGGCCCTGGAACTGAACCTGGCCTTCGAGGCCCTCAACCTGGCCAAGAATCCCGAATCCTTTCGACGCTATCGTCAGGCCTATATTCGCAGACTCTCCCGCCGCACGCTTCGCAACAAGATCCAGGAACTCCTTCTCCGGCTGAGCAGGTCCCTGCGGGAAAAGGAAGAACTGGAGGCCCGTTTCTGGGAGGACCTTCTGTCCCGGGCCCATGAGGGACATCTGATCTCTCCCTCTCCCCGCAATCTTCGGGTGAGGCTTTACGACCTGGCCCTGAAGTATCGCCTCCCCTTTCCGGTCTTCGGACACCGGGCCCCCTTTCGCGAGGTTTACTTCGATGACCAGGGCGAGCTTTATCTCAAGGATTCCGCCCGTCATCCCCCGCGCCGGGCCACCAGGATCAAAATCGTGGGATGCGTACCCCGGGATCGCATCGAACCCTGGCTACTCCTGGAAAAGACCCCGGGAGAGGAGGGGCTGCTGGTGCAAAACTACATCCGGGCCGAAACCTTCCGCAAGACCTGCCTGATCCATCTCCAGACCCGGATCCTCACCGAGGGCTACCTCTTCTCCTTCCGCTATGACGACTACTCCCGCCTCTATCTGGAGGGACTGGTCCTGGGAGTCTATCCCGACGGCTCCGATATTACCACAAATGTGAAAAAAGTTTCAGAGGGTTTACAATTTCGTAAAGAAAAGGCGGACTCCTTCCCGGAGGGGGAAAGGATTTACCTTTGAGTTTGCGCAGGTTTCCCCGGAGAGGCTCGGGACAGGATAGGCACCTATCTTGCTAAAAATCCCTTAGAAGGAGGTGGTGATGAAGAAGATCGAGGCCATTATCAAACCCTTTAAGCTGGAAGAGGTCAAGGAGGCCCTGGCCGAGGTAGGGGTCCAGGGGATGACGGTGACCGAGGTAAAGGGGTTCGGCCGACAGAAGGGACATCAAGAAATCTACCGCGGGGCGGAATACGTGGTGGACTTCCTGCCCAAGATCAAGATGGAGATCGTGGTGCCGGATGAGATGGTGGAACGGGTGGTGGAGGCGATCATAAAAAGCGCCCGCACCGGGAAGATCGGCGACGGGAAGATCTTCATCTATCCTATCGAGGAAGCCATCCGTATCCGCACCGGAGAGAAAGGAGAAGAGGCCCTTTAGACGTGCTGGCCGGGATCGAGACGGAGGGTACCCCCAGGGAACGCTGCATATACTTTGACAAATTTGTGAAAGATTTGTGGGATCCTCTTTTTCGGGAAAGGGCCGGGCTGGAGGGCAGTCTGGCCCTGGTGGCCCTGGGGGGTTACGGAGAGGGTTATCTCTGTGCCGGCTCCGATGTGGATCTTCTCTTTCTCCATGCCGGGCTTGCGGAAAAGGATCTCGCGCTCTTTTTGCAGCGTTTAATCTATCCCCTGTGGGATTACGGCTTTGAGGTCACCTATCGTATCTTCACCCCCAAAGAGGCCCTGGATTTTGCCCTGCAGGATCCCACCTTTCTCACCGCCCTTCTTTCGGCCCGGCTGATCTACGGTTCCCGGGACCTCTTCGAGGAACTGACCCGGGGGTTCCAGCGGCTTATTTCCGGTCGAACCAAGGAGATCTATCTCCGCCTGAAGAACATGCGGGAGCAACGGCTGGCTCGGGTGGGAGAGGAAATCTATTTCCTGGAACCCCATCTCAAAGACGGGCCCGGGGGCTTACGGGATTACCAGTTTCTGCTCTGGGCCGGGAGGATCGTCTTCGGCCTGGAGTCCCCGGAAGACCTGGTTCGGGTGGGTTTCCTCACCCCGGAAGAGGCGGCCCGGCTCCGGGAAGCGGTAAACTTCCTCCATCAGGTAAGAGATACCCTTCACCATTTCTGTCAGAGGAAGGTGGATCGCCTCTACATGGAATACCAGCCGGAGATAGCCCGCCGGCTGGGATACGGGGCCGATCGTTCCGGAACCGAAAACTTCATCTCCGACCTTTTCCGGACCTTTGCGGTGATCCGGGAAACGGTGGAAGATCTCATGGACTTTATCGAGGACCTCTATTTTCCCCAGGGGGTCCATCGTATCCCCTTTAAGCTTGCGGTCTCCGGTCCGGCCTTTCTGCGGGAGATCTTTCAGATCCAGGCTCGAGAAGGACGCCCCCTCAGCCGGGACCTCCGCAAATATCTCCGGGGGCGGGTTTTTCGGGAGGAGGAATTGCAGGAACTCTCCCGGATCTTCCCTCACCTCCTCACCGAAAGACACAGTCTGACCATGCTCCGTACCCTGCGCACCACCGGGGTCCTCTTTCATCTCCTGCCCGAATTCCGGAAGATCCAGGGAAAAGTTCAGTATGATCTCTATCATCTTTACGCCCTGGACGAACACCTCTTCCTTACCGTAGAGGCTCTGCACCGGCTCCGGGAGGAACGGCCGGAACTCTGGAGGGAAGTCCGGGATCCCCGGGTCCTTTACTTCGCGGCTTTGGTTCACGACATCGCCAAGGGAGAACCCCAGCATGCCCGGGCCGGGGCCGAAAAGGTAAAGACCCTGACCGGGCGCTTCGGATTTAGTCCCGAGGAAACCGAGGAGATCGTCTTTCTGGTGCGGGAACACCTCCTGCTCTTTGACACGGCCCTGCGTCGGGATCTGGCCGAGGAAAAGGTGGCCGAAGAGGTGGCTCTCCGGGTGGGGACGGTGAGGCGTCTTGCCGCCCTTTATCTCCTGACCCTGGCCGACGCCCGGGCCACCGGTCCCCGGGCTCTCACCTCCTGGAAGGCTGAGCTCCTGGAAGAGCTCTACCATAAGGTCCGCAAGGTCCTTGAGGCCCGTCCCGGGGCCGCCGTGGATCTGGCGGCCAAAAGGGAAAGGCTCCTGGCGGAGGTATCCCGGAAGCTCGCGGAAAGCATTCCCCTGCCCCAGCTGGAGATCTATGACCTCCCGGTACTCAAGCGCATCTGTGCCCTGGTTCAGACCTTTCAGGAGGAAACCCCGGATTTCCTGGTGGAGGAAATCCCGTTTCGCGAGGGGCGGGCCGTTTTCGTGGTCTCCGGAGATCGTCCCGGGCTCCTGGCCGATCTCTGCGGAAGTTTCCTGGCCGCGGGTTTTCGCATTCGCAGGGTCCGGGCCTTCACCTGGCCCCAGGGACTGGCGGTGGATGAGTTTCTGGTGGAACCTCTGTCCCCGGAGGCTGAACTCCGAAAATGGAGTTCCCTCTTCCGAAAGGTCCTTCGGGGAGAGGAAGATCTGGAAGGGCTGATCTCCCGCAGGACCGGAGCCCTCCTTTCCCTGGAACCACGCATTCAAAGGGAACCCCATTCCGAGGTCCGGGTGGACCAGGAGAGCTCCGACTTTTATACCCTTCTCGAAATCTATACCCCGGAAAAACCTTCTTTACTTTACCGCATAGCTAATGTAATAACCAAAAGTGGGTTTATGATCGGCAAGGCCCTGGTATCGGAAAAGGAGGATCTGGCAGTGCAGATCTTTTACCTCCAGACCCGGGAAGGGGAAAAGCTTCCGGCCGAAGAGGCCGAGAGATTGCAACAAAAAATACAAAACCAACTAAAGGAGGTTGCATCATGACGCCCAAAGAAGTCCTGGAGTTTGCGCGTAAGAACGGGGTAAAGATGGTAGATCTCAAGTTTCTGGATCTTCCGGGTATCTGGCAGCACTTCAGTGTGCCCATTGAACAGCTCACCGAGGAGTCCTTTGAGGAGGGGTTCGGTTTCGACGGGTCCTCCATCCGGGGCTGGCAGGAGATCCACGAAAGCGACATGATCGTGGTGCCGGATCCCAACACCGCGGTGCTGGATCCCTTCTGCGAGGTACCCACCCTTTCTCTCATCTGTAACGTAATGGACCCCATTACCCGGGAGCTTTATTCCCGGGATCCCCGGTACGTGGCCCAGAAGGCCGAGGCTTACCTGAAGAGCACGGGCATCGGGGATACGGCCTATTTCGGGCCCGAGGCCGAGTTCTTCATCTTCGACGACATCCGGTACGACTCCGCGGCCCATTATTCCTACTATTTCGTGGACTCCATCGAGGGAATCTGGAACTCCGGACGGGAAGAAAACCCCAACCTGGGTTACAAACCCCGGCACAAAGAAGGGTACTTCCCGGTTCCTCCCTCGGATAAGTTCCAGGACCTGCGTACGGAGATGACCCTCTATCTCCAGAAGGTGGGGATCGAGGTGGAGTGTCACCACCACGAGGTGGCCACCGCCGGACAGGCCGAAATCGACATGCGTTACGCCCCGCTGGTCAAGATGGGTGACAACCTCATGTGGTTCAAGTACATCCTCAAGAACGTGGCCTACAAGCACGGCAAGACCGTAACCTTCATGCCCAAGCCCATCTTCGGCGACAATGGTTCGGGAATGCACACCCACTTCAGCATCTGGAAGGGCGATACCAACGTCTTCGCCGGGGACCGTTACGCCGGTCTTTCCGAGATCGCTCTTTATGCCATCGGGGGCATTCTCAAACACTGTCGGGCCATCTGTGCCTTCACCAACCCCACCACCAACTCCTACAAGCGGCTCACTCCGGGATTTGAGGCCCCGGTCAACCTGTGTTATTCCAGCCGGAACCGTTCCGCGGCCATCCGGATCCCCATGTACAGCCCCAGCCCCAAGGCCAAGCGGATCGAGTTCCGGACGCCGGATCCCTCCTGTAACGGTTACCTGGCCTTTGCGGCCATGCTCATGGCGGCCCTGGATGGCATCGAAAACCGGATCGATCCCGGAGAACCCATGGACAAGGACCTCTACAGCCTGCCTCCGGAGGAACTGAAGAATATTCCCACCACTCCGGCCTCACTGGAGGAGGCCCTGCAGGCCCTGGAAGAAGATCACGACTTCCTGCTCAAGGGCGGGGTCTTCACCGAGGATCTCATCGAAACCTGGATCCGGTACAAGCGGGAGAACGAGGCCGATCAGGTCCGTCTGCGGCCCCATCCCTACGAGTTCTATCTCTACTTCGACATCTAAAGCTTCTGAAGGGGGGCCACCGCGCCCCCCTTCTTTCTCATTGTAAATAAGGTCTTAATTCTTCCACCGAGAAGGGCTTGAAGATGACCGGCACCCCGCCTCCACAGGGCTCGGGTTCGGGAATAGGGGTATAGCCGGTGATGCAGATGACCCGCATGTGTGGATAGGTCCGGCGGATCCAGTGGGCCAGTTCCGAGCCGCTGGTACCAGGAAGCATTATATCCACGATGGCCAGACCGATTTCCGGGCCGTAGCGGGCCAGGATCTCCCGGGCTCTCCGGGCATCGGGGGCATAAAAGACTTCGTGCCCCATCATACACAGGAGTTCCTTCAGGGTTTCTCCCAGGAGGATCTCGTCATCCACAAGGAGGATCTTCATGCTCCTTCCCTCCCGTTCACCGGTAAGAGGATCTTGAACTCCGTACCCTCCCCCGGACGAGAATATATGGAGAGACAGCCTTCGTGGGCCCAGAGGATGTTACGCACCGCGGCCAGACCCAGCCCCCGGCCCAGGCCCTTGGTGGAATAAAAGGGTTCGGTGACCCGGGAAAGTTCCTCCGGAGGGATCCCCGGCCCCTTATCCCTTACCTTGATGCTCAGCCAGCGATAGGCCCGGACCCCGCTGCACAGCCGTACCCGATAAGGACTCCGGCTCTCGAGAAGATGCCGGTGTTTCTCCGTCACCCCCAGGGTCACGCTAATGACCCCGGGTTGGTCCCCGTAGGCCTCCACCGCGTTGGCCACCAGGTTCACCAGGATATGTTCCAGGGCCATGGGATCGATCCTTACCGGGGGTAGATCCCGGTGCACCCGGGTGACCAGACGGATGGAGGGAGGAAGCATACTGCGCAGAAAACAGAAGATCTGGGGTAAAAACCGGGTAAGATCGATCTCCTTGCGGCCCAGACATTCCCCCCGGGCGTAGAGAAGGAGCTGCCTCACCAGATAGGAAAGCTCCCGGGTGGCCTTTTCCGCTTTGTGTAGGAAAGGCTTTAATTCCATCTCCCTTTTGATCTTGGTGAGCTCCAGCGAGGTCCAGATCACGTTTAAGAGATTGTTGAACTTGTGGGCCAGGTTCCCCACCAGGAGATTCAGAATCTTGGCCTTCTGGGTCTCCAGGACCCGGCTCTCCCCCAGGGAAATTTCCTCCTCCTTGGCCTTGAGAAGAAAGGCATAAAAGGAACTGAGTTTTTCGATGACCTCCTTTTCCCTTTCACCGTAAGGACGCGGAGAATTGGCCACGATGGCTACCCCCTGAACCCGATCCTCCACCAGAATGGGACGAATGGCCACCCTCTTTATGGGCAGGTGGCCGGAGGGAAGCCCCTGATGATAGGGGTCCCGGCTCAGATCGTTGCTGATGTAAGTGCGTCTTTCGCGAAAGGCCTTCTCGAAGACCCCTCCCAGAGACGGAAACCAGGCCCTCCCCCTCATCTGGCAGGTGCGAAAGGTGGGCCGGATGAAATCCGGAAAGCACCAGCATCCCTTGCTCTCGTCCCAGAAACCTATAGCCGCCAGCTGACTTCCGGTAAGTTTTTTGAGGGACCGCAGGATTTCCTTGTGCAGACGGGGAAAAGGCCAGGAAGGAGCCCGACAAAGTAAGTGGCAGATATAGGCATCCAGGTTAAAATTCCTCTTGACCACCCCCACCTCCTTCCTCGGGTCTGGGGATTTATATCCAAATTCTCCTCCCATGACAAGATCCCTTTTTTCTGGTATGAAAAAAGGCCCAAAAAATCCAACCAGGAGGGGAAATTATGGAACGCACGCTGGCTCTGGTTAAACCCGATGGTGTGTCCCGAAACCTCATCGGCGAGGTCCTTCGTTTCTTTGAACAGGCCGGTCTTAAGATAATCGCCATGAAAATGCTCCGTCTCAGTAAGAAAGAGGCCCAGGAATTCTATAATGTACATCGGGATAAACCTTTTTACGATAGTCTTACCGATTACATGTCCTCCGGGCCCATTGTGGCCCTGGTCCTGGAGGGGGAGAACGCCATTTCCCGATGCCGGGAGATCATGGGGGCCACCAACCCGGCGGAAGCGGCCGAGGGCACCATCCGCAAGTCCCTGGGCTTGGATAAGGAGAAAAACACCGTTCATGGTTCGGACAGTCCGGAATCCGCGGCCCGGGAGATCGCCTTTTTCTTCAGCGAGCGCGAACTCCTGGCCGGGCAGAGATGAACGAGGAAAGGTTTCTGGAACTGGTTTCCCGTTATCTCCGGCAGGCCCCTCCGGCGGTGCGAACCGCAGAGGAAGACTGCGCGGTTCTGCAGGGAGGGCGGGGTTATCGACTCTTCACCGCCGATGCCCTGGTGGAGGGGATCCACTTCCGTTCGCGTTATTTTCCCGCCCGGGCCCTGGGATGGAAACTGGCTGCGGTTAACCTGAGCGACATAGCGGCTATGGGAGGCCGGCCGGAGGGGGCCCTCCTCATTCTGGGGCTTCCCCGGCCCCCGGAGATCCCCTGGATAGAAGAATTTTACGGGGGGCTGGTTCAGGCCCTTTCCACCTACGGGGCCGACCTTTACGGAGGGGACACGGTAAGGAGCCCGGTCCTCTGGGCCGGGCTCTTTCTTTTCGGCGAGGCCTCCCGGCCGGTCTTTCGCCGCGGAGCCCGGGCCGGGGACCTTATCTTTGTCTCCCGTCCGCTGGGAGGAGCCGCAGCGGCCCTGCGGCATCTGGAATCCGGCCATGACCCCCCGGAACCCCTCCGCAGATGCCTCCTCTTCCCGGAACCGGAAATAGAACTGGGACAGCTCCTGGCGGAAAAGGGCCTGGCCACCGCTATGATGGATCTTTCCGACGGCCTGCTCCTGGATCTCTATCGCCTCTGCCGGGCCAGCCAGGTAGGGGCCGCTCTGGAGGAAATTCCTATAGCCGAGGGCGCTACCGAAAAAGATGCCCTTTCCGGCGGAGAGGACTACGCTCTGCTCTTTACCGTACCCCCGGAAAAGGCCCCTCACCTGCCCCGCCTGATACCGGAACGCCGCCTTTACCGTCTCGGCCACCTCCTTCCGGAAACCGGAACCCTGCTCTACCGAGGGAAACCGATCTCCCCCCATGGATTCGACCATTTCGAATCCACCTGATCACCCTCCGGAAAGGGCCCGGAAAAGGGTCAGAAAAGCGGCGGGGAATGAACAATAAAGAGGATAAGGGGTTCCTGTCCTGTGTTCCGGACCCCGTGTTCCTCCTGCGGAGGGACCAGAAGATAGTCTCCCTGGCCGATCTTCTGCCACGCACCGTTCACATAGGCCTCTCCCCTCCCGGAAAGCACGTAGATGGAATCGGCCTGGGTCTCATGGGTATGGATGGGGATCTCCACTCCGGGTTCAATGGAGAGCATGGAGACGCTCAGCCTCGGGTCCTTGTTCTGATCGATGAGTAAAGCCAGACCCACTCCCTGGAATTTGGGATGCGGTCCGAAGCGGATCTCTTCCTTTCGGTAAAAATAGGCCATCTTCCCCTCCTCGCGTTCAGAATTTTACCTCATAGACCACCATGAAGGGAAAATCGTCCATCACCAGACGAAAATATCGGGAATCGTACTGTCTCAGAATATACATCTGGTTGAATAGACTCCGAAAGGTGGGATCATCCACCAGGAAAAATACCCGTCCGTAAGAGGAAGAAACGATTTCCAGAATCAGCCCCTCCGGGCCCCAGAGCCGCTGGTTTACTCCCCGGGCCTCGCGATAGACTATCCCCCGCAGGGGAAATTCCCGATGCCCCAGAAAAACCCTCCGGGTAATGGGGTCGATCCGCACCCCGCGCTGACACACCAGTATCTTCTGCGGCGTCTCCCGACAGGGATTAAGCGGCCAGACAAAACCGTACCTGCCCCGATGTTTGCGAAAATCCCAGCTCCCGAAGTATCCTATCCACCCGTACTTGGGAGGCAGGTCCTGGGTAAAAACCCAATAGACCGGATGATCGGGAGGGCGATAGAGTTCCCCCCGGCTTATGGCCTGAGTAAGGGCCGCCGCGGTGGTACCCTTTTTAAGACGCTCTTTTATCCCCAGGAGCCCCTCGGTGGCGATAAAGGCCGTGATGTTGCGGGCCTCCCGGGGCGAAGAGGTGGTGAAGGAACGGGCCACATAATAGGTCTTGGGGGTAAGTTGGTGCCCTCCATCCACAAAGGTGCCCCGGCGGGAAAGATACTGGAAGGCGTAACCGTAATCCCACCAGCTCCAGATCCAGGCCCGGGGAGGGAGGATCCGGGAGAGCTTTTCCATGTCCCGCACCACAAAGGCATTGGCCTTGGGGGTGGCCACGTAGGCGAAGGTGCTCCTCTGGGAGGCCAGGATCCATATTCCCACCGCCACGATACCCAGAAGACGCAGCAGATGCAGGGTGGATTCCCGAAGCCTCCCTCGGCCCTGCCGGAAGGCCAGATCCATCCAGAACCCCACCCCCACTCCCACAAAGGGGGCCAGATACATGGCGAACCGGTTCCCGGCGCGGAACACCAGAAGCCCGATCAGAAAGTAGGGCCAGAGGAAAAACAGCGCCCGCCTTTCCCTCACCAGGAGGACCACCGCTCCGGCCAGCCCCAGGAGAAAGAGGGGCAGGTTCTGAAGGGTGAGCCGGGCCACCTCGGAGAGGTTCTTGAAATGCTGAAGCTCAGAAATGGATTGCTGAATATTGGGATAATCCCTGAAAATCCCTGTGGCCTCCGGCCGCACCACCGCCACCACATATTCATAGATCTGCTTTCCCAGCGCTACCGGAGACTTCCAGAGATACCACAGATTGGGAACCACCAGAATGGCCAGAGCCACCCAATCTTCCCGTTCCAGGCGGCCCTTCTCCCAGCGCAGAAGCCCGGCAAAAAGAAGGATATTCACCAGGATCAGATGGGGATGGGCATACCACCAGTAATAGAGAAAGGAAAAAAACGAGGCCAGGATCACCCAGAGGCGGGGCCTGGAGGAACGAAAGTACATGCTCAGGCACCAGGCCACCATGAAGGGGAAAAAGAGATTCAGGGAATCGGTATCGAAACGCATGATGCTGGTACGAATGACATAGATGAGGGCCGTGGCTCCCACCAGCCCTCCCAGGAGCCCGGCCGCGGTATAACCCAGGCTTTCCATATAGAGAAAAAGCGGAAGCACAAAGAGCACCGCCAGAATAGGCGTGAAATAGAGATCCAGCCTTTCCAGAGGAACACCGAACACGCGGGAGAGCTTCTCCGCGGAAAAACTCATCAGGGGAACCGGGAAGGGATAGGTGATGTTGTCGGTGAGATAACTGTCCGGAACCGCCCGGTAAAAATCCGGTTTTCCGGAACGGTAGCGGCCCTCCTGCCAGTCCCGGGCCATGCGGGCAAAGTAGAAGGCGTCGTAAGAGGCGAATATGGGCCGATTACGATCTAGGTACCAGACGTTCTGGCGTTTTTTCCAGATGGCCCGATCATCCAGCCGGACCTGAAGCCCGGCCAGAGCAATGAGCACCAGACAGAGGATCTTGATCCCCCGGAGGGTCCATTCCTTGGCCCTAGCCGAATTTGTAGGCCACACCGAACCCTCCCCGGGGATAGCTCCACTCGATGTTAGCGTAGGGACAGGCCACCCGACACGAGCCGCACTCCACACAGGCCTGATAGCTCACCGTAATCCCTCCGCTACGATCCAGCCGATAAACCCCGGCCGGACAGAAGGAAAGACACGGCCGGGTGGGACAGCGCCGGCAAACCGCCTCGTCCCGGATCCGTAAATGCGCGTAATCCTCGTCCACGTAATACTTCAGGGTAAAGATCTTGTCATCCAGATTAACCCTGGGTAAGGGTTTCATTCCCGACCTCCTTGGGCATCCAGGCAGGCCCGATCCTTCACGGGTCCATCTCCTGTGGATCTACCATCCCTTAAGAAACCGGAGGGTTTTCAGCAGATCTTTAAAGAGTCCGGAGACCCCGCGTCTTCTCTTAAATAGAGTAAAGATCTCCCGGAAAACCTCCTCCTTGGCCCGCCCCTGAGCGGTGAGATAAAGGTGGAGCGCCTGATTCAGGAGCTGGGGATAGGTATCGAAAAAGGCCCGGTTTTCCCGCAGAAACCGCCGGAGACGCCGGAAGTAACGCAGGTCTCGATAGATATAGCTCTCCCGAAAGGCCTCCTCGTAAAGGGCCAGGGTCT
>WGAR01000041.1 GCA_015494725.1 Thermodesulfobacteriaceae bacterium | reverse complement strand
CCGGATCCTTTCCTCCCAGGAGGAAGGCGATTTCGTCTCCGTAACAGGGGACCATGGCCCGCAGCACCGTAAGGCGCGGGAATACCTCTTTGGCTCGGCTGTAGGCTTCGCGCAGGATCTCCGGGAAGAACCCCGGCAGGCTGGCCTGCTGGATGAAGACCCCTCCGGGGCGGAGGACCCGAAGCACCGCCCGATAGAACTCCCGGGTGTAGAGGCTCTTGGCCGGCCCTACCGGATCGGTGCAATCCACTATCACCAGGTCAAAGGATTCCGGGGGAAGTTCCCGGGTGGCACTAAGACCGTCTTCCACCCTTAATTCCACCCGGGGGTCCCGATAGTCCCCGGAGATCTCTCGCAGATATTTCTGGCAGGCCCTGAAGACCGAAAGATCCAGTTCCACCTGCAGGATGCGCCGGGGGTCGGAGAATTTCTGCAGTTCCCGCAGGACCCCTCCGTCGCCGCCGCCGATGATGAGCACCTCCTGCGGAGGATCCGCCAGGAGAGCCAGGGGCGTAAGGACAATGGTTTCGTGATAGATAAATTCGTCGCGTTCGGTGAATTGGACCACCCCGTCCAGGACCACAAAACGACCCCAGAAGGGGTTATGGAACACCTGGAGATGTTGGCCGGCCGGGGTATGTTCCTCGTGGATCAGTGCCACCCGAAAGGCATGGGCAAAATCCCGGCCCAGCCGTTCCCGCCACCAGTAGCGAGTCAAGTCTCCCCCTCGGAGATGAGGTTGCCCCGTTTTACTTCCACCACGTGGATATAGGAAGGCCGAAAGGCCTGTTGCATGCGTTCCAGGATGGAATAGGCCCCTTCCTCGTCGGCGGCAAAGATATCCACCGCCGCGTATCCGTTCTCCGGCCAGGTATGAATAAAGATGTGGGCGTCGCCGAAGGTGGCCTTGGCCGAGACCCCGTAGGGCTGAAACTGATACACGATGACCTCCCCCCGGGCTCCGGAGCCGTTACCCGAGAAGCGCAGGGCCTGCTCCACCTCTTCGGCCCGGGCCAGGACCCCGAAAGGAGCCTGCCACATCTCCACCAGCAAGTGCGTGGTAACCGGGAAACGACTTGCCTTCCTGCCCCCCTGGGCGGGAATCATGTCCAGCCGGTCGATCTGGCATACCGGGGTGGTCCTCATCATACACCTCCCCCCAGGCCAGGGCCTGGTCTTTTAAATATTTGAGTTCCTTTAAATCCCTCTCCATAAAAAATGGTCGGGACGGGCGGATTTGAACCGCCGACCCCCCACACCCCAAGCGGGTGCGCTGCCAGGCTGCGCTACGTCCCGAACCTACGGCAAACCTATATCCATTAACCGGTATCTTGTCAAGATAAGGGGCCAATTTTATGATAACCCGTTATGTTAGGTATCGTTTTCTGGAAAAGGGTCTGGCGCAGATACTGGGAAGACCATTGTTCCACCGAGGCCCAGGCCCTTACCTATACCACCATCTTTTCCCTGGTGCCTCTTCTGACCCTGGCCTTTGCCATTGCCCGGCTCTTCATCCAGGCCGAGGATGTCCTGGAGAAATCCGAGGAGCTGCTCTCCCGCTTCCTTAACCCCGCGGCCATAGATACGGTGCAGGAGACCCTCTTTCGCCTTCTCTCCAAGGCCCAGCAGGCCCCTCTGGGCAAGGCCAGTATGCTTATATTTCTGACCATGATCGTGGGGCTTCTGATGCAGACCGAAGGGGTGCTCAATCGAATCTTTCGGGTTCGCAAGGGGCGCAGCATCCTGCAGAAGGTTACCGCTTACTGGATGATCCTTACCATGGGCCCCATCCTTCTGTTGCTCCCTCCGGCCGGAGCCTTTTATCTCTCCCATTATACCCAGAAATTCCTGGCCACCCTCCTTTTGAAACTCATTTATGTGCTCACGGTGATCATCTTCTTTGCCGGGCTCTATTTTTATCTCCCCCATCGGCGGATCCAGGTCCGGGCGGCCCTTTTCGGCGGCGGGGTGGCCGGCGTCCTCTGGTTGATCTCGGGTTATCTCTATACCTTTTATACCAGCAAGGCCGTAACCTACTCCAAGCTTTACGGTTCGCTATCCGCCTTTCCACTTTTTCTGCTCTGGCTCTTCCTTTCCTGGGCGGTAACCCTTTTCGGAGCCGAAGCCGCGGCGGTTTACGAGGAAAAAGACTGGCTGGGCAACGGCTATCAGGTCCCTCTGCCCCTCCTGGCGGTAGCGGTGATGCTCGAGCTCACCCAGGCTATGGAGGACGGCTCGGCTCCGCTCGCCCTCTCCGATCTTTCCCACCATCTCCGGGTCTCCCCCCGGGAGGTGGAGACCGTACTCGAGGAACTGGAGGTTCGCGGCCTGGTGGTGGTTACCGAAGAAGGGATACTGCCCACCCGGGGAAGAAAGGCCGTGCGGGTCGGGGAAGTGGTGGGTCCCTTTCAGGGGGTCCTTCCCCCCTCGCCTCCGGAACCTCCCAGCTTGAAAAAGGCCTATTTTTTGTTTAAAGACTGGGAAACGCGTCTGGATCGAACCCTGGAGGACCTATAGATGGCTCGGTGTCGCCTCTGTCGGAACGAAAAAAAGAATACGCCGGCCCGAATCTATCTCCCGGCTCACCGCCTTCCCCTGTGTCAGGAACACTTCGTGTCCTGGTTCGAACGTTATCTGGAGCGCACCATCCGATCCTTCCGGATGTTCACCCGCAAGGACAGAATCCTGGTGGCGGTCTCCGGCGGGAAGGACAGTTTGAGTCTGTGGAAGGCCCTGGTTTCCCTTGGATACGAGGCTGACGGGATTTTTGTCTATCTGGGGATCGAGGAGAACTCCTTTTCCCTTCTTTCGCGGCGGGCGGTGGAGGCCATGGCCCGGCGCCTGAACCGTCCCTTACACATCGTCGATATGCCGGCGGAACTGGGGTTTTCCGTTCCGGATCTGCGCCGGAAGACCCGAAAATACTGTTCCCTCTGCGGCACGGTGAAACGCCAGTACCTCAATCATCTGGCCAAGCGCCTGGGGTATTCGGTAATCGTTACCGGACACAACCTGGACGATGAGGCCTCCTCCCTTCTGGGGAACCTCCTGCACTGGAACCTGAAATACCTGGCCCGTAAATATCCGGTGCTGCCGGCGGAACACGGATTCGTACGCAAGGCCAAACCTCTCTGCCGCCATTCGGTTCGGGAGATCCGACTTTACGCGGAGATCCAGAAACTCCCCTATCTGGCCGAGAGCTGTCCCCTTTCCGAGGAGGCTACCCGGCCCTTTTACGCCCAGATCATGGATGAGCTGGAGGAACGTTCCCCGGGCACCAAATTGCGGTTTTATCTGGATTATCTGCGCCGGGCCTTTCCCCTTTTCGCCGAACACCGGGAGGAGTTTATGGATCGGGAACTCCTCACCTGTGAACGCTGCGGGGAACCGGCGGTTTCCAGTCCCTGCCTTTTGTGTCGTTTAAAGGAGGAATTTCGTGGCCATGCGGGTATCTAAACGTTATCTCCCCCTGGTGGCCGGAGGGCTGTGGCTGGCGGTGGGCCTGGGCCTCAGTCTGCGGGGGCTTCTCTGGATCTGGTATCGGGGTGGCCCTAAAGAACTGCTGGGCCTTCTGATCCTGAGCCTTCCGCTGGCCCTGGTCTTTTCCTCCCGTATCCTGACCCGGACCGTACAGAGGACCCTCAACCATATCCGCTGTCTCCCGGAAAGGAGCTCCCTTTTATCCTTTCAACCCGGCAAACAGTATCTCCTGGCCCTGGCCATGATCGCCCTGGGCATCCTTCTCAGGAGGTTGCCCCTTCCCAGGGACTACCTGGGGGGTCTCTATCTCTGGATGGGGCTTTCCCTCTTCTTTTCCAGCCGTTTTTTCCTGAAGGGACTTTCTTCCTAAATAAAAAAGGCCCGCCGAAGCGGGCCTCGAGTTTTCAGGGCCGGAGCGTGATTAGTCAATCACCCGAACGTTACTCGCCTGTTCGCCCTTCGGGCTCTGCGTGACCTCGAATTCCACCTTCTGGCCCTCCCGAAGGGTTTTGAAACCTTCCATCTGGATGGCGGAGTAGTGCACAAACACGTCTCCACCATCGTCCCGCGAGATGAACCCGTAACCCTTCTTCTCGTCGAACCACTTCACCGTTCCTGTAACCATGTTACTTAAACCTCCTTAAAATTTGATTCTCAGGGCAGCCTAACACCCCGTTTCCGAAAAGTAAAGGCCCCTAATCCTCGGTGATGAGCACCAGGTTGTCCCGATGGATGACCTCTTCCTTTCCGCTGAACCCCAGCCGGGACTCTATCTCACAGGTATGCACCCCCAGGATGCAGCGCAGCTGACGGGAATCGTAGTTGGTGAGCCCCCGGGCCACGGCTCGTCCGTGCTCATCCACACATTCCACACAGGCCCCCTGTTCGAATTCGCCTTCCACCGCCCGGATTCCCGCCGGAAGAAGGCTCTTGCCCCCCTCCTGGAGGGCCTTCACCGCCCCCGGATCCAGCACCAGGCGACCCTCGGGCTGGAGATGAGCGATCCAGAACTTGCGCGAGGAAAGCCTGCGGCTCTGGGGCAGGAAGAAGGTCCCCACATCCTCCCCGGCAAAGATCCGTTCCAGGATGAGGGGCGTGCGTCCGGAGGCAAGGAGCATGGGCACCCCCAGGGAGGTTACCATTCTTGCAGCCCGGAGTTTGGAAAGCATCCCTCCCCGCCCGAAGCGTCCCGGGCGTTTTCCGGCCATGGCCTCCACCTCGGGGGTGATCCTCTCCACCACCGGAAGCCTCCGGGCCGAAGGATCCTCGCGGGGATCCCTTTCGTAAAGACCATCGGCTTCGGAGAGACAGATGAGAAGATCGGCCTCCACCAGCCCCACCACCAGGGCAGCCAGGATGTCGTTGTCTCCGAACTGGATCTCCTCCACGGCCACGGTGTCGTTTTCGTTCACGATGGGGAGCACCCGCCAGCGGAGCAGGACCTGAAGGGTGTTGCGGGCATTGAGGTAACGCCGGCGGTCCTCCAGGTCCTCCCGGGTGAGGAGGATCTGGGCCACCGGCTGGGCGTAGGCGGAAAAGGCCTCCTCGTAGGCCTGGATGAGGGTGCTCTGCCCGGCGGCGGCCAGGGCCTGTTTTTCCGGAAGGGAAAAGAGCCGGTCCGGGATCTCAAGCTTTTTCCGCCCGCAGGCAATGGCTCCGGAGGAGACCAGAACGATCTCATATCCCTGGCGCATGAAACGGGAGATTTCCGCGGCCAGGCCCTCCACCACCGGCCGCGACAGTCCCCCCTCGTCCGCCACCACCGCGCTTCCCACTTTGATGACCAGTCGTTTGGCCCGTTCCAGATATTCCTTACGATCCATGGTTCAGAGCCTCATGGCCGTGCAGGAGAAGCCTCCACAGCCCCTCCAAGAGATCCCTCAACCCTTCCCCGGTGGCTGCGGAGATAAGATAGACCGGATGCCCCTTTCTTTCCAGGGTTTCCTTTACCGGCCGGAGCAGATTTCGATCCGGGATAAGGTCGATCTTGTTCAGGGCCACGGCCCGGGGCTTTTTCAGAAGCTCGGGCTGGTAATGGGCCATCTCCTTTTCGATGATTTCAAAGTCCCGCAGGGGATCCTCCGAGGAGGCGTCTATTACCTGAAGGAGGACCCGGGTGCGCTCCACATGCCGGAGAAAATCCAGCCCCAGGCCCACTCCCCGGTGAGCCCCCTCGATGAGGCCCGGAAGATCGGCCACCACGAAGGTGCGCTCGTCCGAAAGCGCCACCACCCCCAGGTTGGGCTGAAGGGTGGTGAAGGGGTAGTCGGCGATCTTGGGTCGGGCCGCGGAGATACGGGAAAGGAGGGTGGATTTTCCGGCGTTGGGAAGCCCTACCAGCCCTACATCGGCGATGAGCTTGAGTTCCAGGATGAGCCAGCGTTCCTCCCCCGGGCGGCCCGGCTCCGCGTACCGGGGGGCCTGGTTGGTGGGGGTGGCGAACCGGGCGTTCCCCCGGCCACCCTTCCCGCCCCGGGCCACGATGAGGCGCTGGCCGGGTCTTACCAGATCGCCCAGTACCTCCCCGGTTTCGGCGTCGCGTACCACCGTGCCCACCGGAACCCGCAGGATGAGGTCCTCCCCGTCGCGGCCGGTCATCTTCTTGCCCATACCCGGGCGGCCGTTTTCGGCCCGAAAATGCACCCGGTGATAGAAATCGTAAAGGGTGTGAAGCTGGGGATCCGCCACCAGGATGACATCCCCGCCCCGGCCGCCGTCGCCTCCGTCGGGACCCCCGCGGGGCACATACTTCTCCCGGCGGAAGCTCACGCAACCGTGCCCCCCGTCCCCGGCCTTTACATGAATCTTTACCTGATCAACGAACCGAGCCATAACCCGAACTCAGGGCGAAACTCACCAGATCAAAGGATAGGGTGAGGTCCGCATGACGAAAGATGAGGTCAGGACGGGGGTTTTCAAGGGGTTCGGGGCCCAGATTGAGGATGGCCCTGATCCCGGACCGGGAAAGGGCCTGGACCATCTCCCGGGCCTTCTCCCCGGCCAGGGTGATGACCCCGATCTCGATCTCCGATTCCTTGACCAGATAAGGCATTTGCTCCAGGGAATACACATAGACCTCGTGAATGACCTTTCCGATCCATTCCTCCCGCCAGTCGAAGGCGGCCACGAACCGGAACCCCTTCTCCTGAAGCCTTCTTTCGGCCAGGAGGGCCTTGCCCAGTTCGTTGAGACCGGCAAGGGCCAGGTGCCAGATGCGGTCGCGCCCCAGGATGCGTTTGAGTTCCCTCTCCAGGGAACGGACCTGATACCCCACCCCCCGCACCCCGAAGGTGCCCACGAAGCTTAAGTCCTTGCGGAGCTGGGCCGGGGAGACCCCGCAGAGCCGGGCCAGCTCCTCGCTGCGCACCAGCTCACGTCCCTCCCGGGAAAGCCTCTCCAGCACCCTCAAATAGAGGGCCAGACGATAAACGGTGATCTCAGGAAGCTTGAGTTTCACCGGAGAGTACCGCCGGAATATTTTGGGAATAAGGGGGATGGAGGACCCCCTTTTCGGTGATGATGGCGGTGATGAGCGAGGCCGGCGTCACATCAAAGGCCGGATTTACCGCCGAAACGCCCCGGGGGGTAATGCGCTTTCCGGCGCAAAAATGAACCTCCTCGGAAGATCTTTCCTCGAT
>WGAR01000040.1 GCA_015494725.1 Thermodesulfobacteriaceae bacterium | reverse complement strand
GGACGGGCGGTGCTTACCGTGGTGGGAGGACGAATCGTATGGCCGGAGTGAAGAAACCCTGGGGAGGCCGTTTCCGGGAGGCCACCCACGCACTGGTGGAGAAGTTTACGGAATCGGTTTCCTTCGATCAACGACTGGCCCTTTACGATATCCGGGTCAACCTGGCCCACGTGGAGGTCCTCCGCGAGGCCGGGCTCCTCAGCCCGGAGGAGGCCCGGACTCTTTCCCAGGGGCTGCGTGAGATCGAAGAGGAGATCCGGAGCGGGAAATTCGTCTTCCGGAGGGAGCTGGAAGACGTACACATGAACCTGGAGATGGCCCTGCGGGAGAAGGTGGGGCCGCTGGCCGGAAAGCTTCACACCGGACGCAGCCGTAACGACCAGGTGGCCACGGATTTCCGGCTTTACCTCCTGGCCGAGACCGGGGAGATCCGGCGGGAATTGCTGGCCCTGCGGCAGGCCCTGGTAAACAAGGCCGAGGAGGTCTTCGGGCTTATCCTTCCGGGGTTTACCCATCTGCAGCACGCCCAGCCGGTGCTTCTTTCCCATCATCTTCTGGCCTATTACGAGATGTTCCGGCGGGATACGGAACGTTTTCGGGATCTTCGGCGCCGGCTGGAGGTGTGTCCGCTGGGGGCGGCGGCCCTGGCCGGAACCCCTTACCCTCTGGACCGCGATCTGGCGGCCCGGCTCCTGGGGTTCCGCGAACCCGCGCGCAACTCCATGGATGCGGTTTCGGACCGGGACTTCGCCCTGGAGTTCCTCTTCGCCTCGGCCCTTACCATGATGCATCTCTCTCGTCTCAGCGAGGAGATCATCCTGTGGATGAGTCCGGAATTCGGGTTCATCGATCTTCCCGATGCCCTGTGCACCGGCTCCTCCATCATGCCCCAGAAGAAGAACCCGGATGTGGCTGAACTCATCCGGGGCAAGACCGGCAGGGTTTACGGCCACCTTATGGCCCTTCTTACGGTGATGAAAGGGCTTCCCCTCACCTATAATCGCGACCTGCAGGAGGACAAGGAACCGGTCTTTGACACCGTGGACACCCTTCGGGCCTCGCTGGCTCTGGCGGCCCTCATGGTGGAGGGCCTTCGTCCCCGGGCCGAACGGATGCGGGCCATGGCTGAGGAGGGATACACCACGGCCACGGATCTGGCCGATTATCTGGTGTTAAAGGGGGTCCCCTTTCGCGAGGCCCATCATCTGGCCGGAAGGATTGTGGCCCGGGCCGAGGAAAAAGGGCTCAAACTCTGGGAACTTCCTCTCTCCGAAATGCAGCGCCTGTGTGAAAGGATAGACCAGGAGGTCTATGCCTGGCTTACCGTGGAGGGGTCGGTGGCCCGGAGGCGCACCCTGGGCGGCACCTCTCCGGAGCGGGTAAGGGAGGCCCTGGAGAACGCCCGCCGGGAACTGGAAGAGGAACGGTGCGAATAGTCCACACCGCGGACTGGCATCTGGGAAAACTCCTCTACGGGGTGCATCTCACCGCGGAGCAGGCCCGGTTCTTTGAGACCGAATTCTGCCCGCTTCTCCGGGACCTGCGGCCGGATCTCCTGGTGGTGGCCGGGGATGTCTTCGATCGTTCCGTTCCTCCGGCCGAGGCGGTGCAGCTCCTGAGCGAGATCCTGACCCGGCTCCATGCCGAGGGCATCCGGGTCCTGCTCCTTCCCGGAAACCACGACAGTCGTGAACGCCTGGCCTTCGGACGCGACCTCCTCTCCCGCCTGGGCATCCACCTGGTTACCGGTGAGGATCTTCTTTTTTCTCCTCTGGACCTGGGAGATATCCGGGTTTACGGGGTCCCCCATCTTCCTCCCCTGGTGCTGCGGGAGGTGCTGGAGTCCCGCGGGCTTCTGCCCGCGGAGTTCTCCGGGGGTTTCGGGGATCTCTGGCGGGTTTTACTTCAGGGAATCCCCTCCGGTAAGGAACGCCGGATCCTGGTGGCTCATATCCTGGTGGAGGGTGGAGAGAGGGAAGAAACCGGGGAGGAACTCTGGGTGGGAGGTGAGGAGGCCCTTCCGGCGGAGATCTTCGCCTCCCTGGATCTGGTGCTTCTGGGGCATCTCCATCGGCCCCAGCAACCGGCGCCGAACATCTTCTATGCCGGTTCCCCCTATCCCCTGTCCTTCAGCGAGAAGGTGATTCCCCGGGGGGTGTGGGTATTTGAGTTTTCCGGGGAGGGAGGGTTATCCCGGGAATTCATTTCCCTTTCCTCCTGGGAGCTCAGGGTCCTGCGCGGCACCTTTGCCGAGCTCCTGCGGGGGCCTGGATACCCCGGATACGTAAAGGTGATCCTGGAGGACGAAACCCCAATCCCCCAGGCCTTTGAGCGATTGAAGAAGGTTTTTCCCGGGCTTCTGGCCCTGGAGACTCCGGCCCTCCGGGGACTTACCGGGGAGATCCGCCGGATCGAAAAAGGGGATCTCCACGATCCCCTGCGGCTCTTCCGGCTTTTCCTTCAGGAGATAGAGGGAAGGCCCCCCACCGCCGAGGAGGAGGGCCTTCTGCGGGAAGCCCTGAGCCGGCTCGCTTCTACTTAACCCCCTTTTCGCGGAGGAAGGGGCCGTATTTCCGATCCGTCTTTCCGATATGGTTGACCAGCCAGTCCTTGAGGAAGTTCAGGAGATCGTAGGAGAGGGTGGCCTCGCCCTTTTCGAATTTTTCCTTGAAATCCAGCACCTTGGCCGTGAGTTTGCGATGGATCTCCTTGTGGATCTCTCCCTCGGGATACTGATAACGGTCGAAGTAATATTCCTCGGTCTTGAAGTGATAGTCGGTGTAGGCTACCAGTTCCTGCAGGATCTCTCCCAGGACCTGCTGCCCCTCTCCGGCCTTGACCGCCCGGTAGAGACGGTTGACCAGGTTCACCAGTTTGCGGTGTTGCTGGTCTATTTCCTGGATGCCGGTTTCCAGTTCCGGCCCGAAGGCCATGAAGACCTCCTCCTCTTCCCGGCTCTCGAGTTCCAGGGCCGCCATCTGGCGGTTGCTGAGGAGGGAGAGCCAGCGCCCGAAAAGTTCGCTTAACTTGATGAAACGGGGCAGGGTCTTCTTGCGAAAGACCTCCAGGGCCCCGCTGCGGTTGCCCTGGGTCAGATAATGCTGGATCTCTTCGGCGCTGCGGTGGAATTCCTCGTGTACCGGCCGGATTTCCTGGATCAGGCCTTCCTCCTGAGGTGAGAATTGACGGTATTCCCGGAGGAAGGTCCCCAGGGCGCAGCGTTCGGGATCGATCTCCACCTCCGGGGGTTTCCCCAGCACCAGCCCGTTCAGGACCTCGTTCATCCACTGATAGTGGCGCAGGAGTACCAGTTCCACCCGGCAGAAGGGTTCCATGCAATCCTTGAGCTGAGCGAAGAAACGATGATCCACGGAGAAGCCGTGAAAGAGCATATTATTTTCCAGGGCCACGCTTTCCATGGATAGCTGGAAGGCCTCCAGCAGGGAGCGCATCTCGGCGAATTCCTTGGTATGCCGCATCAGGGCCTGGGAGCCCTCGTAGGTCTTCCGCACCACCTCCTGGACGTTTTCGATGTTCTGGGTGATGTCCCCGATGGTGGCGGTCTGTTCCTCGCTGGCCGCGGCGATGGTGGAGGTCATGTTGTCGATCTCCAGGACACCCTGGGTGATGTTTTCCACCGCGGAGACGGCCTTATGGGTTTCCTGCTGGATCTCCTGGATGATCTTGCCGATTTCCTTGGTGGCCTCGGCGGTCTGACGGGCCAGTTCCTTGACCTCGTTGGCCACCACGGCGAAACCCTTCCCGGCTTCCCCGGCCCGGGCCGCCTCGATGGTGGCGTTTAGGGCCAGGAGATTGGTCTGGTCGGCGATCTCGTTGATCACCTGGGCCACGGATCCGATCCGATCGGTGCTGGCCAGGAGGGTTTCTATGGTTTCCTTGGCCTGCATGGCCAGTTCCCGGGCCTCGGAGGTCTTCTGGGCGGTCTGGGTGATGTTGGAGGCGATCTCCCCGGCGGCGGTGTTCAGATCGGTGAGGGCCCGGGAGAGGACCTCCACATCTCTGGCGGCCTGCTCGGAGGAATGATAGAGATCCAGGGCCAGATAGTCGGATTTCTCATAGAAATCTACCATCTTTTGGACTGATTCCTCCAGGAAGTCTTTGATTTCATTGAGGACCCGGGCCTGCTGCTGGACGGTGGAAAAATATCCGGCCACCAGGGCTGCAAAGTTCATGGCCTTCTTCAGGGTGGGGTCGGTGATGCCGGTTTCCCTTTCGCAAACCCCTTTCTGGAATTGCAGATGCAGAAAGTCGTCCAGTACGGCCAGGACCTCACCGGAGGCCTTATGGCTCCTTCTGGCTCGGAAAAACATAACCCCGGCCAGGAAGAGCACCAGGGCCGGAAAGAGGAAGATCCAGGGGCTTCCCACCACTCCCAGGGCGGGAATCAGGGCCCCCAGGACCATGAGCCCCAGCAGAAGCACGTTCCACCGTTCTTTCATCTTGTCCTCCTGATTTGGTTTTTGGAGACGAGTATGGTTTAATAATAATACCTAAAAATAGACTCTTTTACAGGAGCCGCAGGGCTCCGGGTGAAAGGGGGAAGGAGGTTTCCATGGAAAGGAGCCAGCTGGATACCATGGTTTATGAGGCCGTGTTTTCCGAAGGGGAGGAAAAGGAAGCCCGTCTCCGGGAGGTGCGGGAGAAGGCCCAGGCCCTGGGGGGACGACTGGCTTCCATCTATCCCCTCTATCGGGAGATCGCCCGGGAGTTTCGGGGATTTACCGTTCCGGCCATCAATATTCGGGGAATGACCTACGATGTGGCCCGGGCCCTTTTCCGGGTGGCCCGGAGGCTCTCGGTGGGGGCGGTGCTGGTGGAGATTGCCCGTTCGGAGATGGGCTATACCCGGCAGCGTCCCCTGGAATACGCGGCGGTGGTGCTGGCCGCGGCGGTGCGGGAGGAATTCCCCGGGCCGGTCTTCCTGCAGGGCGACCATTTTCAGGCCAACCGCAAGGCCTATCAGGCCAGCCCCCAGACCGAAAAAGAGGCCCTGCGCCAGCTCATCCGGGAGGCCCTGGAGGCGGGTTTCTATAACCTGGATATCGATGCCTCCACCCTGGTGGATCTCTCCAAGGAGACCCTTTCCGAACAGCAACGCCCCAACTACGAACTTACCGCGGAACTGGCCACCTATGTGCGCTCCCTGGAACCCGAGGGCATCACGGTCAACCTGGGCGGGGAGATCGGGGAGATCGGGGGGCACAACAGCACCCCGGAGGAACTTCGGGCTTTCATGGAGGGGTTCAATCGGTGCTTTCGGGGGGAAGCCGGGCTTTCCAAGATCAGCGTCCAGACCGGTTCCAGTCATGGGGGGGTGGTGCTCCCGGACGGTTCCGTGGCCCGGGTGCAGATAGACTTCGATACCCTGCGCACCCTTTCCGAAATCGCCCGCCGGGAATACGGCATGGCCGGGGCGGTACAACACGGAGCCTCCACCCTGCCGGAGGAACTCTTCCATCTCTTCCCGGAGGTGGGTTGTGTGGAGATCCATCTGGCCACCGGTTTCCAGAACCTCCTTTACGACCATCCCGCCCTTCCCGAGGAGTTCCGTCAGAAGATCTACTCCTATCTCAAGGAGCACCTGCGGCAGGAATGGAAGGAGGGCTGGACCGAAGCCCAGTTCATTTACAAGGTGCGCAAGAAAGGATTCGGGATCTTCAAGAAGGAGTGGTGGGATCTCCCCCAGGAGGTGAAGGCTCCCATCATCCAGAGCCTGGAGGAGACCTTCGAGCGCATCTTCCGGGCCCTCAAGGTCACCGGGACCCTGGAGCTGGTCTCCGAGGTTATTCGTTCTTGAGCCTGCCCTGACCGGTGGATTCCAGGACCGAGAGCCAGAAACGGCTCTGGGTATTCACCCGTTTGCGGCGTTTTACGGCCTCGCTCAGGGGCAGGTGCACGTAATGATGGTTGAGGTAGCCGATCATGAGTCCGGTCTTTCCGGCCATGGCGGCGTGGACCGCGTACTGTCCCAGGAACCCGCAGTAGATTCGATCATCCACACAGGCCGGAACGCTCCGGATGATATAGCTGGGGTCGATGTAACGCACGTAAACCTCGATGCCCTTTTCCCGGAAGTATTCCTTGATCCGATCGCGCAGGAAAGTTCCGATGTCGCCCAGTTTAAGGTTCCCGGAGGGGTCGTATTCGGGTTTTTCGCCCTGGACGTATTTCTGGCCGGCTCCCTCGGCCACCACGATGACCGCGTGTTTCCGGGCCGCGAGTCTCCTTTCCAGGGCGGCGAGCAGCCCGCGGGGCCCTTCCAGATCGAAGTCCTCCTCCGGGATGAGACAGAAATTGACCTCCCGGGTGGCCAGGGTGGCGGCGGCGGCGATGAATCCGGAATACCGTCCCATGACCTTGACCAGACCGATCCCGTTGGGGGCCCCCACGGCCTCGGTATGGGCGCAGCGGATGGCCTTACAGGCCTCCTCCACCGCGGTCACGAAACCGAAGGTCCGGGAGACCAGCCAGATGTCGTTATCGATGGTCTTGGGGATGGCCACCACGGCGATCTTGAGTCCGCGGCGCGAGATTTCCTCCTTGATCTTGGCCGCGGCCCGGAAGGTGCCGTCCCCGCCGATCATAAAGAGGATGTTTATGTTCATCCGTTCCAGGGCATCCACGATCTGGTCGATAGGTTGGTGCCCCCGGGAGGTGCCCAGGAAGGTGCCGCCCAGTTCGTGGATCCCCTCCACCACCTGCGGGGATAGTTCCACCACGTCGTGTCCGTAAGCGGGGATGAACCCCTGGAGACCGTAGCGGATGCCGTAGATGTGACGCACTCCGTAGGAGTAATAGAGGGTAAGGACCAAGGATCGTATTACGTCGTTGATGCCCGGGCAGAGGCCCCCGCAGGTCACCACCGCGGCCCGGGTCTTGGAGGGATCAAAGTAAATGTAAGGTCTGGGGCCGGCCAGTTCCGCCGCAGGCAAAGGGCGCCCCTCCTTAAGGGCCTCGCGCAGGAAACTTTCCGAGACCCGAAGGGTAACCCGCATCTCATCGGTGACGAAACATCCCTCCGGCAGGTTCAGAGGGTTCTCTATCCTGGCCGGTCCCAGGTTCTCTATCTCCGTGGAGATATCCTCGGGGATTTCCTCCAGAAAATCAAAAAGCGAACAGGTGGGTTTCATGATCGACCTCCTTGGAGAAGATTTTCCAGGGCTTCTTTAAGCCTGGGGAAAAGGAAGGTATAGCCCAGCTCCAGAAGCCTTCCGGGACGGGCCCGGCATCCTGCGGTGAGCACCGAGGCCACCTCCCCGAAGACAAGCCGCAACAGCCGTACCGGGGCCGGGAGCAGGGCCGGCCGGCGCAGGACCTTCCCCAGCATCCGGGCGAAATCCCTTTGCCGTACTGTCTCCGGGGCCACGAAGTTGAAAGGCCCCCGGGCTTCGGGATTCTCCAGAAGAAAGATCAGGCCCGAGACCACATCGGCGATATGGATCCAGGGGAACCACTGCCGCCCGTCTCCGATGGGGCCGCCCAGGCCCAGCCGGAAGGCCGGAAGCATCTTGAGGAGGGCCCCTCCGTCGTTTCCCAGAACGATGCCGAAACGCGAGATGGCCACCCGGAGCCCCTTCTTTTCCAGGGACAGGGCCTCCTTTTCCCAGTCCATACACAGGCGGGCCAGGAAGTCCTGACCCGGGGGATGGTCCTCGGTAACCTCCTCCTCGCCGCAATCTCCGTAATATCCCACCGCCGAGGCGTTGATCAGGGTGGCCCCTTCGGGAAGGGCCTCACCCAGGAACCGGGTGGAAAGGACCCGGGAGTCCCGCAACAGACGCTTGTATTCCTCGTTCCAGCGCCGAAAGATGTTGGCGCCGGCCAGATTGATCCCGGCCTCGCAGGAGGCGGCTTCCCGCTGCCAATCTCCGGGGCGCAGGGGATCCCCGGGCACCGGGCGCACCCCCGGGGGAAGGAGGGCTATCCGGCTTCGACTCCGAACCAGGGCATAGACCTCGTACCCCCGTTCCTTAAGGGCTGGCAGGAGATGTCGCCCGATAAATCCCGTGCCCCCGAGCACAAAGACCCGTTTCATCTCTTCCATTATAGCCGCAATTTCTTCGGGATGTTAAACTGGGATTTCCACAGGAGGGTCAGATGCTGGAGATGTACTTGAAGATTTTGGGGCATCTATTCGTGGAGAGCGCTCCGTATATCCTGGTGGGGCTTTTTATCGCCGGTCTTCTCCGGGTCTTCATCCCGGAGGACTTTCTGGTGCGTCACCTGGGGGGACACTCGCTGACCGGGGCCTTCAAGGCGGCCCTTTTCGGTTTGCCGCTTCCCCTTTGCAGTTGCGGGGTGCTTCCGGCGGCGGTGGGGCTCTACCGTTCCGGGGCCGGTCTTCCGGCCACCTTCGCCTTCCTGGTGGCCACGCCCCAGACCAGTGCTGACGCTATTCTCCTGGCCTACGGTCTTCTGGGGGGTTTTTTCGCCCTGGCCTATCCTCTTTCGGCCCTGGCGGCTTCTCTGCTGGTGGCCCTGGTCCTCACCCTGACCACCCGTCCCCGGGACCTCTCTTCCTCCTCCGCGCTTTCCTGTCTCTGTTGCGACCAGGAGGGGCCGCATACTCATACCTTCCGGGAGAAGATGCGGGCCTCCCTGCGCCATGCGGTGGAGGAACTTTTTGCGGAGATGGCCCGTCCTTTGCTCCTGGGATTTTTCCTGGCCGCGCTGGCGGCCCTGCTCCTGCCTCCGGATCTGGCCCGGGTCCTGGCGGCGCACGGACTTACCTATCCGGCCATGCTGCTTCTGGGCATCCCTATCTATCTCTGTGCCACGGCTTCCATCCCCCTGGGATACGCCCTGCTCCTCAAGGGGTTCAGTCCGGGGAGCGTGCTGGTCTTTCTCATGGCCGGCCCGGCCACCAACCTTACCTCCCTTACCGTGCTGGCCAAATTCTTCGGCCGCAGGGTGACCCTGCTTTATCTGGGGACCCTCATGGCCGCAGCCCTGGCCTCGGGATGGATCTTTGATCAACTGGTGCCCTCCACCCTCCTGCGTCCGAAGGCCGTTTCCGCCGAGGGGCCGGGTTTGGTCTCCGTCCTGGCGGCCCTGCTCCTGGGATGGCTCTTCGTGCGGGAGCTGATCTGGAAGAGGTTTTCCCCGGGCCCGACCTCGGGCTGCGGTTGTCAGCCCTAATCCACCACCGAGAACCCCTCCAGTTTCTGTCGCCAGAAGGAGGTGGCCCGGGGATAGATCTTGACTATCTCCACCATCAGGTAGCCGGCCTCCTCCCGCACCTCCCGTACCTCCACCTTGACCTGAGCGTGGCGAAAGTGGGCCAGAAGGGCCTCAAAGGCCCGTCGGGTGCGGAAGCGCAGACGGAAGGTCTCGCTCACCACCTCGCCCCGGTCCAGCCGGGAAAAGAGATCCCCAAGGCCGGAGAGGATCCTGGCTCCCACCCTCTCCCAGGTCTCTCCCTCAAGCTTCCCGTAAAGTTCCCATTGACTGAGGACGTAACGCACCAGGCGATGGGTGAGATACTCCGAGGGGACATCTCCCAGGTAGGGGAAGACCACCCGAATATCCTCCAGATGGGAGACCGGAGTAACGTATTTGAGATAGATCTTGCCGTCGGCGGACTTGAGTACCACCCCCTCGCGCCCCTCCTGATCGTAACGTCGCAGGAGCTGATAGAGGGAGTCCAGCCGGTCCGGGGTAAAGGGGCCGTGGATCTCGGGGGTGGGGAATTCGTAGGCCGCAAGGAGCCGATATTTTTCCGGAGGCGGAAGCACTTCTCCCTCCGGAAGACGCATCAGATCGAAGACAAAAAAGCGCACGTCTTCCTGGATATAAGGGGGCCATTCCCCCACGAAGGGGTTTCCCGGGCCGGCCACCTCGCAGCAGACACAGAGATGGGGGTGGTCCCGGAAAAACTCTTCCAGCCGGGGTAAGAAATCCGGATAGCGGTCGGTGGCAAAGGGACAGATAAACCCCCTGCGGGTTGCGGCCAGGATCTCGTCCCCCACCCGGAAAAGGCGCACGTTGTAGCCCTCGATCTTTTCCTCCACCCAGAAGGGACCCTGGAGGTAGCGGGGGACTCCGGTGCGCAGGCGAAAGATGCGTGGGATATGAGGAAAGGAAGGGATGACCGTTTCCGGCCCGAAGATGGTCCCGCTGGGTAAGCCCTTGAAGTCGCGCCGCAGGCGGAAAAGCGGGGTTCGGGTTCCCAGCACCATCCGCAGTCGGCCCTCGGAGAGGGCCTCCTCCCAGACCTTAAGCGGAAACCGCCGGAGAAGGGGGTTATGGGGATAGATCTCCGCCAGCCTTTTCCGATCTTCTTTAGAATAGGGCCACACCCTGGATCTCCACCTCTCCGCTTTTTCCCTCCTCACCCCGGATCTCTATTCGTACCTCGGGGAGGAACCGTTCTATTACCCAGGCGTTGGTCAGAAGATGACGGGTGAGACGCGGGGTGCGGAGGACGGTTTTTCCGGAGGCCAGGGCCGCGGGCAGGAGCACTTGGTCGGCCAGATATTCGTCCACCGCGGCCTCCGCGTCCATGACTTCAAGATAAGGCCGGAGGGCCTCCTCGGCCACCCTTTCCGCGGGTTTACCCCGGGCTCCCAGGGCAAAACCCCCGGCGCGGGCCGTTTCTCCTCTCCCCACCACCCCCACAAAGGTTCCGGGTGAGGAGGCCTTTACGGTGGCGGTCTCCAGTACCGGCGAGAGTCCCCAGGCCCGCAGGAGGCTTTCGGCCCTTCGGGCCTGGCGTTCCCGGATGTGGGCGGGAAGATCGGCGGTGATCACCGAAAGGACCACCGGGGAGGGGTCTGTGAGAGGCGCACGCAGGTCGAGCCCGGAAAGACCTCGAACCGGGGCGATATCGGCCCGTATCTCTCCGCCTCCGGCGGGATAGAACCCGTACCTTCGAAGGTGGAGTTCTCCGGAGAGTCCCATGGCGCAGACCACCGGCCAGAAGACCCGTTCCAGATAATGAAAACAGGGACTGGCCGGCACGTGGGTGCCACCCCGCAGGATGAGCCTTCCTCCCCCGGCCCGAGCCAGGGGAAGATAAAGGGTCTGAAAGAGGAGCCCGGTGGCCCCGGCGGTGCCTATGTCCAGGGTATAGGCCCCGCCCCGGAGTCTCCCCGGACGAAAGATCAGCTCCCGGGAACCTTTCCCGGCCCCCTGCACCTCGGCCTGTCCCACTCGGGCCGCGCCTTTTACACAGGCCAGGTGCTGGGGACGCAGCCCCGGACGGGGACGTCCGGCGCGGATGTTCACCAGATGAAAGGCCTTTCCGGTGAGAAGGGACAGGGTCAGGGCGGTGCGCAGGATCTGCCCTCCGCCTTCTCCGTAGGAACCGTCGAGGATCAGCATACCCTACCGCCGATGGCAGGCCAGGAAATGTTCCGGGGAAACCCTTCGCAAAGGGGGTTTTTCCCGCTGGCAGATGGGGCGAGCCTCCGGACAGCGGGGGTGAAACACACAGCCGCGAGGACGTTGCAGGAGACTGGGGGGTTCTCCGATCACGGGTCGTTTCCTCCGTTCACCGGGGATGGAGGCCAGGAGGAGTTCGGTATAGGGATGGAGACCGGGTTTTTCCAGGTCCGCGGCCGGGGCCATTTCCACGATTTCTCCCAGGTACATCACCGCCACCCGATGGGCCAGGTAAAGCACCACCGGCAGATCGTGAGAAATGAAGATATAGCTTACGCCGAAGCGACGCTGGAGGTCCAGGAGGAGGTTGAGGATCTGGGCCTGCACGGAGACGTCCAGGGCCGAGGTGGGTTCATCCAGGACCACCACCTCGGGATGGGTGATCAGGGCCCGAGCCAGAGCCACCCGCTGTCGCTGGCCTCCGGAAAGTTGATGGGGAAAACGAGACAGGGCTTCCTCCGGAAGTCCGACCATCTTCATCATTTCCAGGGTTCGATTCCGGGCTTCTTCCCGGGAGGCTCCCTGCAGGCGCAGGGGTTCGGAGATGAGGTCGCCGATCCTCATGCGGGGGTTGAGCGAGGCCGCGGGGTCCTGGAACACGGCCTGTAAGCGGGGTCGGAGGCCCCGGCGTTCCCGACGGGGAAGTCGCCAGTAGGGGCGGCCCAGGAAGAGAAACTCGCCCCGATCGGGTTTTTCCAGGGCCAGGGCCAGCCGGGCCAGGGTGGATTTGCCGCAGCCGCTTTCCCCCACCAGCCCCAGTATTTCGTGGCGCTTCAGGGAAAGGGAGACCCCTGCCAGGACCTGCAGTTCCGGGCCCTGACGCAGGAACCCGCGCAGACGATAGCTCTTGGAGACCTCCCGGAGTTCGAGCACGGTCATACCCGCAGACACCTTACCCGATGATGGGGACGGATCTCTTTTAGTTCCGGGTGTTTTTCGACGCAGAGGGAGATTTTTTCCGGACAGCGGGGCGCAAAGCGGCACCCCCGGGGCCAGGTGCCCGGCGGGGGGACCTGGCCGGGCAGGACCTCCAGTTTTCTGGTTCCCAGGCGGGGAAAGGCCGCCAGCAGGGCCCGGGTGTAAGGATGGAGCGGAGAGGAGAAGAGTTCGTCCCGGGGGGCTTCCTCCACGATTTCACCGGCGTACATGACCGCCACCCGATCCGCCACCTCCCGGATCACCGCCAGATCGTGCGAGATGAAGAGGATGGAAAGTCCCCGTCGGGTCCGCAGTTCCAGGAAGAGTTCCAGGATCTGGGCCTGTACGGTGACGTCCAGAGCGGTGGTGGGTTCGTCCGCCACCAGCAGGTCCGGATCTCCGGCCAGGGCCATGGCGATCATGACCCGCTGACGCATTCCTCCGGAGAGTTCGTGAGGATAGTTGCGCAGCCGGAGTTCGGGGTCGGGAAGCCCGGCTTCGGAAAAGAGCCTCACGGTTTCCTGCCGGGCGGTTTCTCCGGAAAGCCCCCGGTGAAGATGTAAGACCTCCTCCACCTGGTGCCCTACGGTGAAGACCGGATTGAGGGCATTCAGGGGTTCCTGGAAGATAAGTCCGAGGTGTCGGCCCCTGAATTTACGACGCTTTTCTTCCGGGAGGGAGAGGAGATCCGTATCCCGAAAGACCACCCTGCCGGAGAGAGGTTTTACCCCGGGGGGAAAGAGGGCCAGACAGGCGAGACCGGTAAGGGATTTACCGCAGCCGCTTTCCCCCACCAGACCGAAGATCTCTCCGGCCCGCAAACGGAAAGAAACCCTTCCCACCAGGGGGTAAGGTCGTCCCCGGCATCCCAGGACCAGATCTTGGACTTGGAGGAGGGTTCCACCCTCCACCGATTAGGCTCAGCCTCCGCCGCAGCGTCGGAGTTCCGCAGCCAGGATTTCGCGCGGAGTGGCCTCGCGCACCGCCCGGATGCGGACCCGCATGAGGACGTTTTTGCCGGCGGCGGGGTGATTGAAATCCACCTTGATGCGGTTGCCTTTCACCTCCAGGATCTTGAAGAAGGTCTTCTGCCCGAAAGGTCCGGTCTCCTCATAATAGGCGCCGGGGCGAACCTTTTCCGGGTGTTTGAGCCGGGAAAGGGGGATTTCCTTTATCAGGTGGGCCCGATGAGGGCCGTAGGCCTGTTCCGGGGGGATGGTGATTACCACCTCGTCGTTCTCCTTGGCCCCCTCGATGGCCTTCTCCAGCAGAGGGAGCACCGGCTCCCGCCCGAAGATGAAGGAGGCCTCCATGGGCTTCCTGAACCACTCCGGAGCTTCCTCACCCTCGATGTCCAGGGAATAGGTGAGTACCACCACCCTGTCCGGACCAACCCTTAAAGGTTCCATAGCTACCTCCCGGGAGACTTTGATTCTAATTAAACCCCGGAAACCAGAGAAGGTCAATCGGAAAAGCCCCCTTCCCTCCGGCGAAAGGGTGTTTAACTTTGAAAAAGGAATTAAGGCTCCGGGCCAGAGTCATGCGGGGGCAGGGGGTGAAATTCAGGGAGCATCTTAGACTTGACTTTCCCTAAAAAACGTTTTAAATAGATTTCAAGAAAAATATAAAAGGAGGTTGAGTTATGTGTATTAGACCCGGGTTGATGGCTCCTGACTTTGAGGCTCAGGCTTATGCGGATGGCGAGATCAAGACGGTAAGGCTTTCCGATTATCGTGGCAAATGGGTGCTTCTGGTCTTTTATCCCGCTGATTTTACCTTTGTCTGTCCCACGGAGCTGGTGGCCATAGCCAAGAAATACCGGGATCTTCAGGAGATGGGGGTAGAGGTCCTGGGGATCAGTATAGATACGCCCTTCGTGCACAAGGTCTGGCAGGAGACCGAACTCTCCAAGATGATCGAGGGTGGGGTTCCCTTCCCCCTGCTTTCCGATCCGGCCGGAAAGATCGGTCAACTTTACGGGGTATATGATGATAAACAGGGTCTCAATCTGCGGGGGACCTTCCTCATCGATCCGGATGGGGTGATTCAGTTCATGGATATCCTTAATGCTCCGGTGGGTCGCAATGCCGACGAACTCCTGCGCAGGATCAAGGCCTTCCAGCATGTACGCCGCACCGGAGGGGCCGAGGTCTGTCCGGCCCACTGGGAACCCGGTAAACCCACCCTTAAACCCGGGGCGGAACTGGCCGGAAAGGTCTATGAGACCTGGAAGGCCGAACTGGTGGATTGATGATTTTACCAAAAAATCTGGATCCAAGGAGGGAAATCATGCGTAGAATGGGAGTATGGTTATGGATGGTGGTGGCTTTGTGGGCCCTTACGGTTCTCCCGGCCCTGGCCGGGGATCAGGATCTCCTGAAGAAGGCTCGTAGATACTTCGAGCCTTTGCCGGAAAAACCCCCGGCTCTCAAGGACAATCCTCTCACCCCGGCCAAGATCAAGCTGGGCAAGATGCTCTATTTCGATCCCCGCCTCTCGGCCTCCCAGCTCATAAGCTGTAACACCTGTCACAACCTCTCCCTGGCCGGGGTGGATCTCCAGGAAACCTCCACCGGTCACATGTGGCAGAGGGGGCCGCGTAATGCTCCCACCGTGCTCAACTCCGTCTTTAACACCGCTCAGTTCTGGGACGGACGGGCCAAGGACCTCGAGGAACAGGCCAAGGGCCCGGTTCAGGCCTCGGTGGAGATGAGCAACACCCCGGAGCGGGTGGTGGCCACCCTCAAGTCCATTCCCGAATACGTGGAGATGTTCCGTAAGGCCTTCCCCGGCGAAAAGGACCCGGTAACCTTCGACAATATGGCCAAGGCCATTGAGGCCTTTGAGGCCACCCTCCTTACCCCGGATTCCCCCTTCGACCGGTTCCTGAAGGGCGATACCTCCGCCCTTACCCGCGAACAGAAAGAGGGCCTGCGTCTTTTCATGGAAAAGGGATGCGCCAATTGCCATAACGGCGTCAACGTGGGAGGCCGGATGTACGCTCCCTTCGGGGTGGTGGAACGTCCCGGCGCGGATGTCCTGCCTCCCGGCGACAAAGGCCGTTTTGCGGTGACCCACACCGCCTCCGATGAATACGTGTTCAAGGTGCCCTCCCTGCGAAACGTGGCCCTTACCTATCCCTATTTCCATTCCGGTAAAGTATGGCGTCTGGAGGATGCCGTGGCCATCATGGGTACGGCCCAGCTGGGGGCCAACCTCACCCCGGAGGAGGTGAAAAAGATCACCGCTTTCCTGCACTCCCTGACCGGGAAACAGCCCCGGATCGTCCTGCCCATCCTTCCGCCCAGCACCGATCGCACCCCCAAACCGGTCCTGGGAAAACTCAAATAAGTCTCTCAGGGGGCGGCCCGGCCGCCCCCTTCCTTCTCTTTGCCGCCGGGGGTATGTTTAGATCGTGCGTCCCCTGCGGCTGCGTCTTCAGGCTTTCGGCCCTTATCTCCGGGCGGTGGAGGTGGATTTCAGGGTCTTTGAGGGCTTCGGGCTCTTTCTCATCGCCGGTCCCACCGGAGCCGGAAAGACCACCCTTTTTGATGCCCTGACCTTTGCCCTTTACGGGGAAGCCAGCCTGGAGGAAAAGAAGGACCGGGATCTGCGCAATCTCCGGGCCCCCCGCACCGTACCCACCCTGGTGGAATACGAATTCAGCCTGCGCGGAAGACGTTTCCGGGTGGTCCGGAGCCTGCGATGGAGCGGGAAAAACGTGCACAAGGAAGCCGCCCTCTGGGCCGAGGGACGGCTCCTCACCCAGAAACTCAGCGAGGTTACCTCCAGGGTGCGGGAACTCCTGGGATTTTCGGCCCGGGAGTTCCGGCGGGTCCTGCTCATTCCCCAAGGACGTTTCCGGGACCTCCTCCTGGCCCGCTCCGAGGAACGGGAGCACCTCCTGCGTACGGTCTTCCAGACCGAATCCCTGTCCCGGCTGGAGGAGGTGTTCAAGGAGATGGAGGCCGAGGCCCGGGATACCTGGCAGGCCCTGTATCAGAGGCGGGAGGCCCTGCTCCGATCCTCCGGGTTTGAGGAGGAGTCCTCGCTGGAGGAACATCTCCGCAGCCTGCGGGAGAAAAAGAGAGCCCTGGAGGAAAGGGTCAGCCGGCTTCTCACCACGCACCGACGACTGCTCCGGGAACTGGAAGAGGCCCGGGAACTGGCGGCAAAATTTGCGGAAAAGCAACAGGTGGAGGACCGGCTGCGGGAGCTGGCGGCCAGGCGCCCGGAAATGGAAAAACGCCGGGAGGAACTGGCCCTGCTGGATAGGGTAAGGGAATGTCTGCCCCTCTATCAGGCCTTGAGGGATCTGGAGGAGGAGATTTCCCGGGAGACCCGGCGGCTGCAGGAAGTGGAGGCCGAACTCAAGGAGCTTGAGGAGGCCTCCCGGGAGACCGCAGAAAGGCTGCACTCCCTCCGGTCCCAGGCTCAGGAGATGGAGGATCTACGGGAGAAATTGCGGGAGTTACGGGAGACCCTGACCCGGCTTGAGGAATGGAGGGATCTCGCCCGAAAGAGGAAGGACCTCCGGAGGAGGCTGGCCGGCTACGAGCAAAAAATGGAGGAAACCCGCTCCGCCCTCCGTCAGAAGGAACAGGAACTGACCGAACTGGAGGCCGAGGAAGCCCGGAAGATGCCCCTGGTAACGGATCTTCTTAGCCAGGCCGAGAGGCGACACCGGATCCGGGAATGGCTGGAGAAAGCAAACCGAAGGGAGCTCCTCCTCCGGGAGAAGGAGGCCCTTGCCCGACGCCGGGCCGGGCTCCGCCGTGATCTGGAGGAAACCGAAAGGCGTCTGACGGAGCTGGAGGGCCAGGAGGCGGCCCTGCAGGATCTCCTTTCCCGGCATCGGGCCTGGGAGATGGCCCGTACCCTTTCTCCCGGAAAACCCTGTCCGGTTTGCGGTTCCCGGGAACATCCCTCCCCGGCTTCCCCTCCGGAGAAGCTTCCCCCCGAGGACCAGCGCCGGCAACTGGAAGAGGAGATCCGTAAGGTGCGGGAGATCCTGGAGAATCTCCGCCGACAGGAAGTCCTGCTCGCCGCCGAGGAGGAAAGGCTTAAGCGGGAAATCCGCTCCCTGGAAGAGGAGATCCCGGCTCATTTTTCTCCGGAGAAGGCCCGCTCGGAGCTGGCCCGGATCGAGGCGGATCTGGCCAGAGGGGAAAAGACCCGGGAGGAACTGGACCGGTTGCGAGAGCGCAGGGAGATCCTCCGGGCGGAGATCGCACGTCTCCGGCAGGTCCGGGAGACCCTGGAGGCCGAATACCAGCAGATTCGGCTGGAGGAGGGGCGTCTTTCCACCCGCATGGAGACCCTGGTTGCCCGGATGGGGGGAGAGCCCCGGGAGGAAGCCCTGCGAAGGACCCTCAGGGAAGGCGAGGAACGATACCGGAGATGGGAGAAGGAGCTTCAGGCCCTGGAGCGGACCCTGACGGATCTCGAGGCCCGGCGTTCCGCCCGGGAAGCCCTGGGCCAGGAACTCCGTAAGAGGTTGGGAACACTTAATCGCAAGAAGGCGGAGGTCTCGGAGCGCTTCTTACAGGTGCTGCGGGAGCTTTCCCTCCCGGATAGATCCCGTTTCGAGGCCCTTATTCCCGCGCTGGAAAAACGCGAGGAACTGGAAAAAGAGGTCCAGGGGTTCTTTCGGGAGGAAGAGACCCTGCTTTTGCGGCGCAGGGAACTCGAGGAATATCTGTCCGGAAAATCCCCTCCGGAGGTGGAGGGGCTTCGGGCCCGGGAGGAGGAAATGCGCCGGGAACTGGAACGCCGACACCGGGAGCTGGGGGAACTTTCCGGACGCATCCAGACCCTGGATCGCCTCCTGGGAGAGATCCGGGAGCTTCGCTCACGGCTGGAGGAGATCGAAAAGCGCTATCGTACGGTGAAGGCCCTTGCGGATCGTCTCGCTGGGCTCAACGAGAAACGTCTTTCCTTTCACCGCTTTGTGCTTACGGCCTTTTTTGAGGAGATACTCCTGCGAGCCTCCAGGAAACTTCATGCCCTTACCGGAGGACGTTTCCGTCTTCTGCGGCAGACCGAGATCCGGGACCGTCGTCGGGCCGCGGGGCTGGAGATCCTGATCCTGGATAGCTGGAGCGGAGGGGTACGTCCTGCCGCCACCCTTTCCGGGGGTGAATCCTTCCTGGCGGCCCTGTCCCTGGCCCTGTCCCTCTCCGAGGTGGTCCAGGAACTCTCCGGGGGGCGTCCCCTGGAGTGTCTGTTCATCGACGAGGGATTCGGGAACCTGGACCCGGATTCCCTGGATCAGGCCCTGTCTTTGCTGGCGGAGCTGCGGGCCGGGGGGCGTCTCATCGGGGTGATTTCCCACGTGAGGGAACTGCGGGAGCGAATCCCGGCGGTGCTGGAGGTGATTCCCCGGCGGGAGGGGAGCTTTCTGCGCACCAGGATCTAGGCGGGCTACGGACTTAGCCCCGGCTCAGGATCTCGTGCCAGTAGGGAGGGAGAACCAGCGAGGCCCGGTGCATCTCCGGGCTGTAATAACGTCCCCGAAACTCCTGCCGGGGCAGAAAATCCGTCCCCGGATCCTTTCCTCCCAGGAGGAAGGCGATTTCGTCTCCGTAACAGGGGACCATGGCCCGCAGCACCGTAAGGCGCGGGAATACCTCTTTGGCTCGGCTGTAGGCTTCGCGCAGGATCTCCGGGAAGAACCCCGGCAGGCTGGCCTGCTG
>WGAR01000039.1 GCA_015494725.1 Thermodesulfobacteriaceae bacterium | reverse complement strand
GCCTCCGGGCCACATAGACCACATAGCGCTCAAGGGAATAATCGATGCCGGCAAGAAGCAGCCTTTCCGCCTTTCCGCGGGCGAAGTCAAAGTAGGGGTCGCTCCACACATCATAGACCCGCATGGGGGGATAGGTGAGCATGAACCCCCCATAAACGCAGCGGGAGATCCCCGGGCCGATGACCACCTCCCCGGGTGAGGTGGCGTAAAAGGCCATGTCCGATTCCTCCTCGTGTTCCCCGTGCCAGGTGAGTTTCCAGGGATACTCCTCCCGGGGACCCTCGTCCTCCTCGAAGATGACCACCACGGAGCCGGCCCGTCCGGAGACCACCGGCTCCTCCCGCACATAGATCCGCCCTTCGTGCCAGTGGCGGATGGTCTCCCGCAGGTCCGGGCCGTCCTTCATGGAGGCCACGAAGGGCTCCACCCGCCGGAGCTCCTCGGAAAGCACCCTTAAGGCCCGGCGCATGACCTCGCGGCCGAAGTTCTCGATCACGATGTCCTCCGGGGGGAAGGAGCAGACGTATTCCCCTTTCCAGCTCTGGCGGAACTCCCCGGGGCGTCTTTCCGGGCGGCGTTTGAGGGGCATCAGCCTGCGCCGCAGGTGTAAGGGTTTCATCCGTTTGAGAAAACGAATCCTGCGTCCGGAACGACTCAGGTCCTCCAGACGCAGGGACAGAGGAACCAGGTCCGGGGTTTCGGGTTCGAAGGGGTAACGGGTGCCCACCTCCCAGAGATGCCAGGCCAGATCGTCTCCGGCTGCCCCGCGGGCAGCAAGAATCAACTGATAGAGATCCGGGGTAAGGGCTCCGGAGATAAGGGCCTGATTGCGGGCGAATTGCCGGAAGATGCGTTTTTGCCGGGGGGTCAGACTCTCTCGAAATTCCCGGCAGAAGGCCTCTTCAGCCTGGAGCAGGAGTTCCTCCTGGAGAGAGAGGCGGTCGAGCGGGAGTCGGCCCTCACGACGGGCCCTTTCGTAACGCCCCTGAAAGAAGCCCGGTTCGGAGAGGACCTCCCGCGCGCTATCCAGGGGGAGATGAAAGAGCCCTGCTTTCCGTGGAGTGGTGCGGGCCATGGGGCAGGGGGGATCCTCCTTTAACCACCGGGCCACCCGTCGGGCGTGAGCCAGACCCACCACCACCGCCACCCGGGAAAAGCGCCCGGCCAGCTTTTTTAATCGATAGGCCATGGCCATCTCCCGTTGCCGGTCCTGAGGGGTTTCCGGATACTCCACCTGCAGGGCTTCCCTCACGTAACGTTCATAGCCCAACCGATAAACCAGATAAGGGTCGGGAAAAGCCTCGTTTTTCTCCGGGTAGCCCTCAAGGTCCAGATCCACACAGAAGGAGGGTATTTTTTCCTCCTCGGCCCAGCGCAGGGCCTCGATCAACGGCTCCACGGGTTCCACCAGGAGATAGACCTGGGTACCATCCCTTTCCGCATAGGAAATTACGGACAGGCGGGGGAGACGCCGCACCGCTCGCCGAAGAAGCTCCTCAAGGCCGGAGGGATACTCCACCGCCACCGCATCGGGCCTCAAAGTCCGTAATAGATGATGCACGGCCTGGGCGAATTCCAGACGCCCGTGAAGTACCGGGAGGATAAAGAATTCGGTTTCCTTCAGGTGGAGACGGATCACGGCTTTAAAATACCGGCCTTAGCCGGGGACGATCTTTTTCCTCGCCCGGGAGATAAACCAGGGCCTCAGGCCCCAGGACAGAGGCTATGGACTCCTTGAGAATTTCGGGAAGGGGACGATCTTTTTCCATGTAGGCCCGTC
Source organism: Thermodesulfobacteriaceae bacterium (assembly GCA_015494725.1). GTDB lineage: Bacteria > Desulfobacterota > Thermodesulfobacteria > Thermodesulfobacteriales > Thermodesulfobacteriaceae > Thermosulfurimonas_A. Next base: position 2,563 of record WGAR01000039.1, on the reverse strand, counting down.
GTTTCAGAGCGTAGCGGCCGATATTTACCCCGTCGCGCACGCTGTAGGGTTCGCCCTGACGATGGGCGGCCTGAAGGAAGGTCACCAGATAGGTGAGGAGTTCCTCCTCGGCAAAGGGCAGATTGGCCCGCAGGATTTCTTTTTCCTCCTCGGCCTCGGGAAAATCCACCAGGATGATGGGTTTGAGCCGGGAATCGATGTATTCCGGAAGATCAAAGGTGGAGGCGTCCTCGTTCATGGTTACACAGAGGCGGAAGTCCGGATGGGCCCGGATCTTCACCCCGGCCACGATGGATTCCACATACCGCCGGGAGTCAAGCAGCGGGGCCAGTGAGGCCCAGCTCTTCTCACTCATGCGGTTGGCCTCGTCGATGATGGCCACTCCGCCCCGGATCATGGCCGTGACGATGGGGCTGGCCATGTACTTGATGCGCCCCTCCTCGGAAAGGACCGGGGTTACCAGGAGATCCTCCGGGCGGGTATCCACCGTGGCCTGGAAGATATAGACCTCGCGGGAAAGCCTCTTGGCCGCGGCGTAGGCCAGGGTGGTCTTTCCCACCCCGGGTTTCCCCACCAGACGGGGATTTAACGGCAGATCCCGCTCGTCCACCAGCATCCAGGCGGCAAGGATCTGCCGGATAACCTCCTCCTGCCCCACGCAGACGAGATTTAACTCGTCGGGATGGGCCAGATGGAGGGTTACGCCTTCAATGTTGACCGTAGCCATCTCTTTTCTCTCCGTTTTTGATATCGTATTATACTCCAAGATTTCCTTTTTTCGGAGTCGGCCAAGGGTCTTCCCGCGGGGTTAGGAGCAGGGTTTACTTCTATGGCCTTTAGATACCGAAAGGGAATGCGGAAGTGAATGGATCGCTTCTTCCGCGTGGTTCGGGTCGATCTGAGTGAGGGCTGCGGGTGTCCGGAAACCTTCGGGTCGAGGTACGTTGGTCCACCTATCGCATAGAGGAGCTAAGGGAAGCCATATACAGCCTTCTTGAGGAGCTATTTCCGGGGTCGGTTCGAGGGCTGCGGATCCTGGTCAAGCCCAACCTGGTGGCTCCGCGCAGGGCCGGCTTATCCTGCACTCATCCGGCGCTGGTGCGGGTGGTCTGCGAGTGGCTCCTTGAGAGAGGGGCCGAGGTCACGGTGGGGGACTCCCCGGCCTTCGGTACCACTCAGGCCGTGGCCCGGGCGGCGGGCTTAACCCGGGTCCTTGCGGACCTTCCGGTGCGCATGGTGCGCTTTACCCCCTCAAGGCCCGTAAAGCTTTCCTGCGGGGTCACGGTAAGGCTTGCCCGGGAGGCCCTTTGCGCGGACCTTATAGTGAATCTTCCCCGACTTAAGGCTCATGACCAGCTTCTCATTACCGCGGCGGTCAAGAACCTTTTCGGCTGTGTGGTGGGCCTTCAGAAACCCCTGCTTCACGCCCGACTGGGGGAGAAAGGGGATCTCTTTTTTCGCACAATCCTTGAGGTGGGGGAGCTTTTGCCCGTGGGACTCAATATCCTGGACGCCATTGTGGCCATGGAGGGCCGGGGGCCCACCGGAGGCCGACCCCGGAGGCTGGGGCTGCTTTTAGCCTCTCCAAACGCCGTGGCCTTAGACACCGCGCTTTATCTGGCCCTGGGCCTTTCGCCGGAAAGGGTCCCCCTCTGGGAAACAGCCCTTCGGATGCGTCTTTTCGGGGCCCGGCCCGAGGAGGTGTCTCTACCTCCCGATCTTCCCGACCTTTCGGATTTCCGTCTTCCGGAAAGACTTACCCCGGTAACCTTCCACCCCCTGCGCCTGGTTCGGGGCTTAATTAAGCGTTTGTTGGTTGCGATTAGTAAAGGTTGATTTCTTTTATGTCCTGGAAATCTTTCGTGTTATGGGAATAGATGGTATGAATATGATGGCTTAAATAAGTGGCTACCAGAAATAGATCAAAGACTTTTGCTCCCCGTCGGGGATAAGTTTTCAGAAGTTCAAAAAATTTTGCAAGCGTATTTTCGTTGGGCCAGACTATAATAAAAAGTTTTGAAAAAGTTTGTCCGATTTCTTCAATAGTCTCGGGGACAACTTCTTTTTTAGTCAAGACTGAAGAAAGTTCTATGAAATTCTGCGGAGTTACCACCGCTCGGTTTTCCATAATCAGTTTATCCAATTTTCTTTTTGTGTCTTTGTGGAAGGGACTTTTGACATCGAGATAATAAACCAGAATGTTGGTATCAATCCCGATCTTCATAGATATCGCGGCGATCCAGTTTTTCTATTCCTAAAGAAAGTTTAGGGACACTTTCTATCAGTCTTTTTTTCTCTTCGAGCTGATGTCGAGCCAGGTATTCGGCAATGGCTTCGGACAAAGCTTCACTCAAGGATTTACCGGCCTGATTACAGTAATCTTTCAGGGCCTGCCACCAGTATTCTTCTATTCTGAAACTCTTGACTACTTTCCCCATGCGTAGCTTGCCCCGGTACAAGGTTTAATGTAATATTACAAAAGCCTTTTTGTTCGTCAAGGAAATATGTCCTTCCGTGAGATACAATTCGTGAAGAGTGTGGTTAAGCCCGAGGATCTTCCGGT
>WGAR01000038.1 GCA_015494725.1 Thermodesulfobacteriaceae bacterium | reverse complement strand
TAGATGAAGGCCTGCCCGAAATAGGAATAGCCCCTTACGGTCTTTACCCGGGGGACGGAGACCAGGGCCGAGACCAGGGGATAGGTAACCTGATCCTCCATGAGATCGGGGCTGGCTCCGGGCCATTCGGCCACCAGGATTACCTGCACATCGGAAAGATCGGGTATGGCATCCAGAGGCACCCTTTTCAGGGCCCAGAGAGAGGCGGTGAGAAGGAAAGCGGTGAGGATGAGGACCAGAAAGGGATTTCGCCCGGAGACCTCAATGATGCGCGTGATCACCTTGGCTGCCTCCGAAACTCTTCAGGGCCGCTTTAAGCCTGGATTCGGCATCGATCAGGAAATTGGCCGAAACCACCACCTCTTCCCCGGGGTGCAGACCGGAAAGAACGATCCGCTGATGTCCCACCCGGCGTCCCACCTTTACCATGCGGGGTTCGAAGGTGCCCGGACCCTTACGCACGAAGACGTAATAGTGGCGTCCTCCGTAAATAAGGGCCTCGTCGGGGATGACCATCCGCATCCCCAGCGGGACCCGCACCCGCACCTCGGCCCAGGCCCCGGGGCGGAGGGCCATCCGGGGGTTGGCCAGACTCAGGCGCACCCGGAAGACCCGGAGTTTTTCCTCCACCCAGGGATAAATTTCCTCGATGCGGGCCTGGAATTTGTGCTCGGTGCCCGGGACGAGTACCTCCACCGGCAGGCCCACCCGTAAGAGAGGGGCCTCGGTTTCGTAAAAATCGGCCTCTATCCAGACCCGGGAAAGATCCGCCAGACGGTAAAGGACCGAGGCCGGGGTAATGCGTTTCCCGGGAAAGATCCTTTTTTCCACCACGAAACCGGATACCGGACTGGGCACGGGAAAGGCCCGGACCGGTTTCCCGGTGGAACGGATCTGCTGTAAGGTTTGTCGGGAGAGCCCCCAGAGAAGAAGCCGTTCCTCCGCGGCCCGGGCCGTTCTGCGGGCCAGAGCCAGGGCTCCGGAGGCCCCCTGAGGTTTGAGATTCCGGGCCCAGGTGAGGGAACGCAGGAATTCCTCCTCGGTGGAGAGCACCTCCGGGGAATACAGGGTGAAGAGCGGAGCGCCCTTTTTTACCCAAATCCCTTCCTGATCCACATATACCCTTTCCACCCATCCCGAAACCCGGGTATGGACTTCGTAGATCCGGGTCTCGTCGTAGGTCACGCGGGCCGGAGCCCGGAGTTCTAGGACCACCTGGCGGTGGACCACCGGAGCGGTGCGCACCCCGATGAGCTGCTGTCTTTCCGGAGAGATCTGAACCGGGACCAGACCCAGGCCACGGGAGGAAGGGGCAGGTCGGTGGGGCTGGGCGGTGGCCTCCTTTACCGGCACCAGATCCATGCCACAGATGGGACATTTTCCCGGGTGATCGGAACGGTAACTGGGATGCATGGGACAGGTATAGATGGTCTTGGCGGAGAGGTTGAAGGCCGCCGGGCCGAGGAAAAGCCATCCGGCTAGAAACAGGGCCGCGATCCTCACGGGATACCTCCTTGAGGCCCGGGGAGTTCCGGGACCAGGGTCCTCCCCAGAAGGGCCTGGATTCCGGCCAGGGCCGCCAGATAATTGACCCGATGCCGACACAGGGATAAACGGTGTTCCAGGAGGCGTCGAGCCCGCTCCAGGACGTTCAGAAAATCCAGTTTCCCGGTGAGATAATAAGTTCGGGCTGAATCCAGATCGGCCTGGTCCTGCGGAAGGATCTCTTTTTCGTAGAGCCGAACGAGTTCGGCCTCGGTTCGAGCCTGATAGAGGAACCCCTGCAGGCGATAACGCAGATCGGCTTTCACATCCTCCAGGTTTTCTCCGGCTGCCAGGGCCTCGTCCTTTTCGGCCCGGGCCAGAAGATCCTGTTTGCGGGAGATGAAAAGGGGGATGCTTATCCCGGCTCCGAATTCGTAAATCTCCGGATAAGTCCCTCGGGAGTACCAGCCGGCGAAGAATTTGGGGTCCGGACGTTTTTCCAGTTCCGCCAGATGGGCCCGAAGCTCCCTCTCCCGAAGATAGAGACGATAAAGGATCACCCGGGGAGCCTGTTCCAGAAAGGCACTCAGGCGTTCTTCCTCGGGAAGGGGGGGAAGCCCGGCCGGAAGTTCTAGTTTCGGAAGCCGGGATACCCGGGTGAAAAGCAACCTCCGACTCAAACGCTCCCGGAGCACCTTCTGTCTTTCCAGATTGCGGGCCACTCTTTCCCTGAGGAGCCCCCTTTCCACCGCGGCCCGCAGGATATCGGCCTGGATTCCGGCTCCGGTTTGATACCTGGAACGGGCACTCTCTTCCAGTTCCCGCAGGATGCCGTCCATTTCCCGCAGGATCTCGGCCTCGCGTTCCAGATAGACCATCTCCAGAGCGCTTTGAACCAGATCCCGCCAGAGCTCCCAGCTCTTTTCCTCCCATTTCAGGCGCAGCTCCTTAGCCTTGAGCGCGGCTATCCTTTCCCGGGTCTTCCTCTTGCCCTTCCAGGGGACGGTCTGTTCGATCTTGATTCCGGCCATACTCATGGGTTCCTCGCCCAGGGTATTGGCCGGAACAGGATCTCCGGCGTTACGGACCATGAAGGTAATCCGCGGGTCGGGCAGGGCCCCGGCCGGGGCGATGCGGTTTTCCTGGGCGCGAATCCGGGCCCTCAGGGCCGAAAGCACCGGATGATTCCGGAGAAGGAGCGGGGTTTGAAGCCGAAGAAAGTCGCGCAGGCTTTCCGCGCCGGCGGGAAGGACCAGCAGGAAAAGGAGCAGGAGGGCAAAGAGTCCCTGTTGTACGGCCCGGCGAGGCCGGGAGCCCTTATCTGTGGTGAGCGGAAGGTGGCGGAGCCAGGGACATATCCGGCCCGGGAGGCGTTTTCCGAAAAGGGTCCTCCTGCCGGAGGCGGTGAAGAAAAACCTTCCTTTCGCCCGGGTAAGGGCCACGTAAAGCAGACGTTTCTCCTCCGCCGGGTCCGTATCCGGAAATAGCTCCAAAGGGAGAAGCCCCTCCTCGGCTCCCACCAGGATCACCGCCTCGGCCTCAAGCCCCTTGGCACCGTGGATGGTGAGGAGATTTACCCCCTCCCGGGAAACGGAGATCAG
>WGAR01000037.1 GCA_015494725.1 Thermodesulfobacteriaceae bacterium | reverse complement strand
GCCCCGTGCTGATCTACAATATCCTGGGGGTGAATCACGTTTCCCAGGCTTTTGGACATCTTGCGGCCCTGTCCATCCACCACGAATCCGTGGGTGAGGACCGCCTTATAAGGGGGCACGCCCCGGGTCCCCACCGCACACAGGAGGGAACTCTGGAACCAGCCTCGATGTTGATCCGAGCCCTCCAGATAGAGATCCGCCGGGAACCCCAGTTCCGGACGCTGTTCCAGCACCGCGGCGAAGGAGACCCCGGAGTCGAACCATACGTCCAGGATATCTTCCTCCTTGCGGAACTCGGTGCCACCGCATTTCGGACAGCGGGTATCCGGGGGGAGGAGCTCCGAGGCCGGGAGTTCAAACCAGGGATCCGCTCCCTGCTCCCGGAAGATTTCCAGGACCTTCTGGTAGTATTTTTCCTCCCGCAGGATTTCTCCGCATTTCCGGCAGGTGAACACCGTGACCGGTACCCCCCAGGCCCTCTGTCGGGAGAGACACCAGTCGGGGCGTTTCTCCACCATTCCCCGGATGCGCTCCCTTCCCCAGCGGGGAATCCAGCGGACCCGATCGATGGCCTCAAGGGCCTTCCCGCGCAAATCTTTGGCTTCCATGGAGATGAACCACTGTTCGGTGGCCCGAAAGATGACCGGTTTTTTGCAGCGCCAGCAATGGGGATAGCTGTGTTCTATCTCCCGGGCCAGGAGCAGACGCCCTTTCCGCTGTAAGAGCTCCACGATTTCCGGATTGGCCGAAAAGATGTTTTTACCCCCGAAGAACTCCACCTCCGGGAGGAAGTTCCCCTGGTCGTCCACCGGGGAATAGACCTCCAGACCGTAACGGAGACCGCTTTCGTAGTCTTCTTCTCCGTGTCCGGGGGCGATGTGCACACAACCGGTTCCGGCCTCAAGGGTAACATAGTCGGCCAGGATGAGACGGCTTTTCCGGGCGTAAAAGGGATGGTAGGCATGTTTGTTTTCCAGATCCCGGGCCCGGATCCGGAGCAGGATCTCCGGCAGATCCCGCCCGAGTTCCGCGCACAGGGCCGAAAGACGGCCCTCGGCCAGGAGGAGGGGTTCCTCTCCGTTCCACCGGACCACCAGGTAATCGAACTCGGGATGCAGGGCCACGGCCAGGTTGGCCGGGAGGGTCCAGGGAGTGGTGGTCCAGATGAGGATAGCTGCCGGTTCCGAAAGTCCCAGTACCGCCAGGGCATCCTCGGCCAGGGGGAATTTTACATAAATGGAAGGAGAACGGTGGGGATAATATTCCACCTCCGCCTCGGCCAGGGCGGTCAGGCAATGGGTACACCAGTACACCGGTTTCTTGCGCCGGTAAACCTGACCCGAGGAGAGAAACCGGACGAATTCCCGGGCGATGGTGGCCTCGTATTCCGGACTCATGGTGAGATAGGGATGGTCCCAGTCCCCGAGGACCCCCAGGCGCCGGAATTCCTCCTTCTGGATATGCACGAACCGTTGAGCATAGGAACGGCAGTGTCTGCGAATCTCGTTTTTGGGCAGTTCCCCCCGCCGGACTTTCAATTCCCGTTCCACGTTTATTTCTATGGGAAGACCGTGACAATCCCACCCCGGAACAAAGGGGGCCCGATAGCCCATCATCCTCCGGCTCTTGAGGATGATGTCTTTGAGGATCTTGTTTAAGGCCGTGCCCATGTGAATATGGCCGTTGGCGTAAGGAGGGCCGTCGTGAAGGATAAACACCGGGCCCTCGCGCTGTTCCAGTTTTTCGTAGAGGCGGAGATCCTCCCAGAATTTCAGGAATTCGGGTTCCCGCTGGGGGAGCTTACCCTTCATGGGAAAATCGGTGCGCGGGAGATTCAGCGTGTCCTTCCAGTCCATAGGTTATACCCTCCTTACCCGAACACTTCCCCCATACTTAACCCTTAGAATCCCGGCCTAGCAAGGAGGGGACTTAATATTCTTCGGAGGGCCACATCTCCGGAGTGAACCGGACCACCCGGTTACGCCCGGCTTCCTTGGCCTTGTAGAGGGCTACGTCCGCATACTTGATGGCTTCCCAGATACCCTGGGCATCGGTGGGAAATTCGCTTACACCTATGGAAATGGTGCGCCGGATGAGCCCTTTGGGGGTTTCGAATTGATGGGTTTCCACCGCGGCCCGTAATTTCTCGGCGATCTTTTCGGACTCCCCGCTCCGGACATCCACCAAGAGGATGAGGAATTCTTCTCCTCCGAACCGTACCACCAGATCCGAGGAACGTACGTTTTTCTTCAGGATCTCGGCGGTCTCCCGCAGGACCCTGTCTCCCACGTCGTGTCCGTATTTATCGTTCACGGACTTGAAGTAATCCAGATCCGCCATGAGGATCCCCAGCACGGTTTTGCGCCGGAGAACCCCGGCCACCAGATTGTCCAGGGCCTCCTCCAGGAACCGGCGATTGTAAAGCCCGGTCAGGGGATCCTTGAGGGTCTGCTCCCGCAGGGACTGAGCGTAGCGTTTGGCCTCCAGCACCGGAACGGCCTCGGCGATGTAGCGCTCGGCGGTGCGCAGTTTTTCTTTGATGTGTTTCATCTTGCGGGTCTCCATGCCCTTGGGGAGAAAGATCTGGGCTATCCCGATACAGAGCCCGCCGCTCATAAAAGGTACGCAGTAGTGTTCACACTCCTCGGGATGGAGGAAGAGGCGGCACACCCCCGGGTACTCCAGCGAGCTTACCACGTGCCCGGTTCTCTTGGCTCGACAGAGGTTGGCATTGAAGAACTTCTCCGCGTTGACCTCGAGATCGGGCTGAGAGAGGACCACCGGACGCATGGTGTTCTGAGAATTGGAGACCTCATAGAGGGCAAAGACCGGAAGTTCCAGCTTTTCCCGGAAGACCTCGGCCAGGCGATAATAGACCTC
>WGAR01000036.1 GCA_015494725.1 Thermodesulfobacteriaceae bacterium | reverse complement strand
TTCCTGGCACCGGACCTCCGCCTGCCCGGCCCTCAAAGAGAGGGTTCCGGGAGAGGCCTTTTTTTCTTATCTCCGCCTTCGTCTGTCGGACCTCGGAGCCCGGGTTTCGGAACCCATCGAAGCCCAAAAACTGAACGCCCCGGAATTAAACGGCCTTTATGCCCGCTATTTTTATCTCCTGCCCCCCTTTCTCTGGGTGCTCTTCTATCGGACCACGGAAGGAATCCACTTTGCCCAGATCTCTATACCCAAAGAGGTCGTGGGACAGGGAGGAAATCTCCAGATCGGTCTGGAATGTCTGCTTCAGGGAGATCTTTCCGAGGCGGAACAGCGTTTTCTGACCCTGGAAGAGGAAGATTATCGGGCCCTTCTGGGGCTGGCTCAGGTGGGAATCCTGGAGGAAGATCCGGAGAAGGCCCGATATTACCTGGACCAGCTTTCCCTGGAGGGGCTTCCCCCCCTGGTTCAGGCCGTGGTTCTCACCTGGAAGGGGCGCCTTCACGAATGGAAAAGGGATTATACCTCCGCGGAAAGGAACTACGCCCTCGGTCGCCGGGCGGATCATTCCTTCCACCCGGCGGCTTTTCATCGTCTTAAGGCCAACATCCTCCTGGGAGCCGAAACCCCGCATCTGGAATCCCTCCGGGCTTACCTGGGCCATCCCCTTATCTACGGTCTTTCCTTCCTAGAGCCGGTCTTCTTACCCATGGCCTCGGATTTGGAAAAAGAGCTGCTGGATCTGGAAGAAAGCAAGCAGGCCGAGGCCCTTTCCACCCTCCGGGAGGCCGAGGATGAACTTCACCGGGTCAAGGGCATCCTTTCCGAGGAGGAACGCGCTGCCCTGGAAGACCGCCTGCGACGCCTGAGAGAGGAGATTTATGCGGGATCCTTTTATCGGCTGGAACAGGTGGCCCTCCAGGCCTCGGAGCTGGCCCTGGAACTGAAGGGTTACACCTACCGCAAGATCCGGGAACTCCAGAATTCCCTCTCCGAGTATTATGCCCGTTATACCCGGCTTAGAAGATACTGGCATTCCTACCCCTACCCGGGAGAAGCCCGCAACTGGGGTTACAAACTCAAAGAAATAGGCGAACGCCTCACCCGGGTGGAACATCGACTGGGCAAGGACCCGGTGAAGGATTTTCCCCGCATCTTTAAGGAATTCGAACGCCTTTCGCGTCTGCTGGACGAGGCGGAAGAAGAACAAAAACGTCTGGAAGCCCGGCGTATCTTCCGTCGGCAACTGGAGTTCTTCTTAAAGATCTTCATCCTGGGAGAAACCCTGCTCTTCATTCTCTTCTTTACCCTCCCTTCTATTGTTTCCTCGCTATTACCCCAGGCCCTTCCCGCTCTCCCCCTGAACCTCTCCACCTTCATCTGGTGTTCCCTGGGGGTGCTCCTCCTCTCCGTTCTCCTGGCCCTGACCCGCCGCTGACCCCTTGCAACTTTTTCCCCGGTGATTATATTAGCAGCCGAAACAAACGAGTGCTAACAAAAATTCACGGCAGAAGGAGGGGTGGCTATGAAGATCAAGCCGCTGCATGATCGTATTCTGGTTCAGCGCCTTGAGGAGGAAGAGAGGACCGAAGCGGGCATTATCATCCCGGATACGGCCAAGGAAAAGCCGGTCATGGGTAAGGTGATCGCGGTAGGTGAGGGGCGAATCCTGGACAACGGTCAGAAGCAGCCCCTGGCGGTGAAGGAGGGGGACAAGATCCTTTTCGGGAAATATGCCGGTACGGAAGTAAAGATCAAGGGAGAAGAGTTTCTCATCATGCGTGAAGACGACGTACTGGCCATCATTGAAGACTAAAAATTCTCCAAAATTCTCTATAGGGAGGTGAGGTTATGGCGGCGAAGGATATTATTTACGACGTGCAGGCCCGGGAGAAGCTCCTTACGGGTGTGAACAAGCTGGCCAATGCGGTCAAGGTTACCCTGGGTCCCAAGGGTCGGAATGTCATCATTGAAAAGACCTTCGGTTCCCCCACCATTACCAAGGACGGGGTTACGGTAGCCAAGGAGATCGAGCTGGAGGACAAGTTCGAGAACATGGGGGCCCAGATGGTCAAGGAGGTGGCCTCCAAGACCAGTGACGTGGCCGGAGACGGAACCACCACGGCTACGGTGCTGGCCCAGTGCATCTTTCGCGAGGGAAGCAAGCTGGTGGCCGCCGGAGCCAACCCCATGGCCCTCAAGCGGGGAATCGATCGGGCGGTAGAGGTGGTGGTCAAGGAACTGGAGAAACTGGCCAAACCCTGCAAGGATCGCCAGGAGATCGCCCAGGTGGCTACCATCTCCGCCAACAACGACAGCACCATCGGTAATATCATCGCCGATGCCATGGACAAGGTGGGTAAGGAAGGCGTGATCACCGTGGAGGAATCCAAGAGCCTGGAGACCTATCTGGACGTGGTGGAGGGAATGCAGTTCGACCGGGGATACATCTCTCCTTATTTCGTAACCGATCCGGACAAGATGGAATGCGTGCTGGAGGAGCCTTACATCCTGATCCACGATAAGAAGATCAGCTCCATGAAGGATCTTCTCCCGGTGCTGGAGCAGGTGGTCCGGTCCGGGAAGCCCCTCCTGGTGATCGCCGAGGATGTGGAGGGCGAAGCCCTGGCCACGCTGGTGGTGAACAAACTCCGGGGCGTGCTTAACTGCTGTGCGGTAAAGGCTCCGGGCTTCGGTGAACGGCGCAAGGCCATGCTCCAGGACATCGCCATTCTCACCGGCGGGACCCTGATTTCCGAAGAGCTCGGTCTCAAGCTGGAGAACGCCCAGCTCAGCGATCTGGGTCGGGCCCGTCGGGTGGTGATCACCAAGGAACACACCACCATTATCGACGGTGCGGGCAAGAAGGAAGACATCGAGGCCCGGGTCAAGCAGATCCGGGCTCAGATCGAGGAGACCACCTCGGATTACGATCGGGAGAAGCTGCAGGAGCGGCTGGCCAAGCTGGTGGGTGGCGTGGCGGTAATCTATGTGGGAGCGGCCACCGAGACCGAAATGAAGGAAAAGAAGGCCCGCGTGGAGGATGCCCTCAATGCGACCCGGGCCGCGGTGGAGGAGGGTATCGTAGCCGGTGGCGGCACGGCCTACATCCGTTGTCTGCCGGCTCTGGAAAACCTCCTTCATGAGATCGAGGATACCGACGAGAAACAGGGGGTTAAGATCATCATGCGGGCCCTGGAGGAGCCCCTGCGGCAGATCGCGGAAAACGCCGGTTTTGAGGGCTCCATCATCGTGGAGAAAGTAAAGGCCGAAAACGGCACCCGTGGTTTCAACGCCGCCAAGGGCGAGATCGAGGACCTTATGGCCGCAGGGGTGATCGATCCCAAGAAGGTCAGCCGCACGGCTCTCCAGAACGCGGCTTCTATCTCCGGGCTGCTCCTCACCACCGAGGCCATGGTGGCGGAAAAGCCCAAGAAGGAGGAAAAATCTCCTTCGCCTCCTCCGGAGTTCTAAGCCCATCTCCCGGCTGGTCTTCTCCAGGGGCGGGGGCTAACCCCCGCCCCTTTTTGGTTTTAAAATATCTTTATGCGCAGGATCGTATCCCTTTTATTGGTCCTGATTCTGGCCTGGAGCGGTGCGGCCCGGGCCCTCATCTCCCCGGAGGAGGAAGCCCAAATAGGGCGGAAGGTCCTGGCCCAGATCCGAAAAAGGGCCGAGATCCTGGAGGACCCGGAGGTCACCGCCTATCTGGAAAGCATCGCCCGGCGTCTGACCCCCGGGGTAGGGCCCCGATATTTTCCCTTCCGGTTCTATGTGGTCAAAAATCCCACCCTGAATGCCTTTGCCCTACCGGGGGGATATATCTTCTTCACCTCGGGTCTCATCGAGGAGGTGGACCGCGAGGACGAACTGGCTGCAGTGATGGCCCACGAAATGGCCCATATCCAGGCCCGCCATGTGGCTCGCAGGATGGAAGTCCTCAAGCGTCTCCAGCTGGCCACCGGGGCGGTAACTCTGGCCGGTCTCCTGCTGGGAGGGGGCAAAACCGGAGGTGCCCTGGCCGTAACCTCCACTTCTCTGGCCCTGACCAGGGCCCTGGCCTATAGCCGGGCCGAGGAAGAGGAAGCCGACCGTCTGGGGTTCGAATACCTGACCCGGGCCGGTTATGA
>WGAR01000035.1 GCA_015494725.1 Thermodesulfobacteriaceae bacterium | reverse complement strand
CCCGCCACAGGCTTCCGGAACCGCACCCTCCGGCCACGGTCATCCCGAAGCCGAAGATGATGCCTCCCACCAGAGCCCCCAGACCGAAGGTGGGGGTCACATAGGCCATCTCGTCGCGAATACCGGCCAGCTTGATGATGGCAATCCCGATGGAGGTAAGGAGGAGGCTCACGATTACCGCCCGGGCCATGGCCGCCTCACCGGACATGAAGGGCTCCCGCAGGGCGTTCACGATACAGAGACGGCTCCGGTGCATGGCATAGCCGATACCAGCGGTGAGGATCAGACACCCCCCCAGGGTGGCCCCCATATCCTTTTCGCTTCCGAAATAAGCCTTGCCCGCCCAGACCAGACCGATAATGGCCAGAATGGCCAGCAGAGGATTGATCTTGGACAGGTTGATCTCGAAACCGCCGCCGGAAGGAAGGTGCTCGATCTCCCAGTAGAGATACTTCACCGCAAAACGGGCCCCGATCACCAGACCGATCCACATCAGAAGACCGTTGGCCGCCAGATTGTTGATGGCCATGTACATACCACCGATGTTACACCCCATGGCCAGGGCCGAACCTATCCCCATCAGGATACCGGCCACTATGGCCTTGACGAACTCTATCCCCGGCGGCACCCGCAAGCTAAATTCCCGGGCCAGGGTGGCGGAAATAAAGGCCCCCCAGAGAAAGCCTATATTAAGCACCGAAGAGGAAAACCATAAAGGATGGGGGGGAGCGTCCTCATAAAGCCCTAACCCGTAAAAAACCCAGTCGGCCCAGTTCCTCAAACCACCGACGATACCCCAGGGACGATACCACATTTCCAGGAGGATAACGAAGAAAGCGATCATAATGCCGCCTATCAAAGGGGACCAGTTCTCTACACATAGGGTACGATAGACATTTTTAAAATGCTCTTTCATACACCCTCCCCTCCTCCTGCGATTTTATTGGTTTCTTAGCAGCGAGTGCTCCCTTTGTCAAATCAAGATTTTGGAATAAAATGCCTATTAACAAGGTTTTTTTGGAAAATATTTCCTTTAAATCCCTAAAAATCTCCATTTTCGGAAAATAATTAAGAGGGGAGCCCTATACAGGCTCCCCTTAAAGATAACTTCCTTTCTTTAAGAAGCGATTTTACTTTTTAAGGGTAGCATAGGTCTCTTCCGGATGCGGCACATTCTGCCCGTGACAGTCCATACAGTTGTTCTGCGAGGTAATGCCGTTATGCAGCAGGTTGTAGAGGATCCGGTTCTTCGGGGTATAGCGCTTCCCGTTCCGCAGCCATTCGTTGAGATAGATGGTTACCTGCCTGGCCACATCCGCGGAGAGCCGGGCACACCTCTCCGCCCGCTCGTCCGTAAGGAACCCCACCCCTTCGGCGGCCATCCAGCGGCCCACGGAGATGTGACACACCGGGGTCCCGGCCACGCTCATGTTCTGAATCTCGGCCTTGAGAATCTTCCGGGGCTGATACTCGGGAAGAGGGGTATAGGAATAGAAGAAGGCCATGTCGTTGACGATGGCCTCGGCGGTGTCCGTATCCCGGGTTACCAGCCCGGCCACGATGCCCGCTCCGGTCAGGGTTCCGCACAGGGCGCCCCAGCCGGCCAGCCCGCCGTGGGCCCAGCGATAGGCATCCACCGGAAAGTCCTTCCACGGACCGCCTACCTTCTTGCGCAGCTGACTCACCAGCCCCTCCAGCACCGTGGAACAACACCACTTCTTGAAGTAGTGCCGATACGCCTCCCAGGCCACCTCGTCCGGGTCAAGCTCCGCATACTCGAACTCCGAACCGTAACTGTAAGCCCAGGCTTCCCGCCCCAGAAACTTACCCCCTACCATTAATCCGGCCATTATACCCGAGGTTACCAGAAAATCTCGACGCGAAACTTTCATAATCCACCTCCTTTAATATGGTAGTTTTAGACCCCGCTCAACGGCTTCCGCCGTTTTCACCCTTTAAACCCCGTTTTTTCCATATGTGCCTCCTTAAGCCTTTTTTAAATTCATAATCTCATAGTTTAAGGGTATGTCAAGTATTAGCTAGTTTTTTCTAGTTTTCAGAAAGAATAGGATTAAAGAAGAAGTGAAAATTTAAATTTCCTTCTCGCAGAAGTTGTGAAAGGTGAAAACCAAAAAATACAAAAAAAACGAGAAAATGGCAGATCGTGAACTTCAAAAGGAAGACCGAAAAAGAAGACTTTAAGGGATCTAAAAGTAGCGTCGAAGGAGGGCCACCACTTCCAGGTGATAGGTCTGGGGGAACATATCGAAACCCTTAAGGACCTCTGGGCGATAACCCGCGTCCAGAAGGAGTTTGAGATCGCGGGCCAGGGTGGGAGGATCGCAGGAGATATAGATCAGTCGATCCCGGGCCACCTCCGGCAAATAGCGCAGGAGTTCGCGGCAACCTCCCCGGGGAGGATCGAGCAATACCAGGGGATAGGTTTCCGCCTCCTTCCAGGTCTCGATCAGGGCTTCGGTGGCGGTGATCCTTTCCAGACGCACCCTGGGGGTCAGTCCCAGATATTCCGCGGTATAGAGCCCGTCCTCGATGGCGCCGGGGTCGGTATCCACCCCCCGGGCCTCGGAAGCCTGCGAGGCCAGGGGAAAGAGAAAATTGCCCATTCCGGCGTGAAGATCCAGAACCCGCTCCACCTCTCCGGCCCGGAGGCGCAGATATTCCATGATCCGGAGATTGATCTCCCAGTTGGCCTGGGTGAAGACCCCCGGACGGGCAAAATAAAGCGGCTCTTCCACCCCGGGGAAAAGGGAACTCGGTACCGGAAAGAGACGACGCCCCCGGTGAGGGGCCTCCTCGGGGAAAGGACCCCGGGGACGGGGCCCCCGGGTCCAGAAAAAGACGCTCTTTACCCCGGGTAGCTCCCGGGCCAGATCCCGCACGTCTTCCGGATCGGGTTCCACCGTGATCCAGAAGAGCACGGTAACCAGACCCTCGGCCGGGGAGAGTTCCAGCTTCACCCGCTTGGCCCAGCTCTGAAGCCTTCGCCAGGCCGCACTCCGGGAAAACGCAGCCAGCACCCTCCCCAGGGGTTCTTCCCCCAGCAGACAGTCCTCGATCAGCACCAGATCGTGGCTCTTGCGTTTTACGAAACCCAGCCTCCCGGTGCCGGATTCCACATGGAAACGAAGACGGTTCCGATAACGCAAGGGAGACGGCGAGGGCACCACCCCCTCCACCAGGTCCCCGGGAATTCCCCCCAGACGCTCCAGGGTCTCCCGCAGCATTTCCTCCTTCCACCGGACCTGGGCGGGGTAGCTGATATGTTGAAACTGGCAACCCCCGCAGACCCCGTAATGGGGACAGGGAGGGGTCACCCGTTCCGGAGAGGGGGAAAGGATCTCCCGGACCCGGGCTTCCGCATAATCCCGGTGTTCCCTGACCAGTTCGATCTCCACCTCCTCGCCCGGGATCACCCCCGGGACGAAGACCACCCGGCCCTCGGGTAGTCGGGCCAGTCCGTCTCCGCCGAAAACGAGTTTTTCGATCCGGACCCTCATCTTCGTTGTCGAAGCCGAAATTCTGTGTTAGGAGCCTAAATAATAATCGGTATCAGGGAGTCAAGCCATGGCGGAGAAGAGATTGAGCACGGTAAACCTGGTGGCCAAACTCGCCTGCGAGGCGGTAAAGGAGGTGGTGGAAGGGACCACCGGTTCCCGGATTCGCTACGCCCCCACCATCCAGCGCATCCCCATGGTAAGCCTCAAACCCGAACTGGGGGCCTTCGTGGAATTTACCGGAGATTACAGCGGGCTCTTCTGCATGAATTTTTCCGGAGCGGCGGCCCTGGAGATCTATCGTCGGGCCATGCAATTCATGGGGCTTCCCGAGGAGGAACTGGCCCGGGAATACACCTCCGATGAGGTAATAAATTTCCTCGGAGAAACGGTGAACCAGATCATCGGGGCCATGCGTCGCAAGATCGAAGCCCGGTTCGGGTTGACCGCCCGCAACAGTCAGCCCCGGGCCATCGCCATCAATCAGACCATAACCCTGCTCCTCAATACCATGATCGATCGGCCCCAGTGTCGGCGCCTCTCCTTTCGCACCCAGGAAAACGCTCCCTTTTACGTGGAATTAGGCCTGGAACAGACCGAATTCATCCCTCTGGAGACCCCGGAGGAAACGGACGTAGAGGACATCCTTTCCCAATTCAGTTGATAAGGAGGCCTCTCATGAGCAAGCTGGCCATTATCGGAGCCGGAGCGGTGGGGACCTCGGTGGCCCACTGGGCGGCGGTCAAAAGAATGGCCGAGGAAATCGTTCTGGTGGATATCGTGCCCGACCTGGCGCGGGGAAAGGCCCTGGATCTGGCTCAGGGAGCCCCGCTGGAGGGCTTTACCGGAAGAATCCTGGGAACGGAGGATTTCTCCGCCCTTTCCGGGGCCGAGGTGGTGATCATCACCGCCGGACGCCCCCGCAAACCCGGGATGAGCCGGGAGGACCTCCTCCGCACCAATATGGAGATCGTTCGCTCCTGTGCCGAGGAGGTGCGAAAATACGCCCCCGAAAGCATCCTCATTGTGGTCACCAATCCCATCGACGCCATGGTCTATGTGGCCTTTCGGGTTACGGGGTTCCCTCGGGAACGGGTCCTGGGAATGGCCGGGGTGCTGGATTCGGCCCGGTATCGGTATTTTCTGGCTCAGGCCCTGGGGGTATCCCCCCGCGATGTCCAGGCCCTGGTGATAGGCATCCACGGTGATCACATGCTACCCCTGGTAAGACTGGCCAACGTGGCCGGCATTCCGGTGACCGAACTTATCGCTCCGGAAAAAATAGAAGAGATCGTGGAGCGCACCCGGAAGGGCGGAGGGGAGATCGTTTCCTATCTCAAGACCGGAAGCGCCTTTACCACCCCCGGACTGGCCGCTGCGGAGATGGCCGAAGCCATATTGCGGGACCAGAAACGGGTCCTCACCTGTTCGGTATGGCTGGAAGGGGAGTTCGGCCTCTCGGAGGTATTTCTCGGTGTGCCGGTGGTCCTGGGCCGCAAAGGCCTGGAAAGGATCCTGGAATTCAGCCTCACCGAGGAGGAAAGACAGGCCCTCGAGGCCTCCGCCCGGGCGGTAAGGTCGCAGATAGCCCTTACCGGCTTGTAAGGCCTTGTCACACCTCAAAGCCTCTGCTATGAGGAAATAAAGCTCCAGAAGGAGGTCGGTGGTGAAGAAGATAGGGGTCTTTTTGGTCCTGATCTCGATGCTGTTGGGGGTCGGAAAGGGAGTCAGAGCCTCTTCCGGGGATGAGGACCTGCGATCCCTGGTGCACCAGCTCCTCAAAGAGGTGCAGGAACTGAAAAAGGAAAACGCCGAACTCAAAAGGGAGCTGGAACAGATCAAGGCCCAGAGGGTTCCGCCTTCCTCCAGCCCTTCGAGCAGGGTCTCTTACCCTCCAAAGAAACCCAGCTTTTTCAGCAAAGGGGCTTACGGGTCCTCGCCCAGCGGGGTTGATTTTTACGGTTTTCTCAAGATAGATGCCGTCTGGCAGGATGCCAACGCCGTGGGGGATGAATATGTCCTTTGGGTTCTGCCGGAACACAACCTCCATGGCGGACACAAGTACGGGGCCGATTCCACCTTTACCATCAATTTCCGGCACAGCCGGTTCGGTTTCAATCTTTACAAGGACTATCACCGGTGGCGCCTTTTCGGAAAGCTGGAAATGGATTTCTATACCCAGAGTAACGAAGAGGACACCCTACCCTGGAATCCGAACCATTCCCCTCTTCGGGCCCGGCGGGTTTTCGTGGGGGTGGAAAAAGGGACCTGGCAGTTGCTGGCCGGGCTTGACTGGCTGACCATTTCTCAGCTTTACCCCCATCTTTCCAACTTTCCTGCCGGGACCTTTATGGGCAACATCGGCTATCGAATGCCCCAGATACGCCTCACCAAATGGTTTGATCTCTCCCGGGGGCGTTTAAAATTCGAGGCCGCTCTGGAGAAACCTTACGCCTTCCCCCGGATGGAGGGGATCGTATGGGATGAGGATCCCTCGGACCGGGCCGGATATCCGGGCTTGGAAGGGCGCATCTCTTATACCACCAAAATCCTGGGGCAACCGGCCTTAATAGCCCTGTGGGGACATTATTCCGAGGAAGAGTATGACACCGTGGAAGGCACCGAGGATGCGGATAGCTATTCGCTGGGCCTGGAACTTAAGGTTCCGCTTCCCCTTTCCTTTGCTCGCAAGGCCTTTATCCTGGGCGAAATCTGGACCGGGACCAACCTGGACGGTTACTACACCGGTGGGGTGAACCAGGGGACCCGTTTTTACCTGGACAATGGCCGTTACGTCACCGACCTGCGCACCAAATACACGAACGGCGGTAAGATTAAAGACGTGGATGAAATCGACGCCCGCGGTGGCTGGGTGGAACTGGAAATCTTCTGGACCCCGAAACTGGTCACCCATTTCGGCTGGGGGATAGATAACCCCGAGGATGGGGATCTCAAGGGAGTATCCGGAGCCCGCTTACAGCAGCAGATGTATTATGCCAACTTCCTTTACCGTTTTACCCGGGAATTCGCCCTGGGCGGGGAGTATATGTACATTGATTGCGATTATCGCAAGAGCGACGGCGACGACGGACGCCTCAACCGCTTCATGACCAGCTTTTACTATTTCTTTTAACCGGGGCTCCGGATTCCGAACAAGACTACCCGCCGTGTGATGGAGGAGTGATATAATCCTCTCCGGTGACGGAAAAAGAATTTTTCATCGAGCTTAACGAAGACACAAAGATTTTCGTCTGGTTTATCCTCTACCGGGGAAGGGTAAAAGCTGTGGAGGGGTTTAACAAACGGCGGAAAGAAGAAAGGAGGTAACTCCCCTCCGAAATAAAACCCCCGCGTCCGCACGGGACGCAGGGGGCTCTCTTTTCATCTTTGAACACAAGCGCAGGGAATATAACACACGGACCCACTACACTGACCGTATGTTGCGCCGCATCTACCGCGAGGCTTACCAAAGAATTGGTGGAGCCGGTGGGACTTGAACCATTTTTACTATGGGTCTTTTGTATAGATTTTGCGAGAAATTGAAAGAAATTACGAGATCGTGTGGTGCCCCAGAGGTGCCCCGCGGTGTCTCAAATGGGTGTGATAGATTCAAGCTATAAATGCTTGGTGGATTGGAAAGTTGAGCCTCGGCTGATAGTATTAGACCGTGAAGTCCAAATACAAATTCACCGAGTATTTCGAAAAGGAGGTTTTGAAGAAAAGACCCTATCTCAAAAAAGAATGGTGCATCAGGATCGTGGAAAATCCTATAAAGGTGGAACGCCAGGAAAACAATCGCTGGAGATTCTGGGGAATGGTGGAGGAGTTTGGAAACAAGGTCTTCCGGGTCATCACCCTGGAAGACAAAACAACCATCCATAATGCCTTTCCCGACAGGGGGTTTAAACTATGAGGCTCAGGTATTATCCCGAAACCGATTCCCTTTACATTGACCTTTCCGAAAAACCCGGCGTGGATGCCGTGGAAGTGGCCGAGGGCGTGGTCCTGGACCTTGACGAGCACGGAAACGT
>WGAR01000034.1 GCA_015494725.1 Thermodesulfobacteriaceae bacterium | reverse complement strand
GGGAAAGGAGCCGGGGAAGGATCCTTTCCCGAAAGACCGAAAGCCCGGGGTTCTCAAGCCCGATGGAGTTTATAAGCCCGCAGGGGGTTTCACTAAGCCGCGGCGGAGGGTTCCCCTCGCGGGGAAAAAGCGAGATCCCCTTGCTCACCAGGGCCCCGGCCCTTTTAAGGACCTCCTCGGGGAGCGTCTCTCCGAAGCCCCAGGTGCCGGAGGCAAGCATGAGAGGGTTTTTGAGGTTGAGCGATCCGAGCCTAAGTAAAGGCATGAAGGTCAACCTCCCGCGAGTCCACCGCCGGCCCCTCCACGCACACCTTAAGATACCCTCCGCCCCTCCGGGGCACGGCGCAGCCCAGACAGAGCCCCCGCCCGCAGGCCATCACCGCCTCCAGGGAAAGCCAGGCCGGGATAGCCGCTTCCTCGGCCATTCTTCCCACCGCAGAAAGCATGGCCGGCGGACCGCAGGCAAGGATCAAAGCCGGCCTCTCCCGGGTGAGGGCCTCGGAGAGGGCCTCGGTCACCAGGCCGCGTCTTCCGGCCGAGCCGTCCTCGGTGGTAAGGATAAGGGGCGCAAGGCGCGAAAGCCGCGAGATCCGCAGAAGATCCCCGCGCGACCGGGCCCCGTAAAAGAGCCGGCGAGGAATCCCCCGGGCCTTCAGGGTTTCAAGATAGAAAAGAAAAGGGGCCACCCCGATCCCTCCGGCGACGACCCAGACCGACCCGGCTCCCGGTACGGGAAAGGGCCTTCCGAGCGGGCCGTCCACCTTTACTTCGTCCCCCCGGCGAAGGGCCGAAAGGATCCGCGTCCCCCGCCCCCGCACCTGATAGAGTACGGAAATCCCTCCCTCCTGCACCTCATGCACTGAGAAGGGGCGGGGAAGGAGGGGATCGTTTCCGGGCCAGGCCTTAAGCCTTACGAACTGCCCCGGAAGGGCCTTTTCCGCCACCTCCGGGGCCTCAAACTCCAAAAGGAAATACTCTCCCCCGAGTCTTTTTCGCCGTATGACCTTTGCCGGGATCACCAGCCCATTTTCTCAAGAAAGGCGATAAAGGCCAAGAGGGCCCCGGCAAAGATTACCCCCACCAGAAGCGGCGGGAGATGGAGCACCATGGGGAGGGAAATCTTCCCGTAGGCCCCGATTCCGTAAAGGGTCTTTTTCCAGAAGGGATAGGTGTGGGCGAAGGTGGCGGCTCCCACCAGGCCTCCCAGGACTCCGAAGATACCGTCTAGAGACCCCTCACCTATGGCTCCCGGAGCTGTCCCCGGGCAGTACCCCAGGACCGCCCAGCCCAGACCGTAAATTACCCCGCCCACAAGATTGGCCGCTATAAAGGTGGGTTTGAGATGATAAGGCGCCAGCCCCAGGGTGGTTAAAAGCTGGATCCCGATGGCCCCTACTATTACTCCGGAAAGGAGGAACTTGAGCACCGTGAGATCCGTCAGGGTGAGGAGCCCGATGTGTTTTTCAAAGCGTAAGATGCGGGCCCGCTGGAAGATATAGCCCCAGATAATTCCCGTGATAAGCCCGATCAAGAGTTCCATGGCCTACCTCCTTTCCCTGCCGTAAAGGATTAGGGCCAGGGGAATACCACCGGCGAAAAACCCCGTCACCACGAAGAAGGCACTTACCGCCAGCTGGCTCATGCCCGAAAGTCCGTGTCCGCTGGGGCATCCCCCGGCCAGACGCGCCCCGTAGATGATGAGGAACCCACCGATGAAAGCCCCGACCGCCCGCACCAGCGGTGAATTGCCGAAACACCGTGTCCATCTCTCCGGTACCCAGCGCAAACGGAACTCTCCGTTGCGCAGGGCCGCCAGCAGAGCCCCGAGCGGCACCCCCAGGACCAGCATCACCTTCCAGTCGATACCTGTTCCCTCCTTGCGATAGTATTCATTCTCCGCCACCCTCTGCGGGGAGACCGCCTTTTCTATCATTCCGGAGACCCGTACATAGGCCGTGGAGGTCCCCAGATAACGGGGATGTCCGAAGAGCTGATAGGTGACGAGCACCGAGGCCACCAGTAACAACCCGGTGAGCGCTCCGCCCAGATAAGGTGACCAGCCGTTGCGCATACCTCCACCTCCTTACACCTTATTGGATCTCTTCTTTCCACCCTTCCACAGGGTGGTTTGTATCACGATCTTCATTTTTCGAGCCCAACCTGAATCTTTCAAGTCAAACCATAAGCCTTTTGGGACCTCTTGTCAAAGCCCATCTTTTCGGCTAATTCGGTGAAGATAAATTCTAGTGGAGGTGGTATATGGCCTTTCCCGAGGATCGGCTTTATTCCGAGGAGCATCTCTGGGTGAAAAAGGAGCGGGGCGCCAAGGCTCTGCTCGGTCTTTCCGAATTCGCCTGTCGGCGTTACGGAGAGGTGGTGGACCTGGAACTACCCGAAGAGGGTGAGGAGATCGAAAAGGGCGAGGTCTTCGGCAGTGTGGAGACCTCCCGGGGGGTGGAGGAACTGGTGGCCCCGGTTTCCGGGGAGGTTACCGCCGTAAACGAGGAGGTGCTGGGTGATCCGGCGCTGGTGGAGGAGGATCCCTACGGTGACGGCTGGCTTCTCCGGGTTAAACTCCTGGATCCGGATGAACTGGAGGAACTCATGAGTGCCGATGAGTACGAGGATTATCTGGAGGAAGAAGCCGAAGAGGAACTTTTCGAGGAGGAAGAGGGCCTTGAATTCGAGGAAGAGGAGGAGGAATAAGTGATCGCGGCGGTTTTCCCCGGGCAGGGGTCGCAGTATGTGGGAATGGGGAAGGCCCTTTATGAGGCCTTCCCCGAGGCCCGGGAGGTGTTTGAGCTTGCCGAAGACCTTACCGGTCTTCCCCTGCGCCGGCTCTGCTTCGAAGGCCCCGAGAAAGAGCTTACCGAGACCTCGCGGCTCCAGCCGGCCCTTACCGCGGTGAACCTTTCCGTGTGGCGGGTGCTTTCCGCCCGGGGCCTTCGGCCGGCCTTTTTCGCCGGACACAGCCTGGGGGAGTTCAGCGCCCTGTGTGCGGCAGGGGTTCTGTCTCTTGAGGATACCTTCCGGCTTACGAAACTTCGCGGGGAACTCATGTCCCGGGCCGGGGAGGAGGCCCCGGGGGCCATGTACGCGGTGATCGGTCTTTCGCGGGAGAGCCTGACCGAAATCCTTTCCCGGGTTTCGGGCCGGGTGTATCTGGCCAACCACAATTCTCCGGAACAGAGCGTGATCAGCGGCGAGGAGGAGGCCGCGGCAAAGGCCGCAGAGGAGGCCAAAGCCGCAGGAGCCAAGCGAGTGGTAAAGCTTCCCGTCTCCGGGGCCTTTCACTCCCCGCTCATGGAAAAAGCCGCGCAAAGGTTTGCCGAAGCCTTAAGAGAAACCCCGTTTTCTCCGGCCCGAATTCCGGTGGTCCTCAATGTTACCGCCACCCCGGAGACCGATCCTGAGCGTATTCGCGAGGCCCTTTCGCGCCAGATGCTCTCCCCGGTGCGCTGGGTGGAAAGCGTTGAGGCCATGTATGCGGCCGGCGTCCGCACCTTCCTTGAGGCGGGGCCCAAGCGGGTCCTTTCCGGGCTCATTAAGCGTATCCTTTCCGGAAAGGAATTTCGTGTCCTACAGGCTGAAACCCCGGGAGAGATCGAGGCCCTTTTTCGGGAGATGGGAGAGGATTAGATGGCACGTTTTCGGGTCCGGGTCTCCTTTCCCGAAAGATGCAAGGGCTGCGGGCTTTGTGTGCACTTCTGTCCCCGGAAGATCCTTTCCGTGGGGGTGCGCCGCAACCGTCAGGGCTACCGGGTGGTGGAGGTCACGGAGCCCGAAAAATGCACCGGCTGCGGGGTGTGTTATCTTATGTGTCCGGATGTGGTCCTGGAGGTGGTTTAGGTGAAACCCGTTCTGGTCAAGGGCTCGGAGGCCATTGCCCTGGGGGCGCTTGAGGCGGGCTGCCGGTGTTATTTCGGGTATCCCATCACCCCGCAGAACGAGATCCCGGAACTCATGGCCCGGGAGCTTCCCAAACGGGGCGGGGTCTTCCTTCAGGCCGAAAGCGAGCTTGCCGCGGTGAACATGCTCCTCGGGGCGGTCTCCACCGGGGTGCGGGCCATGACCTCCTCCTCAAGCCCGGGCATCTCCCTTATGGCCGAGACCTTCTCCTATCTTGCGGCCCTTGAGCTCCCGGCGGTGGTGGTGAATGTCTCCCGCGGAGGCCCGGGGCTCGGAGGGATCGAGGCCTCCCAGGGGGACTACTTCCAGGCCACCCGCGGGGCCGGACACGGCGACTATCACTTCCTGGTCCTCTCCCCGGCAAGCGTTCAGGAGGCCTACGAGCTTACGGCGAAGGCCTTTGAGCTTTCCGAAAAATACCGGCAGCCGGCCATGATTCTCACCGACGCCCTTCTCGGCCAGATGAAGGAACCCCTTCTTCCGCGCCGGCTCCGGGTGCGGGAATATCCCAAGGACTGGGCGCTTACCGGGGCCCGGGGGCGTCCGGCCCGGGTCTTAAAAAGCCTCTTTCTCGGGCCCGGGGAGCTTCGGGCCCGAAACGAGCTTCTCCAGAAGAAATACCGGGCCATGCGGCGCGAGGCCCGGGCCGAGGTCCTCTACGCAGAGGGGGCCGAGCTTGCGGTCTGTGCCTTCGGGTCCCTTTCCCGGATCGTGAAGGAGGCCGTGGAGATGGCCCGCAAGAAGGGCTATCCCGTGGCCTTTGTGCGGCCCATAACCCTCTTTCCCTTTCCGGAAAAGCCCTTCCGCGAACTCTCCCTGCGAGGGGTAAGGTTCTTAGTGGTGGAGCTTAACTGCGGGCAGATGGTAGAGGATGTGAAACTTTCCGTGTGCGGAAGGGCGGAGGTGGAAAGCTTTGCCCTTCCCCCGAGCGACCTTCCCGCCCCGGAAGACATCTACCGGAGGATCAGGCGGTGTCTCCGAAAAAGGTAAAACCCCCTTTCACCTTTCCCCGATCCCTTACCGAGCGCCCCTTTCACTACTGTCCGGGGTGCCATCACGGGATCGCCCATCGGCTCCTTGCCGAGGTGATCGACGAGCTGGGGATCCGGGAACGGGCCTACGGGGTGGCCTCCATCGGCTGCGCCTGTTTCCTTTACTATTACTACGACGTGGACATCTGCGAGGCCCCGCACGGAAGGGCCTGCGCTGCGGCCACCGGGGCCAAACGGGCCCGGCCGGAGCTTGCGGTCTTTACCTACCAGGGCGACGGGGACTTTGCGGCCATCGGCCTTACGGAAAGCCTTCACGCCGCGGCCCGGGGCGAACGCATTACCGCCATCATGATCAATAACACCGTCTATGGTATGACCGGGGGGCAGCTCTCCCCCACCACTCTTCCCGGCCAGCGCACCACCACCACCCCCGAGGGTCGCGATCCCCGGGTTTACGGTTATCCCCTCAAGGTGGCCGAGATCCTGGCTCAGTTTCCCGGGGTGGCCTTCTGCGCCCGGGTGGCGGTGAACACCCCCAAGAGGGTACTTGAGGCCAGAGAGGCCCTGCGCAGGGCCTTCCTGGCCCAGCTTGAGGAGCGGGGCTTCGGTTATGTGGAGTTTCTTTCCGCCTGTCCGGTGAACTGGAAGCTTGACCCGGTCTCCGCGGCCCGCAAGGTGGACGAACTCACCGAGACCTTCCCCCTGGGGGTCTTCCGGGACCTTACCTGAGCTTCGAAAGAGGGAAGTATGGTAGCATGGAAGGAGAGATACCTGGATGGAGAGACGGCCCGTGAAGTTTGAGGTCATTTTGGCCGGTTTCGGCGGGCAGGGGATCCTTTTTGCCGGAAATCTGCTGGCCCAGGCCGGGATGGAGGCCGGACTGCGCGTTACCTTCCTTCCGGTCTATGGGCCGGAGATGCGCGGGGGGACCTGTAACTGCACGGTGGTGCTCTCCGACCGGGAGATCGCCTCCCCGGTGGTCACCCGTCCCCGGGCCCTGGTGATCATGAACCTTCCCTCCTTTGAGAAGTTCGTTCCGCGGCTAAAGCCCCGGGGGCTTGCGGTGGTGAACGAGAACCTGGTTCCCAGGGAGCGCGCGGCGGAATTCCCCGGACGCCGCTTCCTCTTCCTTCCGGCCGATGATCTGGCCGAGGAGGAAGGGGCGCCGGGGTTAGCCAACATGGCCGCTCTCGGGGCCCTGGTGGCCGCAACCCGGGTGGTCCCCCCGGAGAAGGTGCTTTCCGGTCTTCAAAGCCTCCTTCCGGAACACCGCCGCCACCTCCTTGAGCCCAACCGCAGGGTCTTTAACCGGGGCTACGAGTTTGCCTTAAGGAACTCCGCCACGGCCTCGGAAAGATAGGCCCGGAAACGCTCCTCGCCCCCGATAAGCCTCAGGCCGAAGACGAAGTTTATCTCGTTTAAAAAGACCTCCCCGGTCTCGGGCCGGAAGAGAAGATCCACAGCCATGAGGTTTAGCCCCGAGGCCGCACAGAGCCTCTCCACCACGGAAAGGGCCCGGGCCTCAAGTTCTGCGTCCGGACACTCCGCCGCTTCCCCCTCCTGGACCAGATTCTTCCGGAAACGGCCCCTTCGCCAGAAGCAAAGGCGTCTCTTTCCGATGACCACCACCCGCAGGTCGTAGTCCCAGGGGAGATATTCCTGGATGAGGAATCCGAAGCGGCCCGAGGCCTCCCAGGCCTTAAGACGCGAAAGGGCCTCCTCCCAGTCCGAAGGGCTTTCCACCAAGAAGATTTCGCGGCCCTCATGACCGTGGTTTCCCTTGACCACGAAGGGGGGCTCCGGGAGACGGATCTCCGCGGCCCCGGGATGCGGCCCGAAGGCACAGATCCGCGGCACACAAAGGGTCTCGGGATGGGGAAGCGAAAGGGCCCGAAAGAGGAGGATCTGCCCGATCTTTCCCGGGAAGGAAAACCGCAGGTCGTAGTCGGGGAACACGCGTTTCCCGAGCCTCCGGACAAAAAAGTAAAACTCCGGGGACACGGTCTGGGGGAGGATCACCGCCTCCGCCGCTTCTAGAGCCGAAAGGACCTCCGGGGTAAGCCCGGTGAACTGAAAGAAGTTGAGGTCTCCTTCCACCCAGGGGTTGAAAGAAACCGTCTTTGTGCCCATGTCTTTAAGTGTACTCCGAAAAAGGAGGTTTTCCCGTGCAGGCGGTGATCCTTGCTGCGGGGAAAGGCACGCGCATGGGTCTTCACCGCACGGGCTATCCCAAGGGTCTTCTCCGGGTGGCCGGGCGTGAACTCCTCCTGCGCCACCTGATCCT
>WGAR01000033.1 GCA_015494725.1 Thermodesulfobacteriaceae bacterium | reverse complement strand
TCCTTTCCGGAAAGCTCCCGGATCTTCCCTGCCAGCTGGGGGATGGCCCTCAGATCCTCCTCGGTTTCCCCGGGAAGACCGAACATGAAGTAGAGTTTGAGCCGTCTTACCGGCCAGGTTTTCAGCCGGCGGGCCGCAGAAAGGATGGTTTCTTCCGGAAGACGTTTGTTGATGATGCGTCGAAGCCGGGGGCTTCCGGCCTCAGGAGCCAGGGTAAGGGTGCGGGTTGCGGAAAAGATCTCTCTCAGCTCTTCCCGCAGGGCATCCACCCGCAGCGAAGAAAAGGACAAGCCGTGTCCCCGGCGCAGAAGTTCGCGGGCGAAGGCCACGATCTCCTCCTGGGGCAAAAATTCCAGCCCGATCAGGCCCACTTTGACCCCGGACTCCAGTTCGGAGAAGATTTCCGGGAAGGTGTCCGCAGGGGGGCGCCGGGGGGGACGATAAAGATAACCGGCGGCGCAGAACCGACACCCCTGTCCGCACCCCCGGGTCACCTCTATCAGCTGGCATTCCCCGAATTCGGCCTCCGGGGAACGGAGATGCGAGACCAGGGGACGACGCAGTTCCGGGGCCTTGGCGATGCTCACCGGAAAGGGCCCTTCGGGATGGAGAAAGCCCGGCACCTGGCGAAGCTGCTCCAGCAGGAGAGGTTTGTTCTCGCCCCCCTTTCGCAGGGCCTCGATCAGGGCCCGATCCAGGGCTTCGAGTTCCCCCAGAAGAAAACCATCCAGAAAGGGAAAGAGGGGACGGGGATTTAACCACAGGGCTATCCCTCCGGCCAGGACCGGAAGGTGTCGCTTCCGGGGGTCGAGGGGGAGCCCCGCGGCCAGAAGGATCTGCAGCACCCGGGGGTAGTCCGCCTCAAAGGGAACGGAAAAGAGAACCAGGGCAAAATCCCTTAAAGGACGTTCGGATTCCAGGGAACGCAAACGGGAAAGATCTTCGGACCAGAAGAAACGTTCGCAGACCAGATCCTCCTCGCGATTGAGGGTTTCGTACAGAGACAGGAACCCCAGATTGGCCATGCCCACGGAATAAAGATGGGGAAAAACCAGGGCTATGGGCAGACGATCACGCCATTTCTTGCGGATGGTACCGATTTCGCGGATGGTGTTCATCCCTTGAGAGGCTACCCCGAACCGTCTAAAATTTAAACATCATGACCGATCTTCGGGAATGGGAAAAGGAACGGGAGGGGCCCCTTCTGATCGCCGGTCCCTGTGTGCTGGAGAGTCTGGATCTGGCCCTGGAGGTGGCAGAGTTTATGCGCCAGGCCGCCCGGGAGTACGGTTTTTATTATGTCTTTAAGAGCTCTTTTGATAAGGCCAACCGTACCTCTATTTCCTCCTTTCGGGGGCCGGGGATGGAAAAGGGGCTTTCCTGGCTTTCGGAGGTTCGTGAAAGGGTGGGGGTCCCGGTAACCACCGATATCCACGAGGCCTGGCAGGCCGAGCCGGTATCCGAGGTGGTGGATCTGATTCAGATTCCGGCCTTTCTCTGCCGGCAGACCGATCTTATCCTGGCCGCGGCGCGCACCGGAAAGCCCCTTAACCTCAAGAAGGGGCAGTTCATGGCCCC
Source organism: Thermodesulfobacteriaceae bacterium (assembly GCA_015494725.1). GTDB lineage: Bacteria > Desulfobacterota > Thermodesulfobacteria > Thermodesulfobacteriales > Thermodesulfobacteriaceae > Thermosulfurimonas_A. The sequence continues at coordinate 12,359 of WGAR01000033.1, read as the reverse complement.
CTGGGATATGAAATATTCCCTGGAGAAGGCCCGGGCCGGAGGGGCCGAGCTGGTCTTTCTTACCGAGCGGGGGACCACCTTCGGTTATCACAATCTGGTGGTGGATATGCGTTCCCTGCCCATTATGCGTGCCTTGGGGGCCCCGGTGATCTTTGACGCCACCCACAGTGTCCAGCTCCCCGGGGGAGGGCAGGGAGCCTCCTCCGGGCAGCGGGAGTTCGCCTTTCCCCTTTTGCGGGCGGCGGTGGCCTGCGGGGTGGACGGTATCTTCATGGAGGTTCATCCCCAGCCGGATCGGGCCCTCTGTGATGGCCCCAATAGTTTACCCTTAAGCGATATTCCGTACCTGCTGGCGGTAATCCGAGATATTTACGGGGTTTTGAGGGAACATGGAATATCCTAAGGAAGTTCTGGAGAGGGCCCGAAGGGTGCGCTTTCTGCTCCTGGATGTGGATGGTATCCTCACCGAGGGGAGGATCATTGTGGATTCCGAGGGCCGAGAGATAAAGAGTTTTTTCGTGCAGGACGGTCTGGGGATAAAGCTCCTTCAGAGGATGGGCCTGGAGGTGGGCATCCTTTCCAGCCGTACCTCCCTTCCGGTGGCCTTCCGGGCCCGGGAGCTCGGAATCGAAACGGTCATTCAGGGAGAGCTGGAGAAAGGAAGGCTCTACCAGGAACTCCTGCGGGAAAAAGGACTGCGAGACGAAGAGGTAGCCTATATGGGGGACGATTGGGTGGACATACCGGTACTCAAAAGAGTGGGATTTGCGATCACCGTGCCCGAGGCCTGGCCCCCGGTGAAGGAGTACGTGCATTATATTACCCGGCATCCGGGAGGACGGGGGGCGGTACGCGAGGTGTGCGATCTGCTGCTCAAGGCTCAGGGAAAATGGGAGGAGGTATGGCGCGTTTTTGGTGGTTAGTTCTGGGAATAATGTGGCTGGTGGTGAGCTGTGGTCCGCCTCCTTCGCCTGCTCCTCCGGTCAAGAATCCACCGGTGGAACAGAAGAAGGAAAAAAACGACCAGAAAGAAAAGACCTCTCCTAAACCCGAAAATTCTTTTAAGCATCTGGAGTATGTGTTCTGGAGGAGGGGGCGGGTTCGCTGGGTGGTCCGGGCGGATCAGGCCTACCGGTTCCGGAGCCGCCTGGAGATGACCCATCCGCGTATTGTCTCCCGGGAAAGGGCCGGGCTGCACCTGGAGGCCCGGCGAGGGGTCTATTTCTTCTCCCGCCGGCTCTTTTTCTTTCAGGGAAAAGTGGTGCTCCATACCCCGAACAAGGGCACCCTTTACACCCGCACCCTCTATTACCGTCCGGAGGAGGAAAAGCTCAGCGGCGATCAGCCCCTTCTTCTCAAGGATCGGGGGATGGTCCTTCATGGAGTGGGGTTCGAATATGATCTTAAGACCGGTAAATTGCGCATCTTTAAACAGAGCCGGGTAGAATTTCATGCCTAGACTGCTTCTGGTGCTGCTTTTTTTGCTGAGCTGGGTCTCTCCCCTCGGAGCCAGTCAGATCGATATCCGTTCTCAACACATGGAGGTCCTGGAACAGGAAAAGATCGCCGTTTTTTCCGGCAAGGTGAAGGCCCGGAAAGGGGATCTCAGGATCTGGGCCGATCGTCTTTACGTTTATTATCGAACGGTGAAGGGCAAAAGGGAGGTGGTCAAGTTAATCGCCCTGGGAAACGTGCGCATAGAGAAGGGGCCCTGGCGGTCCCTTTCGGGCAAGGCGGTTTATTTCCGCAAGGACGATCGGCTGGTTCTGGAGGATCATCCCCGGGTGTGGCACGGAAAGGATGAGGTTCGCGGCGCGGTGGTTATCATTTACTTCCAGGACGATCGCAGCGAGGTCCTTTCCGGGCCGGGGCAGCCGGTGGAGGCCTATGTCTATACGGACTGAGGGTATCTTCCGGGCCCAGGGGTTGCGTAAACGCTTCGGGAGAAAGGAGGCGGTCAAGGGGGTGGATCTTTACGTATCCCCCGGAGAGATAGTAGGCCTTCTCGGGCCTAACGGAGCGGGAAAGACTACCACCTTTTACATACTGGCGGGATTTTTGCGTCCGGAGACCGGGGATGTCTTCCTGGATCAGGAACCCATAGGGCATCTGCCGGTGTACAAACGGGCTCGAAAGGGTATCATATATCTTCCCCAGGAACCCTCGGTCTTTCGAAGACTTACCGTGGAGGACAATGTGAGACTGGTACTGGAGGAACTGAAGCTTAAGACGGAAGAAATTTCCGAGCGCCTGGAGCGGCTTTTGACCCTTCTGGGGCTGGAAGGGTTACGCCGACAGAAGGCTTATTCCCTTTCCGGAGGAGAGCGACGCCGGGTGGAGATCATGCGGGCCCTGGCCATGGAGCCTCGTTTTCTCCTCCTGGACGAACCCTTTGCCGGGATAGATCCCCTGGCCGTCTCCGATCTCAAGCGACTTCTGGCCCAGCTCAAGTCCAGGGGGCTGGGGATCCTCATCTCCGATCATAATGTCCGGGATACTCTGGCGGTGTGCGATCGGGCTTATATTATGGCTGAGGGAAGGGTAGTGGCTGCGGGTCCCCCGGAGGAAGTGGTGACCCATTCCGAGGTGCGACGTCTTTATCTGGGAGAGGATTTTAGCCTGTAGGAAGGCGCATGGCCCTGGACCTCAAACTCCATCTGCAGCAGCGTCCGGAGCTTCTCCTCTCCCCGCAGCTGCGTCTGGCTCTGAAGCTTCTGCAGTTTAATCGGCTGGAGCTGGAGCAGTATCTGCGGGAGGAACTGGAGAGAAATCCGGTGCTGGAGGTGGAAAACGAGCATTCGGATCTTTCCCTGGAGGAGCTTTACGCCGAGACCGGACCGGCAGGGGTGGAGGGGTCCTGGGAGGATCTCTTCGAGGAGGAGTTTTCTCCCTATCCCACCCACAGTTTCGAGGAGGCGGAGCCTGTTTCCTGGGAGGCCCGTCTGCACAAGGAGGAAGATCTTTACGGGCACCTCCTGTGGCAGGTGTCGCTGGCCGCCTTTTCCGAGGCGGAACGCCGGGTGGCGGAGTATATCATTCAGAACATCAACGAGAGGGGGTACCTCACCCTTTCGCCCTCCGAGATCGCGCAGGATCTGGGGGTTTCGGTTGCGCTGGTGGAGGGGGTGCGGGAGCGAATCAAATACTTCGATCCGGTGGGGGTGGCTTCCCTTGAGGTCAGGGAGTGTCTTCTGGCCCAGCTTTCCTATTTGGGAATAGATTCCGGGCTGGTGGTGGAGATCGTGCGCGATCATCTCTCCGATATCCCCCGGGGGCCGGAATTTTTGGCCCGCAAGCTTAAAACCTCTCCCCGGGAGATAAGCCAGGCCCTGGAGATTATCCGGGGACTGGAACCCTTTCCGGGGCGGGCTTATTCCTCGGGAGGGGTGACCCTTTATCTGGAACCGGACGTGATCTTTTTTTACCAGGAAGGCCGCTGGCGGGTTCGGCTATATGACGAGGGCATGCCCCGGTTGCGCATAAGCGCCCGTTACCGCAAACTTCTGGCCGATCCCACCGTTCCCCGCAAGGCCAAGGTCTTCCTTCGGGAGCGTCTGCGTTCCGCGGAATGGCTGATCCGGAGTCTGGATCAGCGGGAGAAGACCCTTCTTAAGGTGGCCGAGGTCCTGGCCGAACTGCAGCGGGACTTCCTGGAGAAGGGGCCGGCCTATCTTCGTCCGCTCAATCTGCGCGAGGTGGCCGAGCGGGTGGGGGTACATGAATCCACGGTGAGCAGGGTTACCCACCATAAATACGCCGAAACCCCTCACGGTCTCTTTGAACTCAAGTTCTTCTTTCCTTCGGGGCTCAAGAGAGAGGGAGGGGAGGCGGTTTCCTCGGAGGCGGTAAAAAGGTATCTGCAGGAACTCATTGCCGCGGAGGATCCCAAACGTCCCTATAGCGATCAGGACCTGGCCCGGATGCTAAGTGAGCAATATAGGGTTAAAATAGCGCGTCGCACGGTGGCCAAATACCGGGATCTTCTGGGTATTCCCCCGGCCCGGCAACGGAGAAAAACCTGATACCAAGGCAGGAGGTAGAGGTTATGCAGATCAACATCACTTTCAGACATCTGGAATCTTCGGAGGGGTTGAAGGAGTACGTGCGCAAGAAGATAGGCCGGCTGGAAAAGTATTTCGAGGGGCCGGTAGAGGCCCATGTAATCCTTAAGGCCGAAAAGTTTCGCCAGGAGGCCGAGGTTATCCTCCGGGGGGACGGCATGGATGTCACCGCCCGCGAGGAGACCCAGGACATGTATGAGGCCATCGATCTGGTGACGGATGTACTGGAAAAACAGATCAAACGGTTGCGGGAAAAGCGGAAGGGCATAACCAAAAAAGGACGGCGCGAGGAACCTCCCCCGGTGACCCTTTCGGCCGAGGAAACTCCTACGGAAATCCTGATCGAGAGGGTGGCCTTGAAGCCCATGTCGGTGGAAGAGGCCCTGGCCCAGTTTGCCGGGGAAAGTCGGCCGGTATTCCTTTTTCTTAATTCCGATGAGGGAGACCGGCTCTGTGCCCTCTACCGGGACGGGGAACGCGTAGTCCTGGTGGTTCCGGAGTAGGATGCGACTGAGTCACTTGCTCTGTACTCGGGGTATCCTCCCGGAGGTAAGCGCCCGGGACAAGTGGTCGTTTTTTCGCGACCTGAGCCGAATCCTGGCCGAGGAGGTCGGTATCCCGGTCGAACGCATAGAGCAGGCTCTTACCGAACGCGAACGCCTGGGATCTACGGCGCTGGGGGAAGGGGTGGCCCTCCCCCATGCCCGTATTCCCCTTCTGCCGCGCCTTTACGTCAGTGTAGCCCGCTCTCCGGGAGGGATCGAGTTCGATAGCCCGGATGGCCAGCCGGTTTATCTCATCTTCACCGTTCTGGCCCCGGAGGAGGCCTGCGAGGCCTATCTGCGCTGTCTGTCCTACCTGGCCCGCCTGCTGAAATACGGCGAGTTCCGGGAGGCCCTTCTTTCCGCTCACAGTCGGGAGGAGATAATAGAAATAATTCAACGTTACGAACGTGAATTCTAAGGCCAAGCCCGAACTGGTGATCATTTCCGGGTTGTCCGGGTCCGGAAAGAGTACGGCCCTCAAGGCCTTTGAGGATCTGGGTTTTTTCTGCATCGATAATCTTCCGCCGGAACTTCTTCTGCCCCTCCTGGAGGTTCAGGAGCGCGCCGGGGTTTCCAGGGTGGCGGTGGTGATGGATGTACGCTCCGGCCTGGATCCGGAAAACTTCGAAAGATTATGGAACAGGCTTTCCGAGGAGGGTTATGCCTTCGAGGTCCTTTTTCTTACCGCCTCCCTGGAGGTACTCATCTATCGTTTCAGCCAGACCCGAAGGCCCCATCCTCTGGCCCGGGGGGTTTCCCTGCGCGAGGCCCTGGAGAAGGAAAACCAGATCCTGGCCCCTCTTCGGGAACGGGCCACCATGATCCTGGATACCTCCCGTTTCAACCTCTATCAATTAAGGGCGGAGATCCTGCGCCGCTACGGAGGCCGAAAGTCCCTTCGTCTTCCCACCGTGCACCTCCTTTCCTTCGGGTTCAAATACGGCCTGCCCCCTGAGGCCCACTTTGTGTTCGATATCCGTTTCCTGCCCAACCCCTATTTTGTGCCTGAATTGAGGCCATTTTCCGGTCGGGAAAGAAGGGTACAGGTCTATGTGCTGGATAATTCCCAGGGGCAGAAATTTCTGGAATATACGCGGGAGCTTTTAAATCTGGTCATTCCGTATTATGAAAAAGAAGGGAGGGCTTATGTGGTGGTGGCCGTGGGGTGTACCGGCGGGCGGCATCGATCCGTGGCTGTGGTGGAGGCCCTGGCCGAGATGCTGAAGGAAAGCGGCTATGAGGTATTGATTACCCATAGAGATCTGGAAAAGGAGAAGGTATGACCGGGATCCTGGTCCTGGCCCACGGGAATCTGGCTCACGAACTGGTCAAGGTGGCCGGATTCATCCTGGAGGAAGACGGGGTGGCCATCCCGGTGGATATTACCCCGGATGATCCTCCGGAAGACATCCGCAAACGCATCGAAGAGGCCATTTCCGCAGCCGATCAGGGTCAGGGGGTCTTGATCCTTACCGACCTTTTCGGGGGCACCCCTTCCAATCTGGGGCTGGCTTTTCTGCAGGAGGGGCAGGTGGAGGTGGTATGCGGGGTTAATCTTCCCATGCTCATCAAGGCCCTGCAGCATCGTGATCTCCCTCCCCGGGAACTGGCGGCTCTGGTGGCCGAGGCCGGGAGGAAGTCCATCGTCCGTTCTGCGGATTTCTTCGAGAATTGAATGAGGTTCGTCCTCCGTTCGGCCTGTCGCAAGGATCTTGCGGATCTCCTGCGGATAGAAAGGGTCTCTTTTTCTCGCCCCTGGAGTAAGGAACAGATCCTGCGGGAATTCAAGAAGCCGTACGCTCGGATGGTGGTAGCCGAGGCGGGAGGAAAGGTTCTGGGATACGGCTGCTTCTGGCTCATTGCCGACGAACTTCAGGTGGCCCGGATAGCGGTATCTCCGTCCTGGAGACGGAAGGGGCTCGGAGAGGCCCTCCTGCGGGAGGGGCTGCGCTGGGCCCGGACGAGGGGGGCTGTCAGGGCTACCCTGGAAGTGGAGGCAGGAAACGAAGCCGCCCTGGCCCTTTATGCCAAGTGGGGATTCCGGGTGGTGGGGGTACGGCCGGGGTTTTATTCCCCCGGGGATGCCCTGCTCATGGAGCGTTCCTTGACGGGGCCGGAAGAGATCTTACCATATATCCAGATTGGAGAAGAAAATCCACAAATAAGGGAGGATAAGATGGGAATCCGTATAGGTATTAATGGTTTTGGACGGATCGGGCGGGCGATTCTGCGGGCGGCTTATAAGTATCCTGAATTCAAGGATATCGAGATCGTGGCCATCAACGACCTCACGGATGCGGCTACCCTGGCCCATCTTTTGAAATATGATTCCGTATTCGGCATCTTTCCCCACGAGGTGCGGGCGGAGAATAATCAACTCTATGTGGACGGGCGGGAGATCCGGGTCTTCCAGGAAAGGGAACCCTCGGCCATTCCCTGGCGGGAGGTGGACGTGGAATATGTGGTGGAGTCCACCGGACGTTTTACCGATGCCAATCTGGCCCGGGGGCACTTCGAGGGGGGAGCCCGGCGGGTGATCATTACCGCTCCGGCCAAAAACGAGGATCTCACCGTGGTTATGGGGGTAAATGAATACGAATATGATCCCACCAAGCACCGGGTGGTTTCCAATGCCTCCTGCACCACCAACTGTCTGGCCCCGGTGCTTAAGGTTCTGCTGGATCGTTTCGGGATCAAACAGGCCCTGATGACCACGGTGCATGCCTATACCAACGATCAGCGTTTGCTGGATTTGCCCCACAAGGATCTCCGTCGGGCCCGGGCCGCGGCCCTGAACATGATTCCCACCAAAACCGGGGCCGCGGTGGCGGTAGGGCGGGTGATCCCGGAACTTCAGGGGAAGATCGATGGTATGGCCATCCGGGTTCCCACCCCGGATGTGTCCCTGGTGGATCTTACCGTGGTGGTGGAAAAGGAGACCACGGTTCCGGAGGTGAATCGGGCTTTCCAGGAGGCCCAGAGCCGTTATCTGCGCTATATCGAGGAGCCGCTGGTTTCCTGTGATCTTCTGGGCGATCCTCATTCCTCTATTGTAGATGGTCTATCCACCAAGGTGATCGAGGGGACCCTGGTCAAGGTGCTGGCCTGGTACGACAACGAATGGGGGTATTCCAACCGGGTTCTGGACTTAATCCTTTATATGCACTCCCGCGAGAGCTAAGATGCCGGCCTATACCTCCAAGGCCCTGCTGGCCAACCTGGCGGAGACCGCGGTTACGGATATCCGCCCGGACGAGCAGCATCTGGTTCTGGTGGAGGCGGTTGCGGGGTATCGGGGGCTGGAAAAGCAGGCCGAAGAGCTTTTGAAAGAGGCCTATCATCCCTACCGGAACCTGCGTCTGGTCCTCTCCGATTTACGTTCCTTTGCCCTGAAGAACCTGCGGGTCATTGTAAATCACCCACAGGGCCCGAGGGCCCTGTGGGTGATTACGGATATATTCTTCTGGGGCTTTGGAGAGAAAAAGAAAGAATTCTGGGCTCAGTCCGGCGAGGGGCTGTTTTCGGTCCTGGAGAAGACCTTCGAGGTCCTGAAAGAAGAGGACTGGCCGCGCTACCTTCCGGTGTTCGAGGGGGTCTTTGAGGCCCTGGAAAGGCTCCCCGAGGAACACTGGGAGACCTTTCTCGAGAGTTATTATTCCTTCAAACGTCTGGCGGAAAAATATCTGCATCTTTCTCCCCTTCCTCCGCCCGAGGCCCTGAGGTCGCTGGTCCTCCGTTCTCTGGAGGCCACCTATCGCTTCTGGCTGAGGGCTCCGGATCCGGCCCGTTATTTTCCGCAGGTAAAGGCCTACCGGGAACTGGTGGAACCCATCTCCCATCGGACCCTGCGGAGATACCTGAAGGCCCTGGACCAGGATCCTTCCTGGTCGGAGTTGCTTGCCTTGCCCGATCATCTGGACCTTATCCGGAATTTTCGAAGCATTCCGGCCCAGCTGGAGGCCCTTTCCAGTAAGAAAGAGGGGCCGGAGGATCTGAAGCTGCTTTTTCTTTTTAAGATGGCCGAACATCCGGCCCTGGCCCTTATTCACGAAGAGATCCTGCGGGAGATCAATCACAGCCTGGTTTCGCTTATCCGTTCCGAGACCCGGGAACATCTGGATAGCCTGGTGGTACGCACCTTTGAGCTCCTCAAGAAGAAGGTCCGGCTTTTTCCCTGGACGGCCCTCCAGTGCATCAAGAATCTGGGCTTTGAGATCCTGGACCGGGAAGATCCGCATCTGGCGGAAATATTCGTGGAAGAGGTGATTAAATTCGGTTTCCAGTACCCCGAGATCCAGGGGGTGGATCAGGAGTGGCATGTTATCTGTAATCCGGCCCATCTTCTCAATGTGCGGGTATGGCTGGAGATCTTCGAGCGCAATCCCAAGTGGTGTGTCACCCTCCTTTCGGCCCTTATTATCAACCTCACTCTGGCCGGAACCTGTATCCGGGATACGGATCTTTTCCAGAAGGACGTCTCCCGTTTGCTCAATGCGGATATAGCCCCGGTCTATAATCTGGTGCGTCAGTTCTGCCGGTTATTGCCCATTTACTTTAATGAGATCGGGGCCGAGGGTCGTCTGCGGGATGTTTCCACCGAGATCGACGAACTGCATCAGCGTAAGGATCCCCTTATCCACTTTCTGCGCAAACAGAGTCATGTGGAAAGTTCCAATCTGATCCTGGATTTTATCGCGGCTATATTTCGCTACTGGCTTACCCTGGACAAAAAACCCCTCAAACCCTTTATTCCCAAGGAGCTGTGGGAGGGGCTGGACCCCTCTGACCCCCTTACGAGCGAAGCACATCGGGCGGTAAGGCACCTTTTCGAGACCCTTAAGATCCGGGAAGCCGAGGAATTACTCCGGTTCTCCCCGGAGGAGATACAGGATATCCTCTCCCGGGCACCGGTCTCGGAAAAGGAGAAGCGCCGGGTTCAGCTCCTTTACGAGATGTACCGTCTGGAAAAACAGAAATACAGCTTATCTCCGGAGGACCTGCGGGAATACCTGGAGGAAGCGCGGCAGTGGGGCTTTGAGGGAATAGACGACCTCCTGGCCGGGCTTTCAGAGCCTCGTTTGGATAAACGTCTCAAAAAATTGCTGGATTATCTTCAATACTTAAAGGACAATATCATCCTTTCGCCGCAGAAGTTTGCTCCCCGGGAGGATATTTACCTCAAGCGTCACATTGCGGCGGACATTCCCTCCATGTACGGTCGCTATCACGAGAAGAAGTTCGACGCTCTGGGGCTTTCCTTTCGTCTGGAGAATCTGGCTCGCAACTGGTTCGAGGAGCTGGTGCAGAGTTTCGATTTTCCCTTCATTACCCGGGCCACTTTCTTTACCGTACTCAAGTATCTCAAGCTCTTCCGCCAGGGGCTGGCGGTGGAGGGGATAAGCTCCAAGAAATTCGATATCTATCTCCAGCTCCTGGAAAACTCCCTCAAGATGCGTTGTTTTACCTATACGCAGTATCTGGACATCTTCCGGGGGCTGCTCGAAGGGGTGCGCCACATCATCAAGACCTATTACATCAGTCCGCACGTGGAAAATCTGGGGATTATCCTGCGGCAGATGGGGCGCCGCAGGCTTCTGCCCCGCTATCGGCGGGGTACCTCCGGGCTGTCCGAGGGGGAATTCATCCACCGGGTTACGGAGACCTTTACCCGGGAGCTGGTGGCTTCCTCCTTCGTGCTTCAACCTCTGGACAATTTCGTCCTGCGAATCTATCAGACCCTGCTCAAGCAAAGGGAGCTTCTGGAACCGCGGGATCTGGATCTGCTTATGAGCTATGATCCGGATCGGGCTCTTTGCGACCTCTATCATCCCAATCCTCTGGCCAGGGACCTCATCCATCTGGGCAACAAGGCCTATAATCTCCTGCTGCTGGTGGAAGAGAAACTGCCGGTTCCGCCGGGTTTTGTTCTGACCACCGAGGTCTATCGTTGCTATCCGGTAATATCCAAGTATAGGCAGGCTTATCTGGATCTTATGGATCGGATCCGGGAAAGGGTCCATCTCCTGGAGGAGCGGGTAGGGCGCCGTTTCGGGTCCCCGGAAAACCCGCTTCTTCTTTCCGTGCGCAGCGGGGCTGCCATTTCTCTTCCGGGAATGATGTCCACCATCCTCAATCTGGGGCTCAATCCGGAGATAGTGGAGGGCCTGGCGGAAAAGACCGGGAACCTCTGGTTTGCCTGGGATACCTATCGTCGTTTCGTGCAGAGCTGGGCCATGGCCCATGGCCTGGAGCGGGAACTTTTTAACCAGCTGATGCGCTCACACAAACGGCTTTACGGAGTCAAGAAGAAGCGGGAATTCTCCGGTGAGGAGATGAAAGAGCTGGCCTTGCTTTATCGCAAAATGATCGAAAAATATGGTATCTCTCTGCCCGATGATCCCTGGGAACAGCTGGCCCGGGCGGTGGAACTGGTTTTTGCTTCCTGGGAGGCCAAGAAGGCCCGGGTTTATCGGGAGATCATGGGCATTTCCGAAGACTGGGGCACAGCGGTCATCGTGCAGACCATGACCTTCGGCAACCTGGGAGTTCGTTCCGGCACCGGGGTGGTTTTTACCGCACCTCCCTACGGAAAGCTCTCTCGGCTGGCCCTTTGGGGAGATTATACCCCCGGCAATCAGGGGGAGGACATCGTTTCGGGGCTGGTAAATACCTATCCCATCTCCATCGAACAGCGTAAAAGGGAGGGTCGTGAGGGGCCTTCTCTGGAAGAGGCCTTTCCCGAGATCTATCAGGCCCTTTTTGATATTGCTCAGCATCTGGTGTATGAAAAGAAATGGTCCCATCAGGAGATGGAATTCACCTTCGAGGGGCCGAGAAGGGAGGATCTCTATATCCTCCAGGTGCGGGACATGGTCACCCAGGAGGAACGTCCCCGGGTCCAGGTATTCGAGCATCCCGAGGAATTGAGCCGATACTTTCTGGGCAAGGGGATAGGAGTAGCCGGGGGAGCCCTTTCCGGGCGGGTGGTTTTTGATCTGGAGGATATCAGACGTATGCGTCAGGAGGATCCGGAGGCTCCGTTGATCCTCCTGCGTTACGATACCGTGCCGGACGATATTAAAGAAATCAGTCAGGCCGACGGGTTGCTTACGGCTCGGGGAGGACAGACCTCGCACGCAGCCATCGTGGCTTCGCGTCTGGGGAAGACCTGTGTGGTGGGGTGTGAGGTAATGGCTATCGACGAGGAAAACAAAAGGGCCCGCTTCAACGGGTACACCGTTCGGCTGGGAGACTGGATCAGCATTGATGGGTTGAAGGGAAATGTGTATCTGGGTAAACACCCGGTGAAGGAGGTGGTGGGTCCTTAAGATAGGGGGTATAAGGGCTCCGGAGCCCACCAAATATCTCAAAGAAGAAAGGAGGGGACAATGAAACTAGGCATTAACGGGCTAGGACGTATCGGGAAACTCACCCTTTGGCACCACGTGGCACGCAAATATTTCTCCGAAATCGTGGTCAACACTGGCCGGGAGGTGGGGCGCTCGCTGGAGGATCTGGCTTCCTATATCGAAAAAGACAGCACTTACGGCCACCTTTCCACCTATCTTCACGGATATCGAGGGGGGCGGGTCATTGAAAACCTCAACGACAAGGAAGGCACCATGACCATTGACGGGGTGCCGGTGAAGGTCCTGAGGGAGGCACGCAATCCCAAAGAAATCAAGTGGAAGGAGGAGGGGGTTCGCCTGGTAGTGGATACCACCGGGGTCTTTCGTGATCCCCAGGCCGAACC
>WGAR01000032.1 GCA_015494725.1 Thermodesulfobacteriaceae bacterium | reverse complement strand
TCCTTTCCGGGGCCCGGGCCGTGGTCTCGGTGGACACCGGGCCCATGCACCTTGCCGCGGCCCTGGACCGTAAGGTGGTGGCCCTCTTCGGACCCACGGCCCCCTGGCGCACCGGCCCCTTCGGAGAGGGTCACCGGGTGCTGCGCGCCGGGCTTCCCTGCAGCCCCTGTTTCCGCAAAAAGTGCCGGGATCCGCGCTGTATGCAGGCCCTAACCCCGGAGGAGGTCCTTTCCGCCCTGTCGGAGATCAATAAAAGTTTACCCGTCTCTTAAAAGAGAAATAAACTCCTCGCGGGATAGGCCGGCGTCTTTAAGGATTTTCAACAAAAGACCTGGCTTGATGACCTTATGTCTGGGGACCGTAAGCGGAGGTTTATCCGGGGCTTTAAGGCGTATGTGGCTGCCTTTCTGCCTTACCACCCGATAACCCATCTTTTCCAATACCTTGATGAGATCGTCTCCGGAAATAATGGGAAGTTTAGCCATTATATGGAAACGGATACCGTGGAAACCAGGATCTTTCGGGACTCCGGGAGAGGTTCCTCAGATTCTGCAAGGTCTTCCAGGGTTAAAAGGATGGCTTCTTTTATGTTTTCTAAGGCTTCCTCTACGCTTTCACCCTGGCTGTAACATCCCGGAAGTTCCGGACACGAAACCACATAACCTCCGGAAGGATCCGGTTCAAGGATTACCACAAAGTTCAAAACCCGTTTTTCCATCTTTGGCCTCCGAGCCTTACCTTCACCCAAAATTTTATCAGAGCCTCCTCTCCCTTAAAGATGTCCGGGAGGGCAGTAGGGGCGGAAGCCTTCCGGACCGTAGGTAAAGAGCCCCACGCTTTGGGGAAGGAGCCCGTAGTGGTCGTCTGAGGAAAGATAATAGGTTCCCCCGGGAAGGTCTATCCTTCCCAGGGATTCGAGGGTATGTTCGCTCAGGGAATGTCCCCGAAGGAGGATCTCCCGGGCCAGATAAAAGGCGTCTATCAGGGCGGAGATGCGCAGATCGAGGGGGAAGGGAAAGGCGGAGCGTTTTTCTGGAAGATAAAGACCCGTGGCCGGGAAGGGTTGATTCCACAGGTCGCTGTTTTCGGAAAGCAGGGTTTCGCTGGCGATTTGCGGCCCCCAGAATACCGGCAGATGAAGCCCGGAGAGGGCCAGGGCCCGGGCCACCCGCAGGGCACTGGCCTGATCACACCAGATGATCACGGCGTCGGCCCCGAGCAGGGCCTCGAATTTGGGATAAAGATAGGTGTCCCCCGGACCGAACCAGACCACCTTTTCGATCCGCAGGCGGTATTCCCAGGCGTAGAGCTTGAGCCAGCGGAGCCCCAGGCGTCCTTCATCGTTCAGGGAAAGGAGCAGTCGCAGGTGATGACGCCCCTGGCCGGCGATGCAGCGCAGGAGCCCCTTGGCGGCCATGCGCGGGGAGAGCCCGGTGCGAAAGACCCCGCGGAAAGGCTCCCCCGGGATCTTGATGGGGTCCACGTCCCCGGTAAGGAGGATCACCGGGATTCCATAGGCCCGGGCGGCCAGGATTACTTCCCCGTTGGCCCGGGGGTTCAGGGGGCCGATCAGGAGCCGAACCCCCTGGTTGCGGGCCTTTCGGATGACGGAAAGGGCCTGCCGGCCGTCCCTGCCGGGATCGTAAAACTTTACCCACAGGGGAAGACCCTCCAGCCGGAAACGCGAGGCCAGGTCCCGGGCCACGGCGACGACCTCCTGCCTTTCGGGACCGCCGGAGACCAGAAGCCCGATCCGGGCGGCCTGGACCGAAAGGGCCATCCAGAGCAGGAAAAAACCGGCCAGAAGGGAACGCACTTTTAGCGTCCGAGTCGTTTTAGATATTTGCGGGCCACCGGAGCCTGTTCGCTACGGGGATATTCCTTTACGATCTTGCGGAAGAGGATGCGGGCCGCCTCGTTGTCGCCCAGGTGCAGAAAGGAAAGGGCCTGTTTGAGCAGGGCGGCCGGGACCTTGTAGTGCTTGGGATAATGATCCACCACCTTCTGATATTCCAGGATGGCCTCTTCGTAGCGACGCTGGGCGTAATAGGTCTCGCCAATCCAGAAATAGGCGTTGGGAGCATATTTACCCTGGGGATAGAGCTCCAGATATTGCCGGAAGAGTTTGCGGGCCCGGGCATAGTTTTTCTGTTTGAGGGCTGCAAGACCCTGCCGGTAAAGCTCTTCCTGTCCGGGCCGGGAGGTCTTGCCGGTAGGAGAAGGAGGAGCCGAGACCTTCTTACCCTTCTCCAGGGCCGCCAGTCGCTTGAGAACCTCCCCCTGAAATTCGGAGAAGGCCGCCTGATCCTGCCGTTGTTGATAGGAGAGTTCCTCCAGGAGACCGTTCAGCCGGGCTATTTCGGCCTGGGTCTTCTGGATCTCCGCGAGCAGGTCCGCCCGTCGCTGGCTGAGGGCCCCGGTCTCTTTCTCCAGGGCCGAGAGCCGTTTCTCCAGCTCCGAAAATCGCCGGTTAAGGTCTCTCTGCCGGGCTTCCAGCCGGGAAAGCCTTTTTTCTTGGACCTGGAGCTGACCCTCTACCGAGGATAGACGCAGGGAAAGATCCTGTACCTGCTGGGTATAGGCACACCCACAGAAAAAGAGCAGAACCACCGCCCATAATTTGCGCATAGTTTAGCTTTTAGCCGTCTTTAGCCAGGGCGTCAAGCTCGGAAAGGATACGAAGCGGAGCGCGGGGATCAAGGAGGGTGGCGGTTCCCACCTGGAAGGCCCGGGCCCCGCAGAGGAGATACTCCCAGGCATCCCGCCCGGAGACGATCCCCCCGCAGGCAATAAGCGGGAGCTTTACCCGGCGGGAGAGTTCATAGACCAAGCGCAGGGTGAGGGGCTTTATGGCCGGGCCGGAAAGGCCCCCGAGATGAAACCGGGGCCCCTTCCCCTCCCGGAGCACCGAAAGGGCCGGGTAGGTGTTGGCGCAGGTCAGGGCCTCGGCCCCGGCCTCCTCCGCGGCCTGCGCCACCTCAAAAACCGGCTCCACCGGGGAGAGTTTCACCGCAAGGAACCCCTCCCACACCTCGCGTATCCTTCGTACCAGGCGGAAGACCCCCTCCGGGTCCTTAGAGAAGGCAAGGCCCCCCTTTTTCACGTTGGGACAGGAGATGTTCACCTCAAGCCCCGCGGCCCCGGTCCCGCAAAGCCCCTCGGCAAGGCGCAGGAACTCCTCCTCGCTCTCCCCCAGGATGTTCACCACCACCGGCGGCCCGTGGGAAAGGAGCCGGGGAAGGACCCTTTCCCGAAAGACCGAAAGCCCGGGGTTCTCAAGCCCGATGGAGTTTATAAGCCCGCAGGGGGTTTCACTAAGCCGCGGCGGGGGGTTCCCCTCACGGGGAAAAAGGGAGATCCCCTTGGTCACCAGGGCCCCGACCCCTTTAAGGACCTCCTCGGGGAGCGTCTCTCCGAAGCCCCAGGTGCCGGAGGCAAGCATCAGGGGATTTTTGAGGTTGAGCGATCCGAGCCTAACTAAGGGCATGAAGGTCAACCTCCCGCGAGTCCACCGCCGGTCCTTCTACGCACACCTTAAGATACCCTCCGCCCCTCCGGGGCACGGCGCAGCCCAGACAGAGCCCCCGCCCGCAGGCCATCACCGCCTCCAGGGAAAGCCAGGCCGGGATAGCCGCTTCCTCGGC
>WGAR01000031.1 GCA_015494725.1 Thermodesulfobacteriaceae bacterium | reverse complement strand
GGCCGGCGGGGGAGTTTTTCCCTCCTCACCCCCAGCATTTTGGGGATGTTCGGTCCGTGAAGATCCACATCGAGCAACCCCACCATGAAATCCTGAAGCGAAAGCCCCACGGCGAGATTCACGGCCACGGTGCTCTTTCCCACTCCGCCCTTTCCGGACATGACCATGATCTTGTGAGAGATGCGGGAGAGTTGCTCGCGTACCCGCCGGTCCTGCTGATCGAGAAGGATGCTTTTGGGCTGCGCCTGGGTCATGGGTTAACCTCCTCCTTTAAGCTCTTACATAACGGAAGCCCTGATTCTGCCATTCCACCAGGGCCTTGATTCCCGCCGGAACCGTGAGGGCTCCCTCGGGTAGCAGGGTCGGGTCTATTCCGAAGGCCCGCATGGCGTTTTCGCAGAAATAGACGGCCACGCCATCCCTTCGAGCCTCCCGATAGAGTTCCTCCACCTCAAGGAAGCGCTTGAGGATGGTGATTCCCTCCGCATTTACCAGAATGCGCACCTCGTGAGGCTCTCCGCCCATGGCCTTTACGAAGTTGCGGGCCACCTTAAGGGCCACCTCAAAACGCGCCGACTCCGGCACATGCATCACCAGTCGATACTCCATGGTCTCCCTCCTTGCCGGGTTCGCTGGTTCGCTTAGGTATTTAATCACGAATTGTGCGTGCGGCAACCTGAATGCTAAATTAAGGACATGCCGGTTTTTGCCGGGTCCCATTTTCGGAGGCTTCTCGATCTGGCCCGCAGGGATCGTCTGGCCCCCCTTTATCTTTTCATCGGTGATCCTCAGGAGACCCTGGAGAAGGCCGGGCGCATCGTGCGTATTCAGGAAGAAAAAGGCGCCCTCTGCGAACGCGTGGATCTGGAGGAGGTTTCGCCGGAGGATCTGCGTTCCCTCCTGGTTTCTCCCGGGCTTTTCGGCCCCCGGCGATTGGTGATGGTGCGCAAGGCCGAGATACTGGCCCAACATAAGGAGCAGATCTCCCCTCTGCTGGAACCCCTCGGCTCGGGGACGGTGCATCTTTTCCTTCTGGCCTCCCGTTTTCCCGAAGATCATCCGCTCTATACCTTTGCCCTGGAAAGGGGAGCCCTTGTTCCCCTGCATCTTCAGAAGGGAAGGGCCCGATTTCTGGCGGAAATGGCCGAGCGTCTGTCCGCCGAGGGTTATACCATGGATCGTCAGGTGGCGGAATATTTCCTCTCCCTGGTAGGAGAAGATTATGCCCATTTCCGGAACGAACTGGAAAAGGTCCTCCTGTACGCCGGAGAAAAGGAACGTATTGAGAAGGAAGACGTGGAGGCAGTGGTCACCCCGGCTCCGGAAACCTATTCCTACCTTTTAGGAGATACCCTGCTGGAGGAGGGGGCCGAGGCGGCACGGGGATTGTTACGGCGGCTCCTGGATCAGGGGGATCCTCCTCTGGTCATCCTGGCCATCCTGGAAAATTACTTCAAGCGCCTCTGGCTTCTGGCCTATCTTTTCCGGGGTAGAGAGGATCTCCTCAGGGAGACCCGTTTTGAGGTTTTTCAGAGGACCTACGCCCAGGCCCTGCGGGAAACCTGGCCCGAAAAGGTGCCCTCTCTTCTGGAGAGGTTTCCTCCGTATGCGGCCTTCCGGGTCAAGCGGCATTTATTCGGCCTCTCCCCCGGATTTTTCCCGGAGGTCTTCAAGGCCCTTTATGAACTGGATGTTTCTTTAAAACGGGATTTTATGGCTCCGGAAAAGGCTTTTTATCGATTTTTCCTGCGGGTGCAGGAGCTAGGGAAGAAGTTTTAGGAGTTTTTCCAGTTTCGAGCGCAGTTCCTCCTCGGAACGGAAACGCAGGGTCAGGCTCAGGGTATCAGTTTCGAGAGCCGGTGGGGTCTCGAGAAGGGCCTCCGCAGTCCGCACCCTATCCCGAAGTCGGGAGAGTTTCTGCTGGGTCTGAAAGAGATGCGGTCTGAGGCGGCGACGTAGCTCGGAAAGGAACTCGCCGCGGTCGGTGCGATCTTCCAGCTCCCGGAGCAGGTCTTCCGGGGCCCGGTCTTCCCGGCGGGCGAGGTCGAGAATCCCTTCCAGGGCCTCTCTTTTTTCGGAGGCAGAAAGACCGAGTCTTTCCAAAAAATTCCATATCCTTTCCCGCCATTCGGAGGGATAGCGGAAGAGCAATCGGGCCGCCCTGGGGGGTAATTTTCCCGTGGCCAGAGCCTGGCGAACCCTTCCCGAAGTTCGGGCCACTTCCTCCAGAAAGAAGTATCCCTCCGGCGTGGGGCTCAGGCCCAGGCGAGGAAAAACCCTGCGAACCACTTCTTCCGGAGCCAGGTATCTTCGAAACCGGACCACCACTTCGGCTTTTTCCACCAGATTTAGTCCCCGCCAGAGATTGCTCTCCAGAGCCATTTCCTGGAGGCACAGAGGGTCCGTTTCCGGCAGGATGAATACCGGAACCTCCTCCTCTCCCAGGGCTTTCCAGGCCAGAAGCCGTCCTTCGCCGGCCACGGGAAGAAATTTTTCTCCGGCCCGAGCCACCAGCGGGGGCTCCAGGATCCCGAAACGATGGATGCTTTCCCGGAGAAGGTCCCCGCGAGAGGGAAAGGAAAAGACAAAGGTTCGGGAGTCCAGGTCTATT
>WGAR01000030.1 GCA_015494725.1 Thermodesulfobacteriaceae bacterium | reverse complement strand
GGTGCGCCCGGCGAAACGCCCCTCCACATTGGCATAGGTCTGCCCGTGGCGCAAAAGATAAACCCGGGTCTCCATAGCCCGCCTCCGGTCCTATGCTTAACACAAAAGCGCCCCCTTGACCACTCGGCAAGACCCTTTGAATCCCCTTCCTTTTCCTGGTATTTTTCTGTCTGTAGGACCTCCTCGTGAGGTTCCCGGCCCTGTGTATCGTGAAGACATCCGGAGCCGGGCTCCGGAGATTCCCCGGCGGAGGAAAAGCGCATGGGCGAAGTAGTAACCATTCCTTTAGAAGAAGAGCTCAAACGCTCCTATCTCGACTACGCCATGAGTGTGATCGTGGGGCGGGCGTTACCGGACGTACGTGACGGTCTCAAACCCGTTCAGCGTCGCATCCTTTACGCCATGCACGAAATGAAAAACGACTGGAACAAGCCCCACAAGAAAAGCGCCCGGGTGGTGGGAGAGGTCATCGGTAAATATCATCCCCACGGAGACGCCGCGGTCTATGACACCCTGGTGCGCATGGCTCAGGACTTCACCATGCGTTACCCCCTGGTGGATGGACAGGGCAACTTCGGTTCCGTGGATGGCGATGCTCCTGCGGCCATGCGTTACACCGAGGTCCGGCTTTCCCGCATCGCCCACGAGATGCTGGCCGACCTGGAAAAGGAGACCGTGGATTTCGCCCCCAATTACGACAACACCCTGCTCGAGCCGGTGGTGCTTCCGGCCAAATTGCCCAACCTCCTGGTAAACGGGGCCTCCGGGATCGCGGTGGGTATGGCCACCAACATCCCCCCGCACAACCTGGGCGAGGTGGTGGACGCCCTCATCGCCATGCTCCACAACCCCGAGATCACCCTGGACGAACTCCTGCGTTATATCCAGGGACCGGACTTCCCCACCGGGGGCCTGATCGTGGGGATGGAGGGGATCCGGGAGGCCTATCTCACCGGGAAGGGCCTCATCAAGATGCGGGGGCGGGCGGTGATTGAACGGGAACGGGGGCGCACGGCCATCATCATTACCGAAATCCCTTATCAGGTGAACAAGGCCAAACTGGTGGAGCGCATCGCCGAGCTGGCCCAGCAGAAAAAACTGGAGGGCATCGCCGAGGTCCGGGATGAATCCGACCGCGACGGGATCCGGGTGGTGGTGGAACTGAAACGGGAAAAAGCGGACCAGGCCCGGGTGATCCTGAATCAGCTCTATAAAAACACCCCCCTGGAGAGCACCTTCGGGGTGATCATGCTGGCCCTGGTGCGGGGCCGGCCGGAGTTGCTCTCCCTCCGGGAGGTACTCTTTCACTTTCTGGCCCACCGCAGGGAGATCGTCCTGCGACGCACCCAGTACGATCTGCGCAAGGCCCGGGAGCGGGCCCATATCCTGGAGGGACTGCTTCGGGCCCTGGATCACCTGGACGAGATCATCGCCCTTATCCGCGGCTCCCGCACTCCGGCCGAGGCCAAGGAAAAACTCATCCGCCGTTTCGCCTTTTCCGAGGCCCAGGCCCAGGCCATCCTGGATATGCGTCTCCAGAGGCTCACCGCCCTGGAACGGGAGAAACTCAAGGCCGAGTACCAGGATCTTCAGCGCCAGATCGCCTGGTTCGAAAAGATCCTCTCCGACGAGGAAACCCTTAAGGGAGTGATCGAGGCCGAACTGCGGGAACTGAAAGAAAAATACGCCGATCCCCGCCGCACCCGGATCGTCCCCGAGGAAGGGGAGGTCTCCTGGGAGGACCTGGTGGTGGAGGAGGCCATGGTGGTGACCCTCACCTACCAGGGCTATATCAAACGCCTGCCCCTTTCCACCTATCGACACCAGCATCGGGGCGGACGGGGAATAAGCGGGATCTCCGTCTCCGAGGAGGATGCGGTAAGAGGGCTCTATGTGGCCACCACCCACGAAATCTTTCTCTGTTTCACCAATCAGGGCCGGGTTCACTGGCTCAAGGTGCTGGACATTCCCCAGGCCGGACGTCAGGCCCGGGGGGTCCTTCTTTCCAATCTCCTGCACCTGGAGGAAGGGGAGCGGGTGGCCACCGTGGTGCCGGTGAGGGAATTCCGCGAGGACCGCTACGTGGTCTTCGCCACCCGGAAGGGGCTGGTGAAAAAGACCCCGCTTTCGGAATTCAGTCATCCCCGTTCCCGGGGGATCCTGGCCATCAAACTCCATGCCGGAGACGAGGTGGTGGCAGCCACCCTTACCGAGGGAAACCAGGAGATCCTCCTCCTTACCCGGGAGGGACAGGCCATCCGTTTTCCGGAGGATCAGGTGCGCCCCATGGGCCGGGCCGCCGCCGGGGTTAAGGGCATGGATCTCTCGGAACGGGATGAAGTGGCCAGTCTTCTGGTACTCACCCCGGATGAAGGCAGGGATCTTCTCACCGTTACCGAACACGGCTATGGCAAGCGGACTCCTCTTTCGGAGTATCGTGTCCAGAGCCGCGGAGGCAAGGGGATCATCGCCGCCCGGGTGGACCATAAAAGCGGCAAACTGGCCGGGGGCCTCCTGGTGGCCGAGGAAGACGAGATCCTGCTCCTTTCCGATTCCGGAAAGATCATTCGTATCCGGGTAAAGGAGATTCCCTACAAAGGGCGCGCCACCCGGGGGGTGAAGCTCTTTCTTCTCGACGGCGGGGAACGCATCGTGGGACTGGAGGTGGTCCGGGAGGTTTAGACCGGCCTATAGAAGGCATCGCGTTCCACGG
>WGAR01000029.1 GCA_015494725.1 Thermodesulfobacteriaceae bacterium | reverse complement strand
TTGTTTTCTTCCTTAAGAATAGGTACGTAGTCTATGTAAATATCCTCTATATCGAAAGGTACAAAACTCTCTATCTCGGAAAGTACCGCCTGATCAAAATCTTCGGCCTCAACAAACCCCAGAGGAATACGATCGTAAAAGGTGGTATAGGCATACAACCCCAGGTTCAACTGTTTGCTCCGCGGTTTAAGGTTTTGCCACAGACGATTAAAGGCCTCCCAGAACTTCTCCGGGTCTTTTATGGTCCCCTCCACCACGGTGTCCGGAGGCAAACGCACCTGACCAAAAGAGGTCACCACCAGCGAAGCCCCTTTCTGATGGGCCTCAGCCATCTTGAGGGCATAACTACCGATATCTAGACCCAAAAAACCCTTTTTCCCCCCGAATACGCGCCAAGGAAAAGACATTCAACCTCCTTTTTTATCCTCATACATGAAAAAACGACTACTTGTCAAGAAGAGAATTTAGCTTACAGTAAAAATGCACCGTAAAATCAAACCGGGTATGAAGAAACTAAACCGGGAACAAAAGAGGCAAGAAAGAAAAAGATGAGGGCTTTTCCTCAGGAAAAAATTAGAAACTTTTCCATCATTGCCCATGTGGACCATGGAAAGTCCACTTTGGCGGATCGTTTGCTTGAAGCCACCGGTGCGGTATCCGAAAGGGAGATGCGGGAGCAGTTTCTGGACAAGCTGGATCTGGAGCGGGAACGGGGGATCACCATCAAGGCCCAGGCGGTAAGGCTTTATTACCGGGCCGAGGATGGGGAACTCTATCAGCTCAACCTTATCGACACCCCCGGGCATGTGGACTTTTCTTACGAGGTCTCCCGGGCCCTTTCGGCCTGCGAAGGGGCCTTACTGGTGGTGGATGCCTCCCAGGGGGTGGAGGCCCAGACCCTGGCCAACGTCTATCTGGCTCTGGAAAATGATCTCGAGATCATCCCGGTCCTCAACAAGATAGATCTTCCCCAGGCGGACCCGGAAAGGGTGAAGCGGGAGATCGAGGAGATCATAGGGCTGGACGCCTCCGAGGCCATCCTGGCCAGTGCCAAGATGGGTATCGGCACCAAGGAGATCCTGGAGGCCATCGTAAAGAAGATCCCTCCTCCGCGGGGAAAACGGGAAAGCCCCCTGCGGGCCCTGATCTTTGACTCCTGGTACGATCCCTATCTGGGGGTGGTGGTGCTTATTCGGGTGGTGGAGGGAAAGATCTATCCGGGCCAGAAGATCAAACTGCTCTCCACCGGACGCACCTACGAGGTCACCAAAGTGGGGGTCTTCGCCCCTCATCCCACCGCGGTGGATGTGCTTTACGCCGGGGAGGTGGGGTTCTTTGCCGCCGGCATCAAAGAAGTCCGCGAGACCCGCATCGGAGACACTGTAACCGAGGCCGGAGCGCAGGTGGAACCCCTTCCGGGCTTCCGGGAGATTAAACCCATGGTCTTTGCCGGGATCTTCCCGGTGGAAAGCGACGACTACGAGGATCTGCGGGAGGCCATCGAGAAGCTCTGGCTCAACGACCCGGCCTTCTCCTATGAACCCGAAACCTCCGCGGCCCTGGGCTTCGGTTTTCGGTGCGGATTCCAGGGGCTTCTCCACATGGAGATCGTTCAGGAACGTCTGGAACGGGAATTCGGCCTCAACCTGATCACCACCGCGCCCTCGGTGCGCTATCGGGTGGAACTCACCGACGGGAGCGAAGTAGAGGTGGAAAATCCGGCCCAATGGCCCGATCCGGGAAGGATAAAGGTAGTCAAGGAACCCTATATCCGGGCGGAAATATACTCCCCCAAGGAATATATCGGCCCCATTCTCACCCTGTGTGAGGAAAAACGCGGAGAACAGCGCGAGATACGTTACCTCACTCCGGAGCGGGTCCTCATCGTCTATGACCTTCCCTTCGCCGAGGTGGTCCTGGATTTCTTCGATCGTCTGAAATCCGTCTCCCGGGGATACGCCTCCATGGATTATCAGTTCCTGGAGTATCGCCCCGGAGACCTGGTCAAAATGGATATCCTCATCAACAAACAGCCGGTGGATGCCCTTTCGGTTATCGTACATCGGGAAAAGGCCTACTACCGCGGGCGCGATCTGGTCTCCCGGCTGAAGGAGGTCATTCCCCGGCAGCTCTTCGAGGTGGTTATTCAGGCGGCCATCGGGGCCAAAATCATCGCCCGCGAACGCATTCCTCCCCTGCGCAAGGATGTCCTGGCCAAATGCTACGGAGGAGATGTAACCCGGAAGAAGAAGTTGCTGGAAAAACAAAAAGAGGGTAAAAGACGTATGAAGGCTCTGGGCACGGTGGAGATCCCTCAGGAGGCCTTCCTGGCGGTATTGCGGATCTAAAAGATGGACGAATTCTGGGAAAAGGTCTGGGATTGGGTCAAGAGCATCCTGCTGGCTCTGCTGCTGGCCTTATTTATCCGCACCTTCTTCGTCCAGGCCTATAAGATTCCCTCCGGCTCCATGATCCCCACCCTCCTCATAGGGGACCACATCCTGGTCAACAAACTGGTCTATGGGGTGAAGATCCCTTACCTGAGGGCCACCCTCCTTTATCGGGGCCGACTCCCCCATCGGCAGGAGGTGGTGGTCTTCATCTATCCTCGCAATCGCAAGCTGGATTTCATCAAAAGGGTGATCGGGCTTCCCGGGGATACCATCATGATTCGCAACAAACAGGTCTATGTCAACGGAAGACCCCTGCGGGAACCCTATGTCCAGCACACCGATCCCCACATCTATCCGCTGACCGAGGCCTGCGTGGAGCATCCCTTCTCCGTCTCCGGAATCCTCTGCCGGGACAACTTCGGCCCGGTCAAGGTCCCCCCGGGTTATATCTTCGTCATGGGAGACAACCGCGACGAGAGCTACGACAGTCGCTTCTGGGGGTTTGTGCCCCTACGGGACGTAAAGGGCAAGGCCTTTCTTATTTACTTCTCCTGGGATCCCAGAACCTTTCATATCCGGTGGAGGAGGATCGGAAAGCTCATCCACTAGGAAGGTCTAGGGCAGGCGACCCCAGTCGAAATCCACCAGGTCTGAAGCTCGCAGATACAATTTCTTCACCGCACCGTTGATCAGGAACAGATAAAGTCCCCGTCCCTGCGGCCCCTTTCCCCGGGCCAGAACGTAATAACCGTCCGGAGCCACCACCGGGTCTTCGTAGGATCCTTCTCCGCTTATGGCCAGGGGTTCTCCTCCCTCCGGGTCCATGGAAAAGAGGATAAACTTCCCCTGCCGCAGACCGGCAAATACCAGCCTCTGCCCGGTGGGGGACCAGGAGGGGGAAACGTTGTAGCGCCCGGAGAAGGTGAGCCGGCGGGTCCCGCCGGTAAAGAAGTCGTAAAGATAGATCTGGGGCGAGCCCGAGCGATCGGAAACAAAGGCCAGGTAGTGCCCATCCGGGGAGAAACTGCCTCCGGTGTTGATGCCCTCGTCCCGGGTCAATCTGCGGAGCACCCGACCCTTGAGATCCAGGAGATAGAGGTCCGGTGAGCCGTCTTTACTCAGGGTAACCACCAGGTGTTTTCCGTCCGGGGTCCACACCGGTGAGGCATTCAATCCGGGGAAGGCCGCAACCACCGACAGACGGCCGGTGGTAAGATCCAGGAGGAGCACCCGGGGGCGTCCCTTATCGTAACTTACCAGGGCCAGGCGGCGTCCGTCCGGAGAAAAACGCGGCGAAAGGATGATCGGGGCCCGGTAAAGGACCCTCTGTCTCCGACCATCGAAGTACATGAGACGGAGTTCATCCCCTCTGGGAGTGCGTCGCACGAAGGCGATCTGGGAATAGGAAACCCCGGGGAAACCGGCCATGATCTTAACCGCTTCATCCACAAAGCGGTGGATCATGAAAGGTCCGGCCGCCGGAGGGCCCACAAAACGCCGGCGCAGGAGAACGCGGCCCTCCAGAAGATCGCGCAGTTCCAGAGTCACCCGAAGCCCGGAGGAAAGGGTCTCCACCTGACCCGAGATCAGATACCCCTGCGAGGACACCCCGGGAAGGGGGGGCTCCTTGAGCACCTTAAAGATGAGGTGAAGGTCCAGATCCTGACGCAGCACCCGGGTGAGGTTAGGGGCCTCGGGGGAGGGACCCTTCAGCGGAGGAACCCGCACCGGAAGGGGCGAGAAGATGGGCTGGTCCACCACCACGGTGATCTCCCGGGCCCGAAGCCCGGAAACCCCTACTGCTCCCAGCAGAAGCAGGAGAAGCAGTATTTTGACAGCCCTGGCGGTGAGCGCTAACATACTCAGCTAAATATAGGCAAAAGGAGGCCAGCGGGCAAATGATTATCATCCTCAAACCCGAGGTGGATCCCTCCGGGCCGGAGGTG
>WGAR01000028.1 GCA_015494725.1 Thermodesulfobacteriaceae bacterium | reverse complement strand
TCTCCAACTCGCTGGTTCGCCATCTTTTCAGTGTGTACGAGATCCTTTATGTGAACGAGGATGGGGAGCTGGTGAGCAAGTGGCTGGGCAAAAGCGTGTTCCTCCCCGATTATCTGGGTTATGCCGGTACCATACTTCTGATCGCTGTCTTTCTGGTCATCTGGAGGGTGCTGGTGGATTGGAACGAGGAAACCAACCGCTTTGTGTTGGAGTTATAAAAATAAAATCCAGTAAAGGAGGTTAGTTATGGGAGTAAATCTGGATGAAATCAAACCCGATCTCACCATCGATTGCAAAGGTCTTTCCTGTCCCATGCCCCTTCTTAAGACCAAGAAGGCCATTCAGAAGCTCCAGCCCGGGCAGATCCTGGAGGTGCTGGGGACCGATCCGGGGTCCAAGAACGACATTCCGGGGTGGTGCGAGCGGGCCGGACACGAGTATCTGGGGGTTAAGGAAGATGCGGGGTTTATGAGGTTTTATGTAAGAAAGGGTAAATAAAATTCGCAGGAGGTGTATCATGGCTAAGGATCCGGACAAGCTGGGAATTTTTGTAACCACTCCCCAGTACTGGGGACATCTTTTGAAGATTGTGGAGGCGGCCCAGCGGGCGGGCAAGAAGGTCAAGATCTTCTTCACCTTTAAGGCGGTGCATCTGACCAAGCAGCTCGAATTCCCCAGGCTGGTGCAGATGATCCCCGAGGCTGATCTGGCCATCTGTGCGGACAGCTACACCTGTGAGGGGTTCGATGTGGAACTGGACATCCCCGGAGGGATGACCCCCAAGCAGATGCGTACCCAGGCCTATCACGGCGAGATTCTGGAAGAATGCGGGAAGTATCTGGTTCTCTAAAAATTCGGGAAGAAGGAGGTAGGAAATGTCTTTAAAGATATATTTTCTGATTGCCAATCGGCAGTATATCACCGATGGAATTCGTTCCACCCTGGGGCAGTCGGTGGAGAATCATTTTTCGCATGCCTGCATCTTCTATCAGAAGATGCCCCGTCTCACCGAATATGTGAAAGAGAACATGGAATGGATCCGGGACATGGAGGGAGATGTCTTTGCGGTGGTGGATACCATGGATGAAGAGGCCAAGAAATACAACGTGGAGGAGGCCGGCCTCACCCCCATCACTCTGGAGGAGCTGGCGCAGAAGCTTCGGGAGGCGGATGTGATCATCGGTTACGGTATGCCCAAGCAGAAACACGGCCCGCCTCCGGCCTGTGCGGACTAAGGTTTTTTCGAAATTCTAATTGAGGAGGGTAACGATGAAGATCCTGCATGTATATAGAAACGAGCCCAACGAGGAGGTGAAGAAGCTGGTCTCCCTGCTCAACGAGGGAAACGAGGCCATGGAGTTTAACCTTTACGAGGCCAAGGAGGATGCCGACTACGATCGTCTGATCCAGATGATCTGGGAGGCGGACAAGACCATAAGCTGGTGGTAGAAAATAGAGGGGGGCGGAATCCCCGCCCCCCTTGCCTCTCCCAAACTATTTCATTTCCTAATCACTTCATAAACCCCCGGCAGGTGTCGATAGCGTTCGGCGTAATCCAGTCCGTAACCCACCAGGAATCCCCGCGGTATCTTAAAGGCTACGAAGTGTAAAGGCACGGAGACCTTCCGGCGCTCGCTTTTGTCGATAAAACAGCAAATCTTTACCGAGGACGGTCGGTGCATTTGGAGATGCTCCAGAAGATAGGCCAGGGTGTAGCCGGTATCCACGATGTCTTCCACGATGAGGACATCCTTGTCCTGAAGGGGTAGTTCCACGTCCTTGGTGATCTGGACCTCACCGCTGGAGGTGTCGGAGAAGCCGTAGCTTTTGAGGCGTACGAAATCCACCTCCACCCGGGGCAGAGACAGAGACCGCATCAGGTCGGCCAGGAATACAAAGGCCCCCTTGAGCACCCCCACCAATACCAGGGGTCTATCCCGGTAGTGTTGAGAGATCTCCTGCCCCAGTTCCCGGACGCGCCGGGCGATCTCCTCCGGGGAGAGCAGAAGCTTGAGTTCCTCGGACATGAGCTTCGACCTCCTTTAATTTTGGGAGCGACCCCTTTAAATTTAACCTCCTGCGATCCGGAGGCCAAAGAAGGAATCCTTCCGGAGTTACATATCCCGGGTGTAGGCGCGGAGGAGGACCGGGGTGGGAAAGGGGCCTTCGCCTCCCTGGGCCAGCCAGTCGCGCAGGAGAAGTTTGTGTTTATACATGGCCAGATCCGCCCGGTGCAGACATGATTCCAGGGTGTCCGTACCCAGGATGTCCGTGGCTCCGCAGGCCAGGTACTTTTCCAGGTCCTCGATCCGGATGGGGGTTCCGGCCAGTTCCAGCAGGAAAGGGGCCACCCGATCCAGGGAAGGGGCAGCCAGAAGGAGGATGAACTCGTCGCCCCCTATGCGTACCGGCATATCCACCCTTTTGGTCAGGGTCCGGAGACGATTGGCCACACGGATCAGGACCTGATCCCCGGCCTGGTGACCGAAGCGGTGATTCACCTCCTTAAAACCGTAAATATCCAGAAAGACCACCACGTATAATTCCTTCCCCTCGGTTATGCGCCGGATGACCTCTGGAAAGAAGATATTCAGGGCCCGGCGATTCCAGAGCCCGGTAAGGGGGTCGCGCAGAAGCTCTTCGCGCAGGTAATCCACCTGACGCTCCAGTTCCTCCAGGCGGTGCAGCAGTTCCTCCAGGGCCCCCAGACGCCCTTCCTGGGCCAGTTTGTCCCGGATATCCACGTGCAGGAGCAGCCAGTTGAGCACCTCCCGGGTCTCCCGGAGGATCTCCACCAGGGTGTTCTTTTTCTCCCCGGGAGAAAGGGGTTCGTACCTTCGGAACTCCTCCGCATAACGCGGGGGGAGGGGCAGTTGCTGTTCCCGAAAGGGGGAGAGAAAGGCGGCCCAGCAGGTGCGAAGACGATCGGCCTCCCTTTCCAGAAATTCGGAAAAAGCATCCGTAGGCATGTCTGCTACCGCTCGCTTCCGTTTATCCGCTTGGAGAAAGAGTATAGTTCACAAACGGTTCCAGTATAGTGGAAGAGGCTTCTCTTGCCAAGCTCAAACTTAGAGATTAATAAAGATGGAACATGATAGAACTTCGCCCATCCAAAGAGGAATTCGTTTCTCTGGGGCAAACCTATTCCCTGATTCCGGTCTATACCGAGCTTCTGGTGGATCTGGAGACCCCTATTTCCCTCTTTTATAAACTCTTTTCCGGTCATTACGGATTTCTGCTGGAAAGTCTGGAGGGAGGGGAAAAATGGGCCCGGTATAGTTTTATAGGCCTGCAGCCCTTTTTGATCTTTCGGGCCCGGGGGCGGAGGGTTACCCTGCTTGATCGCCACGGCGAGATCACCCGGGAGGTGGAGGATCCTCTGGAAGTCCTCAAACAGAAGGTCCTCGCCTATAGGGCCCCCCGTATTCCCGAGCTTCCGCGCTTTTTCGGAGGGGCGGTGGGGTTTCTGGCCTATGATGTGGTTCGTTTCATTGAGCGACTGCCGGATCTGGCCCCGGATACCGCGGATTTCTCCCATCTGCATTTCATGTTTCCGGAGATCCTTCTGGCCTACGATCGGGTCCGGCACGTCTTACAGGTGATTTACAACGTGAGGGTGGAGCCCGGGGAATCGCTGGAGGCCCTTTACGAGCGGGCCCGGGCGGAGATCGGAGCGGTGGTCTCCCGCATCCGGGGGCCGCTTCTTTATCCTCCCCCCACCCGGGCCGGGGAGGCCACGGAGCTTTCCCCGGAGATGGAAAAAGAGCGCTTCAAGGAAATGGTGCGTCGGGCCAAGGAGTATATCGCCGCCGGGGATGTCATTCAGGTGGTGCTTTCCCAGAGGTTTTCCGGACGATCCCATCTTCCTCCCTTTGCTCTCTATCGGGCTCTGCGCAAGATCAACCCCTCGCCCTATCTTTTCTTTCTGCGCCTGGCGGACGAGACCCTGATCGGTTCTTCCCCGGAGATCCTGGTGCGGGTGGAGGAGGGGCGGGTGGAGACCCGTCCCATTGCCGGCACCCGTCCGCGGGGGCAAGACGAAACCGAAGATGCGGAGCTGGCCCGGGATCTTTTGCGCGATCCCAAGGAAAGGGCCGAACATCTCATGCTGGTGGATCTGGGGCGGAACGACATTGGGCGGGTATGCACCTACGGCAGCGTGGAGGTCTATGATCTCATGGTGATCGAGCGTTACTCCCATGTCATGCACCTGGTTTCCGGGGTGAGGGGGGAGCTTGCTCCGGGACGGGACATGTTCGATGTCTTCCGGGCCGCCTTCCCTGCGGGGACGGTCTCCGGGGCTCCCAAGATCCGGGCCATGGAGATCATCGAGGAGCTTGAGCCGGTGAAGCGGGGCCCTTATGCCGGAGCGGTGGGTTATTTCGGGTTTTCCGGGAACATGGATCTGTGTATCACCATTCGGACCCTCTTCCAGAAGGGGGATCGGCTTTATCTCCAGGCCGGGGCCGGAATAGTGGCCGATTCGGATCCGGAACGGGAGTACGAGGAAACCCTGAACAAGGCCCGGGGTATGATGCAGGCCCTGGAGCTGGTGAGGAAGGGGGTGGTCTAGGAATGCGGCTCCTGGTGATAGACAATTACGATTCCTTCACCTATAACCTGGTGCAGCTCCTGGGGGTGATGCTGGAAAAGCTCTTTCCGGAGGGAGAGATCCTGGTTTACCGGAACGACGAGATCACCGTGTCCCAGGCCGAGGGGCTGCGCCCCACCCACGTGGTTATTTCCCCCGGCCCCTGCACCCCGCAGAAGGCCGGCATTTCCGTGGAGTTGATCCGGGTGCTGGCCGGTCGGGTGCCCATCCTGGGGGTCTGTCTGGGGCACCAATGTATCGGCGAGGCCTTCGGGGGGAGGATCGTTTCGGCCCGAAGACTCATGCACGGCAAGACCTCGCAGATCACCCACGACGGCAGGGGGGTCTTTCAGGGGCTGCCCTCCCCCTTTGAGGCCATGCGTTATCACTCGCTGGCCATCGAGGAGGCCAGTCTCCCCCCGGAGCTTACGATCACCGCCCGGGCCGAGGACGGGGAGATAATGGGGGTACGCCACCGGGAATATCCGGTGGAGGGAGTCCAGTTCCATCCGGAATCCATAGGGACCTCGCTTGAGGCCTGGAAGCGGCTGAGCAAACCCCCGCGCGAGTGGGATTTTAATTCGGACGATCTTCCCGAGGGGGTGCGGATCCTGCGGAATTTTCTCCGTTTCCCTCCAGGAAGAGTTTGAGCCGGATCTTTTTATATTCCCGAAGGGTTCGCAGGGCCAGGAAGTCCGAAAGGGCATAGCGACGGGAGATCTCCCGGAGTCGGTCTTCTATCCCTCGGGGGGCATGGAGCATGGTATAGAGATTGTAGGGCCATCGGGGGTAAGAGACCCTTTCGTAGCAGTGGGTGATCCCGGGTTCCCGGGCGAGAGCCCGGCCGATTTCCTCCACCCGGGCTTCGGGTACGCGCCAGGCCACCATGATGTTTTCCCGGAAACCGGCCCGATGGTGGCGCACCAGACCGGCGAACCGGCGCATGACCCCCTTGCGGAGCATCTCCTCGATCCAGGCCAGGAGTTCCTCCTCGCTGACCTCGGCCCGGCGAGCCACCTCCCGAAAGGGGCGGGGAACCAGGGGCAGGGGTTCCTGGGTGGCCCGTACCAGTTTTACGGTGCGGGGATCGGGGTTCTGGGTGGTTCCGGCATAGGTAAAGTTTCCGTCCCCGGTCTGACCCTCCTCCAGGTCGAAGATAACCGCGATCCGGAAGACCCTTTTGATGGGCAGGAGAAGATAGTCCTCGGCCGAGGCTCGGCGGGCCAGGTCTCTTACCTCCTCCTCCAGATCTTTCCCCGGGGGTACGGCCAGGGTGAACCAGAAATTGAAGCGATGATCCCGCAGGTAATTGTGGCTTACCCCGGGGTGCTGATTGATGATGCGGGCGGCCTCCTCCCGGAGGGCCTCCGGCACGGCAAAGGCCACCAGGGTGGTTCGGTAGCCCAGGGCCCCGGGATTGAAGATGGCCCCTATCTGGCGGAGGATGCCCTCCCGGGTCAACCTGGTCAGACGGGCCAGGACCTCTTCCTCGGAAAGCCCCAGGTTCTCCCCCAGAAGCGCATAGGGACGGGGCACCAGGGGAAATTCCTTTTGGACCAGGGTTAAAAGCTTGCGATCCTCCGCTTCCATGGCTTTAATTAAAGATTAAGGTGAAGGGGATGGCAAGTCCTGTTTATTTTGTGGATCTTCATTTAAAGAAAAAGACCTCCCTTCTGGACAAGGTAGAGGCCCTTCTTGCGGCTCTGAGGCTGGGGGATCGGTTTCGCAGGGGAGCGCTGGTGGGGATAAAGCTCCATTTCGGAGAGGCCGGGAACCTGGCCTACCTTCGTCCTCAGTGGGTAAGGAGGGTGGTGGATCACCTGCGGGGCCTGGGGGTCAAGCCCTTTCTTACGGACACCAATACCCTTTACCGGGGCAGTCGTTCGGATGCGGTGGTCCATCTGGAGACGGCCATTCGCAACGGTTTTGATTTTGCGGTGGTGGGGGCGCCTCTCATAATCGCCGACGGGCTGCGGGGTAATTCCTACGAGCGGGTGGAACTGGAGCTTCCGGTGCTCCGCGAGTTTTATGTGGCCAAGGAGGTGGCCCGGGCGGATGGTCTGGTGGTGCTCACCCATTTCAAGGGGCACGAGCTTTCCGGTTTCGGGGGAGCCATCAAGAATGTGGGGATGGGGTGTGCGGCCCGCAAGGGAAAGCTGGAACAACATTCCACCGTGGCCCCCAAGATAGACAAGAAACGCTGTGTGGCCTGCGGAACCTGTGCGGAGTTCTGTCCGGTGGGAGCCCCAGAACCGGCGCAGGGAACGAAGAAACCCCGTTACCGGATCAACGAGAAACGCTGTATTGGTTGCGGGGAATGTATCGCGGTCTGTCCGCAGGAGGCCATCAAGGTCCAGTGGAACGAAAAAGCCGAGCTTTTCATGCGCAAGATGGCCGAATACGCGGCGGCGGTGCTTCGGCCCAAGCGGGGGCGAACGGTGTTTCTCAATTTTATTCTCCGGGTGTCCCCGGCCTGCGACTGTTACCCCTTTAACGACTATCCTCTGGTGCGCGATGTGGGTATCCTGGCCTCGGAGGACCCGGTGGCCATAGATCAGGCCAGTGTGGATCTCGTCAATCGGGAGTCCGGGCTACCGGGTTCCCGGGCCGAGGGGGCCGGCCCCGGGGAGGACAAGTTCCGGAAGCTCTATCCCGGGATCCCCTGGGAGGTTACCCTGGAACACGCGGAGGAGATCGGCCTGGGGACCCGCAGGTATGAGCTGATCCGTTTGGAGGAGGGGTAAGGTTTGAAGGAGCCCCAGGGTAGGGGCTTGGAAGGCGGGAGGTTTGCGGGGGAGGGAGATGGGGTTTCGGCCCTTTGAGATCCTGCGGGAGAAGATAGCCCGGGAGACCCTGCCTCCCGGGCCGGAGCGACCTCTGTGTGAGGAGGATCCGGAGGAGTTTTTCCGGAAGGTGCGCCCCCTGCGCGACAGGGAGAAGTTCTTCTGGAGGCCGGTCCCCCGCTCGGTCCGTCCGCCGGGGGAAGAGCGAAACTGGCCTCCGGAGCCCCTGCGGGTCAGGGTCTGGCAGACCCCGGAATACATGGAGGGTCGGGCTCCGGGGGTGACGGCGGAGCTTATGCGAAGGTTGCGGGAGGGGCGGATTGCCTACAGCCGGGTCCTGGATCTCCACGGTCTCACCGTGGTGGAGGCGGAGGAGGCCCTGCGGGAGTTCTTTCGGGAGTGTATCTTCCGCGGGGATCGCTGTGTGCTCATTATTCACGGGCGGGGGCTTTCCTCCCCGGGCAAACCGGTGTTAAAGGAGAGGGTGAGGTTCTGGCTGGAACGGGGGCCCTATCGACGTCATGTTCTGGCTTATGCCAGCGCGCGGCCCTGTGACGGGGGCCCGGGGGCTACCTATGTCCTTCTGAGCACCCGGCCCCGACGGAAGAAATCTCCAAAATGAGGATTCCGGACCACGGACGCAAAAAGGTTCTGGTGCACGGTCTTCCGGGAACCGGGAAGACCACCCTTATCGAGCGGATCGTGCAGAAGCTTCCCGGGGTCAAGAGGGGGTTTGTCACCCGGGAGGTGCGGGAGGGAGGGCGGCGGATAGGTTTCAAGATCTATACCCTGGACGGACGGGAGGCCTGGCTGGCCAAAAAGGGCCGGGGCTGGCCCCAGCTGGGTAAGTACCGGGTCTTCCTGGAGACCTTCGAGAAACTGGCCCTTTCCTCTCTTGAGCCGGATCCCTCGGCCCCGGGGCCGGTGATCTTCGTGGTGGATGAGATCGGCAAGATGGAGGTCTTTTCCGAGGCCTTCCGTCAACGTATCCGGGAGCTTCTGGCCGGGCCGGAACTTCTGCTGGCCTCGGTGGGTTACGGGAAGGTCCCCTTCCTGGAGGAGGTTCTCAGGCTGGAAGGGCCTATCTTCTGCGAGGTTACTCCGGACAACCGGGATTTTCTGGTCTCCAGGATCCTGGTGGAATTCAACCGCCCGGGGCGTCTTATCGTCTTTGAGGGGCTGGACGGTTCGGGGAAGAGCACCCTGTTACGGGAGGTGGGGCAGAGATTGAAGGAGGCCGGCCGGCCGGTGCTTCTTACCCGGGAACCCACGGAGGGGGAATGGGGGAAGAAGATCCGCGAGCACCTGGTCCGCAGGACTCCCCTTTCTCCTCAGGCCTTTGCGGAGCTGTTTCTGAGGGATCGCAGGGAACACGCCGAACGGGTGATCATTCCGGCCCTTCTTCAGGGCAGAATGGTCCTCTGCGATCGCTACTATCCCTCCACCCTGGCCTATCAGGGGAGCCAGGGGCTGGATCCGGAGGAACTTCGCCGGAAGAACGAGACCGTGGCTCCGGTGCCGGACCTGGTGATATACCTGGATCTTCCGGTGGAAAAGGCCCTCGATCGGGTGAAGGGCCGGGCCGAAAAACGGGAGCTTTACGAGACCGAGGCCATGCTTCGGGCGGTGAGGGAAACCTATCTCCGGATCCTGCCCGGTTTTCGACACCTGACCTTATCCTCCGAAAGCCCTCTCCCGGAACTGGTCCGGGAGGTCCTGGCTCATCTCGGCGAAGAAGCCCCGCTTAACCCCGCCGGGAATTAAATAGCCGAGTTTAGGTCCACTTTTCTGCCGATGGATCCCATTTTCATTCTATACCTCTTCATCTCAGCTTGACAAAGTTTCTTATTCTTTAATATAGTGTTAAAAGAGAGAAGAAAATCTTCGAAGGGGGGTAAGGATGAGAAAGGTAAGAAGAGGAAACAGGAGAGGGTTTTTGTGGGTTTTGGTTTTGGTTTTGGTGGCAGGGTGTTTGGGGCTTGCGGGAGGGGTCTGGGCCTCGCCCATACCCTATTACTGGGACGATAGCTCTCCCTGGCATTACGCCCACTTTGATGCACAGGCAAAGATAAATGGTTACAGTAATGGAGAAGCCAAGCATGTTTTCGAGCCCTCTGTAATTTCCCAAACCGATGATGCGGATACGGCGGTAGATGCTTACCAGGACAATCCCCCGGCCGAGGCCCAGGTCTCGGACTCCTATACTCATCCTCTGGATAAGGTAACGCAGAGATGGACGGCCTCGTCTCAGTCCAGGAGTTTTCTTGATAAGGACGGGGTGAGCGGTCTTTCCGCCTCGGGATCAGCCTCAACCAACATCTATGTAAGCGCTAACGACTGGGCCTCTTTTTATGCTCATCCTTCGCAGTCTGGGTATTTTTATCTGGATAAGCCCCTTACCCTGCGGGTGGTCGAGTTTGCGAACTATAGGGGTTTCGATTACGGCCGGAATTACTCTTATGCCAACCGTGCTAGTATTACCTGGAATTTTTATCTGTACCAGTATGAGGATACCGACAACAACGGGGAGCCGGACAGTTATGTAAGGCAGATCGCCTACGTCGGAAACCAGATTAATCCTCAGGGGATAAGCGGTGATGGGGAGTATTCCTACGCCTATGAGTATTTCCTTGAGCCGGGGTGGTATTCTCTTTCTGCGAGTCTCTCTATCTCCGGGACGGTCTATCAGGGGGATTCCTTAAGCGTGAACGCCGGGATGCACCTCAGTGCGGTGCCTCTTCCGCCGGCGGGGGTCCTTTTCCTTCCCGGTCTCCTCGGTCTGGCGGGGCTTAAGCGTTATCTCCGAACCTAGGGAGCCGGCCTTGCAAAGGAGCGGTCCGGGGGGCC